>NZ_VFOV01000001.1:656250-1020000 GCF_006716315.1 Nocardioides albertanoniae | reverse complement strand
GTGATCGTGAAGAAGCCGAGGAACGGGCCGGCCAGGGCGAAGAGGGCGTACGTCGGCATCAGCCCGGAGACGATGAGCATGAGCCCGAAGCCCGTGGCGGCCAGCACGATCAGCCGCAGCGGGATCCGGGTGCGCCGCGCACCGAGCAGCGCGCCGGAGAGCGAGCCGATCGCCAGGACGGTGCCGAGCAGACCGAACTCGCTGGCGCCCTTGCCGAACTCCTCGGTCGCCATCAGGGCGGAGGTGATCGGGAAGTTCATCCCGAAGGTGCCGGCGAAGAAGACGATGACGAGCACCATCAGCATCTTGGGCTGCGTACGGATGTAGGCGATGCCCTCGCGCAGCATCCCTGGCCGCCGGGCGACAGGGTCGGGTGAGTGCAGCTCGGCGGTGTTCATCCGCTGCAGCTGCCCGATCACCGCCAGGTAGGAGACGGCGTTGATCAGGATCACCCAGCCGGTCGCCTGCGGCCCGCTGCCCAGCCAGCCGATCAGGAGCCCGGCCAGGGCCGGCCCCACCAGGCGGGCGAGGTTGAACGAGGCCGAGTTGAGCCCGACGGCGTTGGTGAGGTCGTCGGGGTGCACCATCTCCGAGACGAACGACTGCCTGCCCGGGCCGTCGAAGGCCGCTCCGACGCCGAAGAGGAACGCGATCACGTAGACCATCCACACCTGCGCGTGCCCGCTCACCGCCAGCACACCGAGAGCCAGTGCCATCAGCGCCATCCACCCCTGGGCGACCTGCAGGATGCGCCGCTTCGGGAAGCGGTCGGCGATCACCCCGGCATAGGGGCTGAGCAGCAGGATCGGCAGGAACTGCAGCCCGGTCGTGGCACCGAGTGCCGCTCCCCCGCCGCCAAGGCTCAGGACCAGCCAGTCCTGGGCGATGCGTTGCATCCAGGTGCCGACGTTGGAGACGACACTCCCGGCCAGGTAGAGGCGGTAGTTGTGGCTGCGCAGGGAACGGAATGTGGGGCTCAACTGGTGGCTATTCTCTCCATGATGGTGGCGGCAGTGCGGAGGGCGGCGAGCTCGTCGGCATCGATGTCGGCGAGCTGACGGGCGAGCCACGCATCGCGGCTCAACCGGTCCTTGCGTACGGTGCGGCGGCCCTTGTCGGTGATCGAGACCAAGACCTGGCGGCGGTCGGTCTCGCCCTGTCGGCGTGCGACGTAGCCGCCCTCCTCGAGGCAGTTGACCATCCGGGTCATGCTCGGAGGCTGGACCCGCTCGCGAGCGGCGAGGGCGCCGAGGGTCATCTCGTCGTTTGCGAACAGCGCCCCCAGCACCGCCATCGACCCCAGCGAGAGGTCGTTGTCGGGGTGGCGCTCGTTGGCCAGGCGGCGGCGCATCCGCATGACGGAGGTGCGCAGCGACGACGCGACCTCGGGGATGTCAGAGGTCGCGCCGGCGGCGATCGAGGACTGTGCGGTAGGCATGACGGTAAGCATAACTGCTTACCATCGCTAACTATTCCCGCAGACCTGTCGAAGCGGGTGAACGGGTCTCAGCGGCGCGAGCCGGTCAGGACATCGCGGCGAGCATCAGGATCTCGTCGCGGCTGTAGGTGCGGTCGGGGTGCGCCTCGGCGAGGTGCTCCTGCACCTTCTCGACCAGCTCGTCGTCGGTCTCGGTGCGGAAGTTGGAGCCACAGGGGCAGCGAAGCGAAGCCATGCCTCCCAGCGTAGCGCCCGGTCGAGACCCACAGGTGTCGCGCTCCCCGCTCCTCGCCTAGATTGGAGCCCATGAACGACCAGTGGCGCGACGAGGACTACTCCGGCACCTACCCGGAGCAGCACTACGACGCCTACGAGGGCGACTACTACGCCGCCGACGACCCGGGCTACGCCGAGGCACCTCCCGAGCCGAAGATCGAGCTCGTCGACGAAGACGGTGTCAGAGCCTTCGAGCTCTCGACGCTCGGCTGGCTGGTCGCGTTCGTCGCCCTGCTCCCCTTCTGGGGCCTGCTCAGCGACCGCGGCTGGACCTGGTGGGTCTGGACCTGCCTGGCCGCCTTCGGCATCGGCGCCATCGGCATCGAGGTCACCCGGCGACGCAGGGCGCGTCGGATGCGCAACTGACCCAGGCGCCCGTTAGGCGTTGGGCGCGTCTCGGGTCAGAGCGCCTCGACGTCGAGGCTGAGTGTGTCGAAGACCGGCTCCGGCAACGGCTGCGGCTCGTGCTTCTTCGCCAGCCGCACCTCCGAGTGCGCACCGCACCCGTGGTTGAGGCTGACCACCTTGCCGTCGTCGTTCGCGTCGCCGTTGGCGCACACCCCGAAGCTGGAGGCGAGGTGACCGGTGAGCCGGACCAGGAAGCCACAGCTGTGGCACTGGTCGGGGGCAGCCTGGGCGAGCGGCGCCTCGGGGCCGCCGTCACCGGCGTACCACCGCTCGGCGGCGTCGTCGAAGCCGGAGGCGGAGAGGGTACGGACGCGGCCGAGACCGAGGTCCTTGGCGACCTGGCGCACCTGAGCCTTCTCGTCGGCGTCGAGCGGGTCGTCACCGAAGGCGTACGTCGGGACCAACCGCTCGTCGTCGTCCTCGACCGGCAGCAGATCGCCGGGAGTGAGATCGCCGGGCTTGATCCGGTCGCGGTAGGGAACCCAGGCAGGTGCCACGACCGCTGCGTCACCCGGGACCAGGACTACCTCGTTGACGGTCAGCCGGCTCGTGTCGCCCAGCACGGGGACGTAGACGACCGTGACCGACCAGTGCCAGCCCACATAGCCCTTGCGGGTGCAGGCGAACAGGTGGGTCACGACGCCCGGACCGGCGCCCTCCTCGGCCACATGGCCGAGGTGTTCTCCGACGTCACCGGCTGGGACGTCGGACAGGAGCGCGGAGCGGGCCTCGTCGACGGCAGCGACGGCCGTCGCATCGGCGTACGGGGTCGTGATCACGGACCACATCCTCGCCCACAGGCGTCTCAGGTTCCACTTCGGGGTCACCTTGCGCCACCACAACCTGAACTTCCGCACAACTCGTCATCCTCGCAGACGCCCGCCGCTACCGCACAGTCAGGGCTCGCCACACCTCTCCTGAAATGCCCGACACCCGCCGGAGCCGGGCTCCAACGGGTGTCGGGGTGTGATCGCGGGTCGCGGACTACTGCAGCGCGCGGGTCGAGACCATCGAGAGGACGTACTCGACCAGAGAGATCAGCGTCGCCTTGGTCGACTGGCGGTCGCGAGCGTCGCAGGTGACGATCGGGATGTCCGGGCGAAGAGCCAGGGCCTCACGGATCTGCTCCGGCTTGTAGGCCTGGTTGGCACCGAAGACGTTGTGCGCCACCACGAACGGCACGTTGCGGGACTCGAAGTAGTCGATCGCGCCGAAGGAGTCGGCGAGGCGACGGGTGTCGATGAGCACCACAGCACCGATGGCGCCCTGGGTCAGGTCGTCCCACATGAACCAGAACCGGTTCTGGCCCGGCGTACCGAAGAGGTAGAGGATCAGGTCGGAGTCCAACGAGACCCGGCCGAAGTCCATCGCGACGGTCGTCGTCTTCTTGTTGGGCACGGCGGAGAGGTCGTCGACACCGGCCGTGGCCTGCGTCATCACGGCCTCGGTCGTCAGCGGGACGATCTCCGAGACGGATCCGACGAAGGTCGTCTTACCAACGCCGAACCCTCCGGCGATGACGATCTTCGCAGACATTGTCGCCTGCTTGGAGTCGGTGGTCACTGCATTACTCCTGTCAAAGCTTCCTCAGGCCGGACAGCACGCGCTCGAGGAGAGCGGTGTCCGGGGCGTCCGGGACCTTGCTGGCGTGCACCTGCACCACGCCGCGTTCTGCAAGGTCACCGATCAGGACTCGGGCGACACCAAGGGGCACCCGGATGAGTGCCGCGACCTCAGCGACGGAACGGCTCTCACGGCAGAGCTCGGCGATCGTCCGCTCCTCTGGCGAACGGACGTATCCGTCGATCACATACCGGTCGGTGATCACCAGGGCTTCCAGCGGGAAGACGCGCTTGGGTTGAGTGCGTCCACGGGTCAGGGCGTACGGCCTGACCAGCGGCGGCGGTTCGGAGGCGTGGTTGCTCACGATCTCAGTCCTAGGGTCGGGGCACGATCAGGCGCCGGTTCTGGCATCTGGGGTGAGGGCGGTGGCGACACGCGAGATCAGCAGCTGCATCTGGTAGCCAACCTGTCCCAGATCGCAGTCGGGGGCGGCGAGGGCGGCAAGGCTGGAGCCCTCACCAACCGCCATGAGAACCAGATAGCCACCGTCCATCTCGATGACCATCTGCTGGACGTTACCCGCGGCGAAGCAGCGCGCTGCTCCCTGGGTAAGACTGGTGAGACCGGAGGCGATCGCCGAGAGCTGGTCGGCCCGGTCCGGGGGGGAAGTCGACGGAGCTGGCCATCGGCATGCCATCAGCCGACACCAGGATCGCGTGGGCGATGTCGGGGGTGCGCTGGGTCAGGCTGTCGACAAGCCAGTCCAGTCCTGCGGGGGCCGTTGTCACTGCTGCTCCTCACCTTCGGGGTTGCTTTCCGCCTCAGCGGGATTGTTGCGGGCGCGGCTGACGCCCTTCTGGAAGCTGGACATGCCGCGAGTGCGGCGGGCGTCCATGTTACGCGGACCTGATGTCGGCGGTGTGACCGAAGGGGCCGCGCCGGGGATGAGGTTCTGACCAGGGACACGTACGGGGAGGCCACCCTGAGTGATCGACTCGGGGTCCTGCTCCTGAAGCTGCTCGAGCTCCTGGGCGCGGCGCCAACCTTCGTCACCGGGCGAGGACCAGCTCGGCGGCGTCGTCGGCTCGTCGTCCTGGGGAGCCTGGTCGTCGGCCGGCGCACCGGGAGCTGCGGGCGCAGCGCCGGCGTCTCCGGGCTTGGCTCCGTTGGCCGCCTTGGCGGCCGGACCCTCGAGCGGGTCGCTCAGCGGGTCGCCCTTGGCCTCCATCGCGCGGCGCGCACCGAGCGGCCGGCGACGGGTGAACCACTCCGACTGGAGGTCGTCGAAGATCGAGCCACCCTGGTCGTCCTCGAGGATCTGCACCTCGGTGGTCGAGTCGAGCGGGCTGGCCGCGTTGGTCGGCTCGGGCGCCATCGGGCCCGGGGCGATCGCGTCGCCGGCGGGACCGAACGGGTCGTCGTCCGGACCGAAGCCCGGAGGCGGCGTGCGCGGAGTGGTGTGCTCGTTGGGACGCTCGAACGTACGGAAGGAGCCGGTGTTGGTGCCGAACGGGCTGCCGCCCTGACCGCCCGGGTCGCGCCGCGGCAGGTCGTCGGTCTGGCTCGGGTCGAATCGACCGTCGGGGAACCGCGCGGCCAGATCCTCGGCCTTGCGAACCGGCAGCATGTTGGACAGGAAGCTCTGCGGCTGTCCGCCCGGCTGGCCGCCCTGTTGCTGGGGCTGCTGCGGCTGCTGCGGCGCCTGGTTGCCACCGAACGGGTCGCCACCGAACTGCTGCTGGCTGCCGCTGAACTGCTGCGGCTGAGCGGGGAAGCTGCCGCTGCGGGAGGTCGGGCCCTCGAAGCCCGGGTCGCCCGGCATCGGCGGCACGCCACCGTACGCAGGCTGCTGACCGGTCTGCGGACCGTTCTGCCCGAAGCCGTTGTGCTGACCGGAGAAGCCGTTGGCGCCCTGCTGCGGGAACGACCCGGTGCCGCCGGCGAGGTTGGGGTGGTTGGAGGCACCCGGGGTGCGGCTCGGCAGCGCCGGGGCCGCGGCCGAGTTCATCGGCGCCTCCGGCGCGGGGAGCGCGCCGACGGGAACGTCGTAGGGGTTGCCGCCGGCGTAGGGCTGCGAGTCGTAGGCAGGCATGCCGTACTGCATCTCGTAGGGAAGCTCACCGGTGACGGGGTAGCCGCCGGTCTGCTGCCCGTAGCCGCCCTGGAAGGCGTAGGCGTCGTAGCCCTGCTGCTCGGCCGAGGGGGCCTCGGCGTGGGCGCCGACGATCGTGGTGACCGGCATCTCGACCCGCGCGACCACACCGCGGGGGCGGTTGGGCACGAGCTCGATGTAGAGGCCGTGGCGCGCCGCGAGGCGCGCGACCACGACGAGACCCATCATCCGGGCGACGTCGGCGTCGAGGCCGGTGGCGCGGCGCAGCTTCATGTTGGCCGCGTCGAGCTCCTCCGGCGTCATCCCGATGCCGAGGTCTTCGATCTCCACCAGCAGCGGCGCGGCCGGGCCGGCGCGGAAGGTGCGGATCGTGACCGCGGTGTCGGGCGGGGAGAAGTTGGTGGCGTTCTCGATCATCTCCGCGAGGAGGTGCACGAGGTCACCGGCGATCGCGCCCTCGAACTCCGCGTTCTCCTCGGAGTCGATGTCGACCCGGGCGAACTGCTCGATCTCAGAGGCGGCCGCACGCAGCACGTCGAGCACCGGCACGGGGCCGCGAGCGGCGTGGCCGATCTCGCCGCCGGCGAGGACGAGGAGGGACTCGTCGTTGCGGCGCATACGGGTCGCGAGGTGGTCGAGGCGGAACAGGTTGGCGAGGTCGTCGGGGTCCTGCTCGTTGGCCTCGAGCTGGTCGATGAGCTGGAGCTGACGCTCGACGAGGCTCTGCGAACGGCGGGAGAGGTTCATGAACATCTTGTCGACGTTCGTACGCAGCTCGGCCTGCTCGCCGGCGAGCCGGACCGCCTCGACGTGGACCGCGTCGAACGCGTCGGCGACGTCGCCGATCTCGTCTCGACGGGCGATGTCGAGCGGCTCCACATAGGTGTCGACCGGGCCTTCGGCCTGGTTCATGTAGGTGACTCGCTCAGGCAGGTCGTGGTTGGCCAGGTTGTAGGCCAGACGACGCAGCTGACTCAGCGGCGACAGGATGGAGCGGGCCGCGACCAGACCGACGGCGAGAGCGAAGATCAGCACGCCGAGGACGAGGACACCGATGATGATGGCGTCGCGGGTCGCGTCGTCCTTGATCTGGCCGACGTCGTCGCTGATCTCCTGGGCGGTCGCGACGATCATCTTCTGCAGACCGCGGATGAACTCGGTGCTGGCGCCGGTGTACTGGTCCGGGCTCATCTTGATCCGGTCCATGCTGCCGCTGGAGATCACCTGGTTGACGACCCGGTGCGCGGGGGCTCCGATCGAGCCGTCGGTGGTGGTGTCGTTGGTCAGCTCGTCGAGCATCTTCTGGATGTCGGGAGAGGTCTTGAGGTAGTAGTCGGAGGTGGACAGGCGCCACTTGGCCTCGGCACGCGCGAGCTCGGCGAAATCCTCGTCGCTGAGCACGTCGGGGTTGACCTCGCCGTTCTTCTCCCTGACCGCCTTCTCGCCGAGCGCCTTCATCATGATGACGCGCTCGGTGCCCATCGCCTCCGAGGCGGGGCGCACGTTGCTGATCGCGGAGATCTTGGAGAAGACGTCGTCGTCCTCCAGGGTCGGCATCTGCGCGGAGATGCCGAAGAGGTTGTTCATCACGTTCGTGTAGGCCAGCTGCGCCTCGACCGCGGTGTCCTTCTCCTGGATCTGGGCGCGCAGGTCGTCGATGCCGTTCAGCGCCTGCTGGATCTCGACGATGTTGTTCTCGAGGTCCTTGTCGTCGCCGGCGTCGATCTCCTTCGCCTTGGCGCTCCACGCCTCGATCGACTCGTCGGTCGTCTGCTGCAGAGGCCGCATGACGACCTCGGGAACGCCCGCAAGGGCACCGTCACGCTCGAAGAGGATGTTGATCGCGAGGTTGTAGGTGTCAGGCAGCGCCTGGGCGACCGTCTCGGCCTGGCGCGCTTCCGCCTGAGCTGAGAGGGCGCGCGAAATGCTCAGCCCGCCGAACACCATGGCCGCGATGGTCGGGATGAGCAGCACGAAGATCAGGCGTGCTCGAATTCCCTGCCAGGGCTTTCGTTCCGGACGGTGGGTTGAGCTTGCGTATGGCTCGGCCATTACTCCCTCTCGTGGCCATGTCACATCATTCCCGAGCAAGGTGCACACCGTCTGTGGCGCACACCCAATCCCCCGCCGCGAAGTCTGCCGGCACTCGGGGCGTGCCTGTCTGCAGTCTTTGGCGACGTAAACCTACGTCATAACTGGTCTCGATTACCAATGGTGTGCGAAATCATTTGCAAATCTACTGAGGGGTAGCCGGAGTATACGGCCCCGGCCGAGTCGGGGACCAGCCGTCCGGCCACAGACACCGTGCTGAGCGGCCCGACTGCGGGGTCCTGCCGGGCGGTCCGAAGGGGAATACCTCGCGCGCCTGTAGGCGCCGAGGGCTAGGCTCTCCCGCGTCAGCCGTCACAGTCGCCGGCCGACGTACGTTGTGGAGCGCTGTTGCGCGAGGAAGGGGCAAGCTGCCGTGCCTACTGGCAAGGTTAAGTGGTTCGACGCCGAGAAGGGCTTCGGGTTTCTGTCGCAGGACGACGGCCCGGACGTCTACGTCCACGCCGACGCGCTCCCCGAGGGCGTTGCCAAGACCCTGAAGGCCGGCACCCGGGTGGAGTTCGGCATCGCCCAGGGCCGCCGCGGCGAGCAGGCGCTCTCGGTGACCGTGCTGGAGCGCACGCCTTCCGTCTCCGGCCGTCAGCGTGCGGCCAAGCGCCGCAACCCCGAGGAGATGGAGCTGATCGTCGAGAACGTCATCAAGCTCCTCGACGACATCCGCGACGGCTACGCCAAGGGTCGCCCGCCCACGCGAGAGCTGGGTCAGAAGGTCTCCCCCGCGCTGCGTCAGATCGCCGACGAGTTCGAGCTGTAGGCAGATCGCGCTCGGAACCGGTCAGACCAGGTCGGACAGCGTCGGCACGAGCGTGGTGACACCCACGACGAGCCCGGCGAGGTTGACCACCAGCAGGCCCAGGATCCACATCACCGACGGGATGCCGGTCAGCCCGGCGAGCTGGTCGGGGTCGGATCCGCGGCGCCCACGCGCTCCTCGGCCGAGGAGTTCCAGGAGCGGCCTCGGCGAGGCGAGCAGGAGCAGCCAGGTGACCAGGGTGGCGGCGACGGTCTGGATCCGGTCGTCGCCGTACCAGCTGATCGCGCCCAGCGCCGCCCCGAGCACCAGCAGCACGACGAGGCCGTAGCCGTTGCGCACCCACAGCAGGAGCACGAGCATCGCCGCCACCAGGAGCCACAGCAGCCCGAGGGCGTGACCGGCGGCGAGGAGCGTGGCGCTGAGCAGACCGAGCAGCGCGGGCGCGAGGTAGCCGGCGGCGAGCATCGCCACCATCCCGGGGCCGCTCGGCTTGCCGCGCGAGAGCGTGACCCCCGAGGTGTCGGAGTGGAGCTTGATGCCCGACAGGCGCCGGCCCACCAGCACGGCCACCACCGCGTGGCCCGCCTCGTGGACGACGGTGACCCCGAGGCGTACGGTGCGCCACGACGTACGCCACACGACCAGCGCCAGGGCGACGAGCCCGGCACCGATCAGCCAGGGCGCTTCGGGCACGGCTTGGGTCGCGGTGATCGTGTGCCAGAAGTCGATCACCGGGGCGCCTGCCTCGATCGCGGTTCGTTCATGGATCCGGAGCGGAAGCCCTTCGGATCGATCACCGCGTCGGTGAATCCTGCGTCGGTCACGGTCGTGAGCACCTCATCAGCTTCGTGGGGGTCGAGAGGCAGGAGGCTAGCCGACAGCTCCACGGTGGCCTTCTCCCCGTGGTCGCGCACGCGCAGGTCGAGCTTGGCGGCGTCGTGTCCGTGGGTGGCCAGGACGCTGCGAAGGTCGCGCTCGGCGCGCTCGACGCGCGCCAGCCGACGCGGGGTGACCTCGAGGCCGTAGGCGATGCGGCTGGAGAGGCAGGCGGCGGCCGGCTTGTCCCAGGTGGGCAGGCCCCAGATCCGCGAGGCCTCGCGGATCTGGGCCTTGGTGAGGCCGGCGTCCTTGAGCGGGGTGATCGCGCCGCGCTCGGCGGCCGCGCGGATGCCCGGCCGCAGCCCACCGAGACCTTCGACGGCGTCGTCGGCGTTGGTGCCGGTGGCCACGTGGGCGAGACCGAGCTCGCGGGCCAGCGGGGTCAGGGTGTCGAGCAGCTCGGCCTTGCAGAAGAAGCAGCGGTCGGTGCCGTTGGCGCGGTAGCCCTCCCGCTCGATCTCGTGGGTGCGCGGGGTGATGAGGCGTACGCCGAGGCTCTGCGCCAGCTCCGCGGCCGGGTCCCTCTCGGAGACCGGGAGACTGTGCGAGTAGCCGGTCGCGGCAGCCACGTTGTCGCTGGTCAGGACCCTGGTGGCGGCGGCGAGGAGGAAGGCGCTGTCGGCACCGCCCGAATAGGCGACCAAGACACTTCCCCGCACCTCGAGATCGTGCTCGAGAGCCTCGAGACGACGGGCGAGTTCTGGAGACACGCGTCGAGCGTATCGGGGCCGATCACACCCGGCGGCGACTCAGGACGATGCCGAGCACGAGCAGCACCAGCGCGACCACGAGCAGCACCACGACGACGCAGACGACACCGATGACGATCATCAGTGCGGTGGTGCTCGCGTCCTGTCGGATCTGAGCGGCATCGGCGCTCACCTCCTCGGCGGACCCGGCCGATATCCGCTGCAGCCCCAGGGTCAGGTCCAAGACCGAGGAGAAGTAGCTCCCCGGGGTCGCGGCGACCTTTCCGAGGCCGCCGTCGATGACCTCGCCGACCGCCTGCTGAGCAGGTGTGCCGACGGCGCCCTCCTCGGCCGTCCCGTCGGTGAGCTGGTCGAGGGCGTGACGCTGCTCGTCGGAGGTGTGCGCGTAGAAGTCGCCCAGGGACGTACGCCACGTGGCTTCGGCCTCGGCCAGCGCGGCCAGCTCTCGATCACCGGCTCGCGATGGCTGGGTGGGCCCCGCAGCCATCTCCTGCGGCACGAGGGCAGCCATGATGCTCCGCTCCTGGCCGAGGGCGACCCAGGCCGCGCCGAGGTCGGCGAGCGCCTTGCTCCGCGTGTCGTCGGCTTCCTCGCCGAGCGACGGCATCCGCGCCGGGAGGCCGAACAGGCTGGTGGTCAGATCGGTGTATCGCCGGGCCGCCTCCGACCGGGTAGCCTTCTTCCGGAGCTGCTCGCGCAGGTCGTCGATCCCGTTCAGCTCGCCGCGGATGTCAGCGACCTGACGCCCGAGCTCCTCGTCGCCGTCGGTGTCGATCGCCCGCGCCGCGCTCAGCCAGGCCTTGATCGTCACATCGGTCGCCTCCTGCAGAGGACGCATCACGACGGGAGGCACGCCGGCCAGCCGGCCGTCGCGCTCGGAGAGCAGGGAGGAGGCCACGGCGTACGTCTCCGGCAGCGCCTCGGCGACCGACTCCGCCTGACGAGCGTCCTCCTCGGCGGCGAGGGCGCGCGAGATGCCCGATCCACCGACGACTGCTGCCGCGACAGCGAGGAGGAGGACGACCGCGAGAGCGACCCAGATCCACCACGGGCGCTTCCTGGCAAGGTCTCGGGCGGTCGGTTCGGCGATCTGGGTCATCGGACTCTCTTGTCATCACGTGAACGGCATCCCGAGTGGTGTCAACCTAGCGGTCGGCGGCCGGGCGCGACCCTGAATTTCGACGGCTCGCGGGTAGGGTCCGGATGCATGGGGGCCATGAACGAGGAGCCGGCAGCCGGGTCGGGCCAGGGGTCCAGGGGATTCCTGCGCTCGCTCGGCGAGATCGTGATCATCGCGGTCACGGCGGTGCTGCTGGCCATCTTCATCAAGACCTTCCTGGTGCAGGCGTTCTACATCCCGTCCGGGTCGATGGAGCCCGGTCTCGCGATCAACGACCGGGTGCTGGTCGAGAAACCCTCCTACTGGCTGGGCGGCTCCCCCGAGCGCGGCGACGTGGTCGTCTTCGCCGATCCCGGTGACTGGATCTTCGCCAACCAGATCCCACCCTCACCCTCCGGCTTTCGGGCCGCGCTCTCGAAGATCGGGCTCTACCCCAGCGGCGACCACCTCGTGAAACGGGTCATCGGCGTCGGCGGCGACACCGTCGAGTGCTGCGACTCGGGGCGCATCCTCGTCAACGGCACCGCTCTCGACGAGACCTCGTTCATCGCCCCGACCGACCACTGCGACGGGCCGATGACCCAGGACAACGGCGCCTATCTCGCGGGCGGCTGCAAGGGCTGGAAGGCGGTCGTCCCGAAGGGTCGGCTCTTCGTGATGGGTGACAACCGCGCCAACTCCGCCGACTCCTCCTTCCACCTGTGCAGCCCGAAGCGTCAGAGGTCGACCGACCCCGCGATCAAGGAGACCTGCTCGAGCGCGTACGTGCCGGTCTCCGACGTCGTCGGCCGTGTCGCAGCCGTCTTCTGGCCGACCGACCGCTTCGGTCTCGAGCATCGCCCCGCGACCTTCGACAACGTCGACTGAGCGCCGAGAAGTCACGCACGCAGGCCGAGAAGTCACGAGCGTGACTTCTCGGCCTGCAGGGGTGACTTCTCGGCGCTCAGGCCTCGCGCACGACGTCCATGGTGCGGTCGCCGAACTTGACCTTGTCGCCGTCGATCAGCGCCGCCGGGCGGCGGGCACCGAGGGCCCTGGCGGCGCCCTTGCGGATCAGGGTGCTGCCGTTGGTGGAGCCGCGGTCCATGACCACGAGGCTGCCGTCGGCAGCGACCTGGAACTGGGCGTGGGTCTTCGACAGGGACATGTCGCTGGAGGGAAGGGCAACCCGGTGGGAGACCTCCTCGCCCGGACGCGGCTCCGGGCCGCGGCCGACGATGGCGAGGCCCTCGACGACGAAGCTCTGCCCCGTGTCGAAGGTGACCTTCCAGCGAGCCGTCGCCGCGGGAGGTGCGGTCGTCGGCGGGGGCGGCGGAGCGGCAGGCTGCGCAGGAGCCGGAGGAGCCGGAGGAGCCGCCGGAGCCGGAGGCGTCGGCACCGGCGCGGCCGGGGTCTGGCGAGCGGCGGGAGTCGGCCCGACCTGAGTCGGGGCGTCCTGGGCGGCCGCGGCCGCCCGAGCCTGATCGATCCGAGCCTGGTCGGCCGGGTCGCCCTGGAACTGGACGACCGGGGCCGACGGGTCCTGGGTCGGGGCCTTCTGCGCCGGCACGGTCTGGGTCGGAGCCGCAGGGGTCTCCGGCCTGGCCGACCGCTCCGGTGCGGCCTCGGCCTGCTTCAGACGCATGGTGGTCAGGTTGACGATGCGACGCGGCGCCGGAGCCTCCTCCTCTGCCTCGACGACGACCGGCGGACGTACGTCGACGACGACGGAGCCCGCGCGACGGTCGTGCCAGCCCTGACGGCGACCACGGTCGTCCATGGCCGCGACCCAGGCGAAGGTGGCGGTGCCGATGCCGAGCGTCGGGATGGTGCACAGCCCGAGCAGGCCCTGGCGTACGAACGCCTTTCCGACGCCGATGGGGCCACCCCCGGATCCCGCGTCGTCGCTGACCACACGGAGACCGAGCGCCACCTTCCCGGGGGTCTTGCCACCGGAGCCGGTCAGCACGGCACCGACCAGCCAGACCACCAGCACGACACCGAGAACCAGCGCGACCCCGGGCAGCGGGCTGCCGTTGCGGAAGAAGACCAGCCAGGCGACGAACGCCGCCGCGGCGAAGATCGCCCAGGCGATCACCCTGTCGATCGCGAACGCGTAGAACCGGCGGTCCGGCTCCGCGATCGCAGCCTCGACCACCGGGCCCTGGATGCCGGCAGCACTCATGCCGCCGCCCCCGTGGCACAGAGCGAACACGGAGGCGGCGGCATCAGCAGATGCTGGTGGATCACGGGTTGGTCACCCGGATTGTCAGACTGTCACCGAGGTCGATGACAGCACCGGGCATGAGCTGGACGGGTACGCCGGGGCGGAGGTCCTCCGGGCCGAGCCCGGGCTGGACCAGCACGGTGCCGTTGGTCGAGCCGAGGTCGGTGACCACCGCAGCACCGTGGTCGACCCCGGCACCCGGCCGGATCTCACAGTGGGTCGAGGAGATCTCCTGGTGCGGGCTCGGCACGGTCACCAGCATCGGCTGCTCGGTGGGCGTGAACCGGCTCGCCTCGGGCGCACGGCCCACCAGCACGACCCGGTCGACCTCGACGCGGTCGCCGCTGGAGAACTCCAGACGCGCAACCGGGTAGGCGGTCACCTTCGGGGCCTCGGGCTGGCCGGGGATCCCGGCGAGGCCGGCGTTGAGGTCTTCACCGACACCGATGCGGGTCAGACCGTCGTGGTCGTCCTCGTCGGGGTTGGGCTCCTCCCAGGACTGCTCCTCGGGCGCCTCCGGCGCCGGAGGCGCCGAGGGCGGGGCGGGCGGCGCCGGCGGGAACGGGAACGCACCCGGGGCCGGTGGCGCGGGCGGGGCCGGCGGGATGTCACCCACCGACGACTCGGCCGGCGGACCGTCCAGCGGCGGGCCAGCGAGCGGCGGACCCTCGGCGGGCGGACCGTCCAGCGGCGGGCCGTCCAGGGGCGGGCCGTCGACCATCGGCCCGTCGAGCGGCTCGCCGTCCGAGACGTGATCGCCCTCTGGTGCAGCCTCGGCCTCGGCGTCGCCCCCAGCGGGCACGTCGGCCTGCGACTCGACGTCCGCGTCGGCGAAGGCCGCGGGCGGCCCGTCGATCGGCGGCGGCGGAGGGGTCAGCGGCGGCGGGGGCGGCACCGGCGGCGGACCGAACTCGGGCGCAGCGGCCGACTCCGGCTGCTCGTGGCCGGGCTCGTCGTCCGACGCCTCGAACGACCGGCTGTCATAGCCCTGGTCGTCATAGCCTTGGTCGTCGAAGGTCTTCTCGTCGACGGCCTGAAGGACCTCCGTCTCGTCGTCCGCACCGGCGTCACCGTCGGAGAGCGGGTCCGGGGAGACCGCGGGCGGCCCGAAGGACGACGCCACCGCAGCGGCGTGCTCGTCGCTGGCGTAGTCGTCCTCATAGCCGTGCGAGCCCGCGTCGGGGGCCTGCTCGTCGGACTGCTCCGAAGCACCGGGGAGCTCGAAGGACTCGGTGTGCTCGGTCAGGTCGTCGTGGCGCGGCGCCAAGGCATCGCCGGACTCCTCGCCGCGGCTCACCGAGATCGGCTCGTCCGAGTCGGGCTCCTGGCCG
This sequence comes from Nocardioides albertanoniae, assembly GCF_006716315.1. Lineage (NCBI taxonomy): Bacteria > Bacillati > Actinomycetota > Actinomycetes > Propionibacteriales > Nocardioidaceae > Nocardioides > Nocardioides albertanoniae. The sequence goes on along the minus strand of NZ_VFOV01000001.1, from coordinate 1,005,093 downwards.
AGGGCAGCGTCATCATCGGAGTCGTAGCCCGACTCAGAGTCGCCGTCAGACTGATCGCCGGAGACCGGGATCGGGGGCACGACCGACAGCGACGGCGCCGCGGACGACTCCTCCTCGACCGGCTGCTCCTCAGCGACGGCCTCGTCGACGCCGTCGCGCTCGGCGGAGTCGTCGTAGTTGTGCTCGGGCAACGGGTCGGAGAGCGGGTCGGCGACGGCCGCGGCCGGCTCGACGCTCTCCTCGTTGCCCTCTTCGACCGCGACCCGGGAGCCGACGAAACCGGCGCGGCTCTCGGGCGAGTCGTCGTGGTTGGACTCCGGGGCGAGCGGCGGGACCTCGAGCCCCGAGACGCGCAGCAGCCCGCCCAGGGCTGTCATCGGCTCACCGGTCGCGCCCTCCTCGCCCAACGAGACCGACATCCGGGTCACACCGTCGAGCGTGCGCTCGACCCACGTCTTCGACGTCGAGCCGTCGACCTCGACCGCCCCCTCACCGGCCTCGAAGGAGACCACCGAAGGACCGCGGACGACCGTGCGTACGCTGCCGCCCTCCGGTGTCACGTCTCCAGAGATGAGGACGAAACCGGGCAACGAGCTGAGCCCGGTCGCGACGAGCGCGTCGAGCACCTCGTCGAACCCGGCACCGTCGTCGACGAGCGCCCAGAGGGCACCCGCGCGGCCCTTCTCCGAAGGCGGGAGCAGCACCGTGGCGCTCTCACCGATGATGCCGAACCACGTGCCCGGCGTATAGGACGTGCTTGCGATGGTTGTCGGCTGACGCTCACTCATGGCAGCACTCCTAGCTTCTGCTCCATACTCACCCTTTGTTGCTCCGAGTCATACGGGTTCTCCTCGGTCAATCCCATCACATCGACCACGATTGCGGTGGCGTTGTCACGCCCGCCTGCCTCGACCGCTGCGGCGACGAGCTTCTCGGCGGTGTCGCGCGCATCGGTCGACTCCGAGGCCAAGATGTCGGAGATCTCAGAATCCGAGATCATTCCGCTCACGCCGTCCGAGCACAGCATCAACCGCGCGCCGACGGGAAGCGTCACCTGGAAGATGTCGGGAACGGCAGGTGCCATCCCGCCCAAGGCCCTGGTCACGACGTTGCGCTCCGGGTGGCGCTCGGCCTCCTCGGGCGTGATCTGGCCGGCGTCGACCAGCTCCTGGACCAGGCTGTGGTCGCGGCTGAGCTGACTCAACGTACCGTCGAAGTATCGGTAGATGCGCGAGTCGCCGACGTTGAGGAGCACCCACAGCGGGCTGCTGCCGCCGTCGGCGATCAGGGCCGCGGCGCACGTCGTGCCGGACTGGTATTCGGCGGATCCGCGCGAGCGCTGCTCGAGCGCGAAGGCCACGATGCGGTCCTGGGCGGCCTGGAGCGCTTCGACCATCGCCTGGCTGCCGGCCTCGGACTCGTAATGGGCGCCGCCGAGCTTGGCGAACTCCTGGATCACCATCTCGCTGGCGATGTCACCACCGTCGTGGCCGCCCATGCCGTCGGCTACGACGAAGACCGGTGGCTCGGCCACGTGGGAGTCCTCGTTGACCTTGCGCACCTGGCCGACGTCGGTGGCCGACCCGTGCGCGATCACTACTTTCCTGGACATCTCGCTCCCTAGGTCTGCCGGGATAGCGTGATGCCGATGGACACAGGCTTCCGCTCACTGGCAGACCAATTGCGCTCTTGGTCCACAGAGCGCATCTCGCACCTGCTTCTTGCTCGTCCTGATCTCGCCACGCCGTCCCCTCATGACTCCAGCCAACTCGCCGCCCGAGCAGCCACCCGCACATCTTTGCAGCACGCTCTGGATGACCTTAACCATCTCGAACTGGTCGTGCTTGATGCCGTTGTCCTGGCGAATCAAACCACCAAAGCCCACCTATCTTCCATGGTGAACGCTGAAGTCGACGCTTCGACACGGGCACTTTCTCATCTGGAGGCACGCTGCCTGGTCTGGCACTCCCTCGGAGGCCTCCGCGCGGTGACCGGGGTCTCGGCCCTGCTGGGCCGCTCCGGCGGGGGCTCGGGGCTGCAACCGTTCACCGGTGACCACGACGATGCCGTACGCCGCCTGGCGGCCGTATCGCCCGAGGCCAGGGCCATGTTGGAGGCCGTCGACGCCGGCGGCGGGCAGGCCTCCTCCGCCCGCGCGCGCACGGACATCTCGGTGGCCGAGGCCGCCGGGCCGGCCGAGGAGCTGATCGCGCACGGCCTGTTGATCGCATCTCCGTCGGGCGGGGAGATGCTGACCCTTCCCGGCGAGGTGGGACTCGCCCTGCGGGGCGGGGTGACCACGCGGGCAGCCGCTGACGTCGCGCCGCCGCTGCCGACCTCCGAGCGCGCTTCCTCGCTGGTCGACCGCGCTGCCGCGGGAGCCGCCTTCGAGGTCGTGCGCAACCTCGAGCTCCTCCACGACGCCTGGGGGTCCACACCTCCTCGGACGTTGCGCGGCGGGGCCGGCCTGACGGTGCGTGACCTGAGGGCGAGCGCCGAGCGGCTCCATGTCTCCGAGTCTGTCGCGGCGCTGCTGGTCGAGGTCGCCTGGGCCTCGGGGCTGCTCGCCCAGAGCGCCGACGAGGAGGGCGACCCGTGCTGGATGCCGACCGACCTCTTCGACCAGTGGCTGCAGCAGCCGATGGCATCGCGATGGGCCCACGTGGCCGGTGCCTGGCTGGCGACACCACGCATCCCCGGGCTGGTCGGCGAGCGAGATGTCGCCGGGAAGACGTGGAACGCGCTCGCTCCCGAGATGGCCGGGGCCACGGTCGCCGAGACGCGGAGACTCACCCTCGGCCTGCTCGCCGACCTGCCCGCAGGAGAGGTGCTCGCCGCGGGCACCGGACCCGCGGCCGTCGTGGCCAGGCTCTCCTGGGAGCGGCCTCGACGCCCGCGCACCCGCACCGAGTCGCGCGAGTCGCTGGTGGCCTGGGCGCTCAGCGAGGCGGAGACGCTCGGGCTGGGCGCCTTCGGCGGGCTGGCTACCTACGGGCGGACGCTGCTCGCCGGCGAGGACGCTGTGGCGGTGCTGGCCGAGCTGCTGCCGGCACCCGTCGACCATGTGCTGCTGCAGGGCGACCTGACCGCGGTCGCCCCCGGGCCGCTCGAACCCACCCTCGGGCGCACGCTCGCCGTGGTCGCGACCGTGGAGTCGCACGGCGGAGCGACGGTCTACCGGTTCACCAAGGAGTCGGTGCGCCGCGCGATGGACCGTGGCTGGACCGCCGCCGAGATCCATGCCTTCCTCGCGGTCGCCTCCCGCACACCGGTGCCGCAGGCGCTGACCTACCTGGTCGATGACACGGCCCGCACCTTCGGCACCGTGCGGGTCGGGTTCGCTGCCGCCTATCTGCGCAGCGACGACGAGACCGCGCTCGCCGAGCTGCTGGCCCACCCGGCGGCCGACTCGCTCGGGCTGCGACGGCTCGCGCCGACCGTGGTGGTCAGCACCGTCGCCCTCGACTCGCTCCTCCCCCGGCTGCGCGAGCTCGGGCTCGCGCCGGTCGTGGAGGCTCCCGACGGCTCGGTCCATGTCGCGCGGCCCGACGCCAAGCGCGCCAAGGCTCGCGCGCGGCGTACGCCCGCGGCCGACGAGGCGCAGGTGACGGCCCGGGCGCGCGCGGTCGCGACGAAGATCAAGGCTGGCGACGAGGTGGCCGACTCCCGGCCGAGGCCGGCCGAGCCGGCCACGACCATGGCGATCCTCCACGAGGCCATCGACGCCGGTGAGCCGGTGGTGCTCTCCTACGTCGACGGCCGCGGGGTGGGCGGCGAGGCACGCGTGGAGCCGTTGGGCGTCGACGGCGGCTTCCTCGAGGCGCGGGTCGGCGACGACCTGCGCACCTTCGCGCTCTCCCGAGTTCGGAGCGTACGACCCTCGCAGCCGTAGGCTGGTGCGGTGAACGACGGCCCCCTGATCGTCCAGTCGGACAAGACGCTGCTGCTCGAGATCGACCATGCCCGGGCGGGTGAGTGCCGCAAGGCGATCGCGCCGTTCGCCGAGCTCGAGCGGTCACCGGAGCACATCCACACCTACCGGCTCACACCTCTGGGGCTGTGGAACGCTCGCGCTGCCGGGCACGATGCCGAGCAGGTGGTCGACACGCTGCTGGAGTTCTCCCGCTACCCGGTGCCGCACTCCCTTCTGGTCGATGTCGCCGAGACGATGGCCCGCTACGGCCGGCTGCGGCTGGAGAAGAACCCGGCCAACGGGCTGATGCTGGTCTCCTCCGACCGCGCGGTGCTCGAGGAGGTCGTGCGCGCCAAGAAGGTCGCCGGGATGCTCGGCGAACGCCTCGACGACGACACCGTCGCGGTCCACCCCTCCGAGCGGGGCAACCTCAAGCAGGCGCTGCTCAAGCTCGGCTGGCCGGCCGAGGACTTCGCCGGCTACGTCGACGGCGAGGCCCACTCGATCGCGCTCGACACCACCGACTGGACGTTGCGGCCCTATCAGGCCGAGGCGGTCGAGTCGTTCTGGCACGGCGGCTCCGGGGTCGTCGTGCTCCCCTGTGGCGCCGGTAAGACGCTCGTCGGGGCGGCCGCCATGGCCGAGGCGCAGGCGACGACGTTGATCCTCGTCACCAACACCGTCTCCGCACGGCAGTGGAAGGACGAGCTCGTACGCCGCACCTCACTGACTCCGGACGAGATCGGCGAATACTCGGGCAGCGTCAAGGAGATCCGCCCGGTCACGATCGCCACCTACCAGGTGCTGACCACGCGACGGAAGGGCACCTACCCCCACCTCGAGCTGCTCGACGCCCGCGACTGGGGCCTCGTCGTCTACGACGAGGTGCACCTCCTCCCTGCCCCGATCTTCCGGATGACCGCCGACCTCCAGGCGCGGCGCCGACTCGGCCTGACCGCCACGCTGGTGCGCGAGGACGGGCGCGAGGGTGACGTGTTCTCACTGATCGGGCCCAAGCGCTACGACGCCCCCTGGAAGGACATCGAGGCGCAGGGTTGGATCGCACCGGCCGACTGTGTCGAGGTGCGGGTGACCCTGCCGACCGACGAGCGTCTCGTCTACGCCACCGCAGAGCCCGACGAGCGCTATCGGATCGCCTCGTGCACGCACCACAAGATCGACGTCGTCAAGGAGATCGTCGGGGCTCACGCGGGCAAGCCGACCCTCGTGATCGGCCAGTATCTCGACCAGCTCGACGAGATCGCCGACTCGCTCGGCGCTCCCGTCATCGAGGGCAAGACGACGGTCAAGGAGCGCCAGCGGCTCTTCGACGCCTTCCGCTCCGGCGAGCTCGACCTCCTCGTCGTCTCCAAGGTCGCCAACTTCTCCATCGACCTCCCCTCCGCGGAGGTCGCGATCCAGGTCTCCGGCTCCTTCGGGTCGCGGCAGGAGGAGGCCCAGCGCCTCGGCCGCCTGCTTCGCCCCGGCGACGGCAACAAGACCGCGCACTTCTACACGATCGTCTCCCGCGACACCATCGACGCCGACTTCGCCCAGAACCGCCAACGCTTCCTGGCCGAGCAGGGCTACGCGTACCGCATCGTCGACGCCGAGTCGCTCGACGACCTCACGCCCTGAGCTCACCTCAGCCCAGCGGCGCGACGCGGATCTGGTGGGGCGGTGGACAGCTCTGCACCCACTGGTCGCGGCACTCCCGGCACAGCAGGTAGGTGTGGGTGCAGCGGTCTTCGGGGCAGAGCACGGTCACGGCGTAGGCGGCCACCTCGCCACAAGGCAGCGCATCGTTGTCCGGGTCGCCGCAGCTGCACTCGCACTCCGGCGGCTCGGTGAACTCCTCCTCGAGCCGTTCGATCTCCTCGTTGATGGTCGTGCTGATGGTCATGACATCTCCTCCGTCCGGATCGGATGTCGTCCTCGGCTCCATCAAAGCAGGGAGCACCGACAGTCATGGCTCGGTCGGCCGAGGCCTCACTCGTCGAGCCAGCGGCCCTCGCGCATCAGATGGCGTCCGTCGAGCTCGTTCGACTCGCGCCAGGCCTGGATCTTCGTCGGCCGCACCCGGATCAGGCTGTCGGCCCAGGCGCTCGGATCCCCACCCTGCTTCTCCACGTAGCGCTCGAGCACCGCCTGCGGCGTACGCCCCATCGGCTCGACCTCGGCCCGGCCGTCGATGATCACCACGTCACGCAGCTCGCCGAGCGCCAGGCGCACGACCGGGGACGCGGAGAGGTTGCGCTGCGTACGCGCCCCGCCCATGCTCGCGATCCAGATCTCGTCGTCCCACCACACGAACGAGATCGGCACCAGCCAGGGCTGGTCGTCGTGCGCGGAGGCGATCCACAGATCGATGTCGCTCTCGAGACGGGCGCGGGTGTCGGCGAGCCGCTGGGCGAGAGGGCGAGGGTCGGCCATGCGCCTACGCTAGCGGGCACCTGAGGAGGAATGCCGTGGATACGTGGGAGTTCGAGGCCGAGCTGTGGCCGTGGAAGGACGAGACCGACGCCCGCATCTTCGTGACCGCTCCACCCGAGGTGACCGAGGAGATCCGAGAGGCGACGATCGCCACCGGCCCACCCCGCGGCTTCGGATCGGTGAGGGTCGAGGCGAGGATCGGCACCACCACCTGGCGCACCTCGGTCTTCCCAGGTCAGGAAGGCTATGCGCTACCGATCAAGAAGGACGTACGTCGCCGCGAGGCCCTGGCGGTCGGCGACCTCGCGCGGGTCGCGCTGACCCTGCTCTGACCGACAACGTCTGCCTCCCGCCGCCGTGCCCAGCTGTCTCAGGTCCGCCCCTTGAGCCGGGAGCGGAGCACGAGCCGGGCGGCGGGGCCGAGGTCTTCGATGACCTCCACCAGCGCACCGAGCTGCTCGAGCGACGCGAAGGCCGCCTCGGCACCAGGGCGATCGACGCCGTCGTAGAGGAGCAGCCCGACGAACGCGGAGCTGATCGCCCGGGACAGACCGGAGGCGTCCACCGCCTCCTCGAACGGGCCACCGTCGAGCGCACGGGCCACGGCCGTCTCGATCTCCTCGTTCCACCGTGCCATCGCGTAGCGCGCGGTCTCCGCCAGCGTCTGGTCGCGCTGGGCACCGGCCATGAGCTGGGCCATCAGGGTGACGGTGCCGGCGGCTCGCTCGCGCTCGTGAAGACTGCGGCCGACCTCCAGCAGCTCCCCCAACGACGCCACCTCGGCGAGCTCGTCCCGGTAGGACTCCGCGGCCTCGTCCGTCGCCGCCCGGCACGCCTGGTCGACCAGGTCCGTCACCGTGCCGAAGTGGTAGAAGACCAGGGCCTGGTTGACGTCCGCCCGGGCTGCGATCGCCCGCGCCGAGAGCCCGGCGATGCCGTCGTCCTTGAGCAGGTCGGTCACCGCCAGCATCAGCTTGGCCTTGGTGGGGTTCATTCTGCGGCGGGCTCCTTGGTGACGAGCAGATTGAAGATGATCAGCACGGAGCCGAGTATGCCGCCGACGATCCAGCCCAGGAACGAGACCCCGAGAAGTAGCCCCGGCTCACCGAGACCCTCGAGCGTCACGACCCGCCAGGCACCCACCGCAGCGCCGACCAGGCTGGCACAGACCGCGACCCGCGGCGTACGCAAGGACAGGATGCGCACGCCTCGCACCACCACCCCACCGAAGCACACCCCGAGCGCTCCGGCGATGACGACGAGCACGAGCAGATAGACGAAGTTATCGCCGTCCCACATGTCCGACCCTGCGAACACAACCTCGGTGACCAGCAGGTATGCGGCGCCGGTCGCCACTGCCCCTGGCCACACCCGATCACCGAACACCGACGGACCCAGCAGCGCGGCCGGAGCGACCAGCACGGCCGCCGGCAGACCTGCGAGGGCACCGACCACCACCCCGGCCACTCCTCCGAAGACCGTCCCCACCACGGGCACGACGAACGTGCCGAGCCCACCGCCGAGCACGAGTCCCAGCAGGATCCCGAAGAGCCATCCCCGTCCGACGGCCAGCATCACAGACCTCACCCGACCAGCCATGTACGCCTCCCGAACATCCGTTGAGCGATTGCTCAAAAACACCATAGCGCGGTATTGAGCGATCGCTCAAACATGCCTATCGTGAGCTCCATGAAGATCGTGATCCCCGGTGGAACGGGCCAGGTCGGAGGCATCCTGCGGCGCGCGTGGAGCGCGCGAGGGCATGAGGTCGTGGTGCTCTCCCGCCACCCGGAGCAGCTCGAGGAGGGCGTACGTCATCTCGCCTGGGACGGGCGCACGCTCGGCCCCTGGGCGGCCGAGATCGACGGCGCGGACGCGGTGGTGAACCTCGCCGGGCGCACGGTCAGCTGCCGCTACACCGACGCCAACCTGAAGCAGATGATGGACTCGCGCGTCGAGTCGACCAGGGTCGTCGGGGAGGCGATCGCCCGAGCCGGCGCTCCCCCGCGCGCGTGGCTGCAGATGAGCACCGCGACGGTCTACGCCCACCGTTTCGACGCCCCCAACGACGAGGCCACCGGCATCATCGGCGGCGACGAGCCCGACGTGCCGGCCCACTGGGAGTTCTCGACCCGCATCGCCAAGGCGTGGGAGGCCGAGCAGGCCGCGGCGGAGGCTCCGGAGACCCGCAAGGTCGCGCTGCGCTCGGCGATGGTGATGAGCCCGGACCGGGGCGGCGTCTTCGACGTGCTCCTCACCATGACCCGCCTCGGCCTCGGCGGCCCGGTCGCCGGCGGCGACCAGTTCGTCTCCTGGATCCACGAGCACGACTTCGTACGTGCCTGTGACCTGCTCATCGAGCGCGACGACATCTCCGGGCCCGTGAACGTGGCGGCGCCGGGGCCGCTGCCCCAGCGCGACCTGATGCGCGTGCTGCGCAAGGAGGCCGGGATGCCGATCGGGCTGCCGGCGACCGCCTGGATGGCCGAGATCGGCGCCTGGGCGATGCGCTCGGACGCCGAGCTGCTCCTCAAGAGCCGCCGCGTCGTGCCGGGTCGGCTGCTCGAGGCGGGCTTCGAGTTCGAGCTCCCCGAGTGGGAGGCGGCGGCCCACGACCTCGTCGTCCGGCGACGGGTAAACCGGTCGCACCGCGCGTCCACGAGGAGCAGGATGGGCGGGTGACCCGCGCGACCTGGCAGCCCCGACCCGACGACGCCGAGACGCTGAGACGGTTCTTCGGCAAGGACGGGCGCCTGCTCACCATCCCCTCGAAGCACGTGAAGAAGCTCGTGGTGCTCAACCAGCTAGCCCAGGCCTTCGAACCTGGCCAGGTCTATCCCGAGCGCGAGGTCAACGAGATCCTGGGACGGTTCCACGACGACTACGCCGCGCTGCGCCGCTACCTCTACGAGGAGGGGTTCATGATGCGTGAGGGCGGCCGTTACTGGCGCGCGGGCGGCAGCGTCGACACCTGATCGCGGCCTCCGATCGCGATCGGGCATGATCGCCCCATGACGATGCCGGAGCAGCCGGGCCAGCCAGTGCCCGGACCGCAGCCCGTGGGATGGATCGACGTGACCATCCAGGGCAGCGCCATGACCTCGAACATGATCGTGCCGACAGTGCTCCTCAACGGGCACCAGATGCCGACGAAGTACGGCCGCAACGTCTTCCCGGTGCCGCCCGGATCCTGGAAGATCGACATGTACGCCCAGTGGACCTGGAAGTTCGGGAAGGCGTCGCTCACCTGCGACGTCGCCGAGGGCCAGACCGTGCCGGTCTTCTACGCCGCGCCGATGACCGGGTTCAACAAGGGCGCGATCGGTCACGAGAAGCAGCGTCGGCCCGGGGTGCTCGGGTTCGTGCTGCTGATGGTGGTGCTCGTGCTCGTCGTCGCAGGGATCGTCGCCCTCACGATCTGACCGCCGGCGTGGCGGGCCGGCGAGAGTGTCGGTGCTCACCGATAGCGTCAGCATCGTGACCAGGACCGAGGTGCGCCGACAGAGCCGAGCGCGGGGCTACGCGGTCCTCGACGTCGAGACGACCGGGCTCGACCCCTACCGTGACCGGGTGATCCAGGTGGCGATCCGCCAGATCTCCGCCGACGGCGTCACCGAGTCGGTGTGGGAGACGCTGGTCAACCCGGGCGCCGGGGTCGACCCCGGCCCGGTCGAGGTGCACGGCCTGACCAGCGCCCACCTCGCCGAGGCCCCCTCCTACCAGGAGGTCGCCGCCACGATCGCCCACCATCTCCGAGGCCGGGTCTTCGTGGCCCACAACGCCGCCTTCGACTGGGCATTCGTGTCCGTGGAGTCGGATCGCGCCGGCGTACGCCTCGAGGTGCTCGACTGGCTGTGCACGATGCGGCTGGCGAAGGTGCTCGCCCTCGAGGTCGCCGACAAGTCGTTGGCCACCATCGCGGCCTACTACACGGTCGAGCAGCTGAAGGCCCACGACGCCGGCGACGACACCCGCGTGGCCGCCGAGATCCTGCTGCGGGAGCTGGCCGACGCCACCAAGATCGGCGTGGCTCTCCCGCTGGTCGCGTGCAACACCGCCCGCCACCGCGTCGAGCGCACCGTGCGCCGCTGGTTCAGCCGCCTCGGCCCAGCCCGTCGCTGAGAGCCCGTCTCGCGAGCGAACGTCCCACTGACCGAGACGTTTCGGGCAGGTATGCAACCGATGACCCCGGTTCGGACATCAAGGTGTCGTCGGCCCGATCTAATTGAAGGCCCAGAGTCCGGAGCGAGGCGCGGAATGATCAAGCGGGGAATGATCGAGCAGGGCACGTTCAAGGGGAGAACCATCGAGCGGGGCATGGCCGTCGGGGCGCTCCTCACCCTCCTGGCAGGCATGTCCGTGGCATGCGGCACCGACCCGGCAGCGCAGACGGCGCCCGAGGCGAACACCTCACCGGCGGCCGCCTCCTCGACCAGCCCGTCGACCTCACCGAGCGCGAAGCCGAAGCCCAAACCGAAGCCCAAGCCGTCACCGACCTCGGGCCCGCGGCTGTTCGGCAACGGCGCGAGCGGCGACAACGTACGCGACCTGCAGGCGCGCCTGAAGCAGATCGGCTGGTTCAACGCCGGCGTGACCGGGTTCTACGGCAACGTGACGACCGAGGCGGTGAGCGGGTTCCAGGCCAAGCGCGGCATCGCGGTCACCGGCTTCGTCGACCAGACCACGCTCGACCGGCTCCACGCGATGACCCGCGAACCGACAGAGGCCGAGCTGACCAACGCGCCGCCGCCGGTGGCCGCCGCCAAGCTCGATCCGCGCTGCCTGAGCGGCCGGGTGCTGTGCATCGACAAGTCCACCTCGATGCTGCGCTGGGTCATCGGCGGCACGGTGCAGATGAGCGTCGAGGTGCGCTTCGGCTCCCAGGAGCTGCCCACCCGCGAGGGCCAGTTCTCGATCTTCGCCAAGAGCCGCGACCACGTCTCCACCATCTACAAGACCTCGATGCCGTTCGCGATGTTCTTCTCCGGCGGCCAGGCGGTCCACTACTCCCCCGACTTCGCCGCCAACGGCTACAACGGCGCCTCCCACGGCTGCGTGAACGTACGCAACCATGCCGCCATCACCTCGCTCTACGACCAGGTCCACATCGGCGACGGGGTCGTCGTCTACTGGTCCTGAGGCGGGTGCGCCGGCAGCTGTCCGGCCTGCGGCGAAGATTCCTGACACGTACGCAGACGGCCTACCCTTGAGCCATGAAGGCGCTGCTCCTGGAGAACATCCATCCCGTCGCTGTCGAGAACCTCGAGAAGGCTGGCTTCGAGGTCGAACTGCGCAGCAAGTCCCTCTCCGAGGACGAGCTCGTGGAGTCCCTGCCGGGCGTGACCCTGCTGGGCATCCGTTCCAACACCCACATCACCCCGCGCGTGCTCGAGGCGGCCACCGACCTCAAGGCGATCGGCTGCTTCTGCATCGGCACCAACCAGGTCGACCTGACCTCGGCGGCCGAGCACGGCGTGGCCGTCTTCAACGCCCCCTACTCCAACACCCGGTCGGTGGTGGAGCTGGTCCTCGGCTACATCATCAGCCTCGCCCGCCGTCTTCCCGAGAAGACCGAGAAGATGCACGCCGGCGTCTGGGACAAGTCGGCGAAGGGCTCCCACGAGGTGCGCGGCCGCACGCTGGGCATCATCGGCTACGGCAACATCGGCACCCAGCTGTCCAACGTCGCCGAGGCGCTGGGCTTCTACGTCATCTTCTACGACATCGCCGACCGGCTCGCCCACGGCAACGCCCGCCGGATGAATTCGCTCGACGAGCTTCTCGAGCAGGCCGACGTGGTCTCGATCCACATCGACGGCCGCCCCGGCAACCTCGGGATGTTCGGCGAGGAGCAGTTCGCGAAGATGAAGCCGCGCTCGATGTTCATCAACGCGGCGCGAGGCTTCCTGGTCGACAACGACGCGCTGCGCAGGCACATCGAGTCCGGCCACATCGCCGGCGCCGCCCTCGACGTCTTCCCGACCGAGCCCAAGGCGCAGGGCGACCCGTTCGAGTCGCCGCTGCTGGGGCTCGACAACGTCATCCTGACCCCGCACGTGGGCGGCTCGACGCAGGAGGCCCAGGAGGAGATCGGCTGGTTCGTCTCCGGCAAGCTGCGTGACTTCGTTCACGCCGGGTCAACCGCGCTCTCGGTCAACCTGCCGGCCGTCCAGCCGCCGCCGCTGACGGAGGGATCGCGGCTCGCGCTGCTCCACGACAGCGTGCCCGGCGTGCTCGCCGAGCTCAACAACCTGCTCGCCGCCGAGGGGCTCAACGTGACCGGCCAGTATCTGGCCACGAGCGGCGAGACCGGCTTCGTGGTCACCGACGTCACCGACGTACCTCCGACGACGCTGGAGAAGATCACCGCCGACCCGCACACGAAGTGGGTGCGCGCCTACAACGCGTGAGGCTGGGGCATGCCTGCCGAAGAAGGCGATTTCGCCAGGCATGCCCTACGGTTTCAGCCCATGGATCTCCCTCAACATTGGCCGCTGCCTGAGGCAGCCGACCTTCTCGGCGACATCTTGGCGGCCTACGCCGAGCCGACTCGCCGCTATCACGACAGCCGTCACCTCGCCGAGGTGCTGGAGCGGATCGAGGAGCTGCGGGAGGAGGGTGAGCGTTTCGACCCGCTGACGGTCACGCTCGCGGCGTTCTTCCACGACGCCGTCTACGACGGCGAGCGCGATGCCGAGGAGCGCTCGGCGACGTGGGCCGAGGAGGCCCTGCGCGACCACCTGGACGCGGACGTGGTGGCCGAGATCGCCCGCCTGGTGCGCTTGACCGAGACCCATGACCCCGAACCGCACGACCTCGGTGGGCGCGTGCTCTCCGACGCCGACCTGGCGATCCTGGCGTCCCCGAAGGAGCGCTACGGCGAATACGCGGCGACCGTCCGTGAGGAGTACGGCTACCTCTCCGACGAGGAGTTCCGCGTCGGCCGCGCCCAGGTCCTGGAGGGCCTGCTGGAGAAGGAGTCGCTCTTCTCGACCCCCTACGCGAGGATCAGCTGGGAGGCCGCCGCCCGGGCCAACATCGCGGCCGAGATGGAGACCCTGGCTCCATAACTGTCACCTGATCGATAACGATTGGTGGCGGGCCGATCGCCGGTGACAGAATCTGGCGGTGAGCTTCCAGACGTACGCCGAGCTGTGGCGGATTCCCGATGTTCGCCGCATCCTCGTGCTGGGTCTGTTCCTGCGCCTGCCGATGCCGGCGTCGGCGGTGATCGTGACCCTGCACGTGGTCGGCCCGCTCGACCGCTCCTACGCCGAGGCCGGCCTGGTCTCGACCGTGCTCGCGATCGCGATGGCGATCTCCGCGCCGTGGCTCGGTCGGCTGCTCGACCGGCTCGGCCTGCGGCGTACGCTCCTGCTGCCGTTGGCCGTGCTCCCGATCGCGTGGTCGGTGGCGCCGTGGGTCGGCTACCTTCCGCTGCTCGCGCTGGTCGCCGTGGCCGGCCTGTTCACCGTGCCGTCCTTCTCCGTCGTGCGGCAGGTGATGATCCGCTCGGTCGGCCCCGGCAAGCGCACCGCCGCGCTCAGCGCCGATGCGGTCATGACCGAGCTGTGCTTCATGACAGGGCCGCTGATCGGGGTGCTCGGCGCGAGCTACCTGGGCACCTCGTGGGCGCTGATGCTGAGCCAGTGGCTCGGGATCGTGGCAGCCGTCGGGCTCTGGCTGCTCAACCCGGCGATCACGGAGAGCGAGAGCGTCGACCCTGCCGAGGCGACCGCCTCCGTACCTGCCGTCGCGGCGGCCATCCCCGCCGCCGTGGCCACCGCCGACGGCGGCGCCGCCGAGCCCTCGTCCCGGCGCTGGAGGCTGCCCACCTGGGTCAGCCCCGGCGTCGTGCTCCTCCTCGCCGGCACCTTCGCCGCCTCGCTCATCCTCGTCGCCGAGGATCTCGGCACCGTCGCCGCGATGCGAGACTTCGACCGGACCACCTATCTCGGCCTGGTGATGGCGGTCTGGGCCCTGGGGTCGCTGCTCGGCGCGCTGATCTACGGTGCGCTCAACAGCCATCCGTCGGCCGCGATGATGCTGGTGCTGCTGGGGGCGACGACGATGCTCGCCGCCATCGCCCCGGAACCGATCTCGTTCGCAGCGCTGCTGCTGGTCAGCGGGTTCTTCTGCGCACCGACCCTGACCGCCGCGCTCGAGGCGATCACCAGCCGGGTCTCCTCGTCCGTACGCGGCGAGGTGATGGGCTGGCACGGCTCGGCCATCACCCTCGGCAGCGCCGTCGGCGCCCCTGCCGCCGGTTTCGCCATCGACATGATCGGCTGGCAGGGCGGCTTCCTCCTCGGCGGCGGCCTCGGCCTGCTGATCTCGACAGCGATCTGGCTCACCACCCGTCGCATCTCGAAGCCCTACCCCGAAGCGTCAGGCCTGCAGGCCGAGTAGTCACTCCTGCAGGCCCAAGCGTCATTCCTGCAGGCCGAGACGTCACGGGGTGACTTCTCGACCTGCAGACCCGACTTCTCAACCTGCAGACCTGACCTCTCGACCTGCAGGGGTGACTTCTCGGCTAGCGGGGTTTGCGACGGCGGAGGCCGGCGGCGATGAGGGCGGAGACGAGGTCGCGGGAGGAGACGGCGACGGCACCGGCAGAGATCATGTCGTCGTAGGCCTCCGCCGGTACGTCGTAGTGGTCTCGGTCGAAACCGCGCGGCGGCACTCCGACACGGCCGGCGAAGGCATGCAGCTCGTCGTAGGAGGTGTCGCTGGCGAGGTGCGACCACATCCGGCCACGGCTGGGTACGTTCGGCGGGTCGATGAGGATCACGACCCCTTCATACCCTGCGCACCGCTACCGCGGGCTTGATCCGTCGGCAACAATGGCCTCGATGAACACGACAGTGCTGTTCGATGCTCGGGCGAAGGTCCTCCACGACCTGGAGGCCCGTGGACTCGCAGGTGCAGCCGCCGTCTCCGCCCTCGAGGACGCCATGACCCAGCGGGGCTGGTGGGTCGAGCAGTGGCCCGAGGGCAAGGCGTACGTCGCCGGGCTGGTCGCCCAGGACGTGCAGGACCTGCTCTTCGACTCAGACAGGTCGGCACGCTGGCCGGTGTGCGTCTCGTGCCCGCCGGAGGCGCCGGTGCACTCGCTCCACATCACCCCCGACCTCGGCGGGCCGGACCCGATCTGGATCTGCGAGGAGAGCGGCGACGCGGTCGCGTCGCTGGGCGACCTCTGAGTCAGGACGGCCCGAGCTGCAGGTGCAGCGCATACCGGTCGGCGCGGTAGACCGAGCGGCACATCTCGACGTAGCGGTCGCTGGCGACCGACCTCCGCTGCCTGCGGAGGACCGGCACACCGACCGAGAGGCCGAGCAGGGTGGCCTCCTCGATGTTGGCCACGTCGGCACGGAAGGTGTCGTCGACCCACGTCGGGCGCATCTCGCGGCTGGCCAGCTCGGCATAGAGGCTCGTGGGCGCGGTGCGTTCGAGCAGCCCGGGCACGATCGCCTCGTCGAGGTAGACGTCCTCGATGCAGATCGGCACGCCATCGCCGCTGCGCAGCCGGCGCCAGTGGACCACGGACGTCCCCGGGCTCACGCTCAGCCAACGCGCGATGGTGGGGCCGGCCTTCTCGCGTTTGAGCATCAGCGTCTCCGAGCTCGCGTGCATCCCTCGGCGAGCCATCTCCTCGCTGAAGCCCATCACGGCGCTCGCCATCCGCGGCGGCCGGGCCACGAAGGTGCCCCGCCCCGGGATCCGCACCAGCAGACCGTCGGCGACGAGCGCGTCGAGCGCCTGCCTCACCGTCGCCCGCGCGACGCTGAACTTCTGCACCAGGTCGCGCTCGGACGGCGCCGAAGCCCCCGGCTGCTCACCGGCGAGCAGCTCTCGGACGTACTCCCGGATCTGGACGTGCTTGAGCGAGCGCTCACCCGCGACCGACCGCACCATGAAAGCAGAGCGTAGGTGTCCTTCCGGCGTACGTCCGGCGTATGCCCCAGGTTTGGTCAAGTTGTGACATTGCAACGAGATGAGGCAGTTCGGCTGCAACGAAACCGAAACCGCTCGATTCACTAGAACAAGTGTTCGATAACGAGTACACTGCAGGAGTGGACTTCCAGGGAACACTCTTCGCGCCCGCCGACGACGAGACCACCGAGCCTGCCTACGAGCGGCTCCACCTCGACCGCGGTGCCTGGGTCGACATCGCCCGCGGCTGGCTGCCCGAACCCGACGACGTCTTCGAGACGCTGGTCAGCGAGGTCCCGTGGCACGAGGAGACCCGTCAGATGTATGACCGCGTCGTGGAGGTGCCGCGCCTGCTGCACACCTACATGCAGGGTGATCCGCTCCCCCACCCCCGCCTGGCCGAAGCCCGTGGCCGGCTCACCGCCCACTATCTGCCCGAGCTGGGCGAGCCGTTCGTGACTGCCGGCTGCTGCTACTACCGCAACGGCAACGACTCGGTCGCCTGGCACGGCGACAAGATCGGCCGCGGCCGCACCAACGACACGATGGTCGCGATCGTCTCGGTCGGAGATCCGCGCCGGCTCGCGCTGCGACCTCATGGTGGCGGCAAGGGGATGAGCGTGGAGATGGGCCACGGTGACCTCGTCGTGATGGGTGGCTCCTGCCAGCGCACCTGGGAGCACGCCATCCCCAAGGTCTCCTCCGCCGGCCCGCGGATCTCGGTCCAGTTCCGGCCTCGCAACGTCTTCTGATCCCGGCGACCAGCGGGCGGTCCACCGTCCGGAGGCGGGGCCCGGATGCGTTCCGTACGCTGGTAGGAAAGGATGGGACCGCCAGCCGAAGCCTTGGAGCCGCCTTGACCACGACAGCACCACCCCTCGCCCCGCCGACCGCCGAAGACCTCGCGAGGGCGAAGGAGATCGTCGGGCGGGTCAGCAACGCCTTCAGCAGCCGAGTCGTCGGGCAGGAGCGGCTGCGCACCGCGCTGTTGATCGCGCTTCTCTCCGAGGGTCACGTGCTGCTGGAGAGCGTGCCCGGGCTGGCTAAGACGCTCGCCGCCTCCACCCTGAGCCAGACGGTCAAGGCGCAGTTCTCCCGCATCCAGTGCACCCCCGACCTGCTGCCCAGCGACATCATCGGCACCCAGGTCTACGACCAGCGCAACCACGAGTTCGAGACCCAGCTGGGCCCCGTGCACGCCAACTTCGTGCTCCTCGACGAGATCAACCGCTCCTCGGCCAAGACGCAGAGCGCCATGCTCGAGGCGATGCAGGAGCGCCAGACCTCGATCGCCGGCCACATCCATCCGCTGCCGCGCCCGTTCATGGTGCTCGCCACGCAGAACCCGATCGAGGAGGAGGGCACCTACGTCCTCCCCCACGCACAGATGGACCGGTTCCTGCTCAAGGAGATCGTCAACTATCCCAGCGACGGCGAGGAGCTCGTCGTGCTGGAGCGCATCGAGGCCGGCACCCTCGGCCCCGACCACGACGACACCGCACCGGTGGCCTCCCCCGACGACGTGATCTGGCTGCAGGAGCTCACCAAGCGGGTCTACGTCGACCCGGCGATCAAGCGCTACATCGTCGCCCTCGTGCAGGCCACCCGCAACGCCGACAAGCTGCTCGGGCCGCAGATGGGCTCCTACGTCGAGATCGGCGCGTCACCGCGCGCCTCGATCGCCTTCCTGCAGGCTTCCCGTGCGGCGGCGCTGCTGCTCGGGCGCTCCTACGTCACCCCCGAAGACGTCCGCGAGCTGCGCCACAGCATCCTGCGTCACCGGCTCCACCTCAGCTTCGAGGCCCTGGCCGAGAAGGTCCAGCCCGAGATGCTGGTCGACGCGCTGGTCCGCGCGGTGCCGAGCCCCTGACCTGGCCGAGACACACGACATGGCGACCTATCTCCCCCGGATCCGCACGCGGCTGATGATCCACGCCCACCGTAAGGTGGTGGGTCTGCTCGACGGTGAGTACGCGTCGCTGCAGACGGGCAGGAGCATGGACTTCCACGACCTTCGCGGCTACGTGCCCGGCGACGACGTGAAGGACATCGACTGGAAGGCGACCGCCCGCTCGCGCACCCTGCTGGTCAAGCGGTTCGCCGCCGAGCGGCAGCACCTGGTGCTGCTGGCGATCTCCACCGGCCGGAGCATGGCCGCCCAGGCGACCGGCACCACGACCAAACGCGACCTGGCCATCTTCACCGCCGGGCTCGTCGGCTGGCTGGGCGTGCGCCACGGCGACAAGGTCGCGGTCGCCTACGGTGACTCGAGCGTGCAGAAGCTCACCAAGCCCGCCGACACCGAGATCGCGCTCGAGCGTGCGCTGGGGCTGGCCCACGACGCCACCAGCGTCGACGCGGCCGAGGCCGACATCGTCGCGGTGCTGCGCCACATCGCCGCCAACGTACGCCGCCGGGCGATCCTGCTCGTCGTCACCGACGAGCACGAGCTCAGCGAGGAGATGGCCACCGTGCTGCGACGCCTCACCGTGCAGCACGAGGTGCTCGTCGCCGGCATCGACGATCTCGACCCGACGGCCGCCGTGACCGGCAGCGGGCCGACGGTCGACGTCGACACGGTCGCCGCCCTGCCCGGCTGGCTCAGCGGCGATGCCGTCCTCCAGGCGCAGTACGCAGAGCTGGCCGCCACCGAGGAGCACGGCCTGCGCGGCAGCCTCGACCGTCTCGGCATCGCCTACCAGCGCGTCCGCGACGACTCCACCGCCATCGGCGCGATCTTCCACCTGCTGGAGAGGCACCGGCATGCGCGGCGCTGAGGTCCCGGAGGAGTTCCAGCAGCCGATCGCCCACTCGGGGTGGTGGCTGGTGCTCGCGCTCGCGCTGCTGGCCGCCGTGGTGCTCTACTACCTGGCGGTCATCGTGCTGACCCGCCGGCCGAAGCCGACCGTCGAGGTCGAGACGCCGTGGGTGCCGCCGGCGCGCGACGTACGAGCCGAGCACCTGGCCGAGATCGACCGGATCGAGCGCGCGGTGAGCCGCGGCGACCTACCGGCGCGGGTCGGGCATCAGCACCTGAGCCGTACGGTGCGCGACTACGTCGCCGAGGTCAGCCAGGTGCCGGCCGACAAGATGGTGCTCGCCGACCTGAGGGCGAGCGTACGCAGCGACCCCCGCACCCGTCCGCTGGCGATGGCCGTCGAGGTGATGTACCCGCCCGCCTTCGCCTCCGACGAGGAGGGCCGGGCGGCCGACCGTTTCCCCGAGGCGCTCGGCCGGGCTCGGCAGGTGGTGACGTCATGGACCTGAAGTGGCCCCTGATCGGCGTCATCGTGCTCGTCATCACGATCGCCGCGGCCGTGGCGATCGTCGTCTGGGCGGATCGGGTGCACCGCCGTCCCGTCGATGCGGTGCTGGTCGCTCACACCGAGCGGCTGCGACGGCTCCCCCGTTTCCGCGAGCTCGCGACCCAGCAGCGGTGGCTCTCCTGGTGGCAGACCGCGGCAGTCGCCCTCGCCGTCATCGGCTGCATCTGGCTGATCGCCCGCCCGCAGGCCACCGACGTCAGCCAGCACCGCTACTCCACCCGCGACATCGTGCTCTGCCTCGACGCCTCGACCTCGATGTTCGACGAGGACACCCAGGTCACCCAGGCCTACTCCCAGCTCGTCGACGGCCTCGACGGCGAGCGGGTCAGCCTGGTGCTGTGGAGCGACGCCGCGGTCACCGTCTTCCCGCTCACCGACGACTACGGCTGGGTGCAGGACGAGCTCGGCCGCGCGGGCCGTGCCTTCGCCCTCGGCGACCAGGAGTACGTCGCCGGCACCTATCTCGGCAAGGAGCGCGCCTCGCTGATCAGCGACGGCATCGTCTCCTGCGTGAAGCGGTTCGACATGTCCAACTCCGAGCGCGGCCGGGCCGTCATCGTCGCCTCCGACAACGACCCGCAGGGCGGCCCACCGGTCTACTCGCTGCCCGAGGCCACCAAGTTCGCCAGCGAGCGCGACGTGCAGCTCTTCGGCATCGGCTCCTCCGACCTCAGCTTCCAGGAGGACAAGCGCGCCAGCTTCGAGCAGGCCGTGACCGACACCGGCGGCACCTTCTCCCTGCTCGGCGACGACGGCTCGATCGAGTCGATCCTGGCGGGCATCGACAAGCTCTCCGCCGACGAGGTCGTCGAGCCGCCCAAGTATCAGGTGCGTGACGCCCCCGGCTGGCCGATCGCGACGATCGTGCTCGGGGTGCTCATGCTCCTCGGCGGCTGGCTCTACGCCCTCTTCCGCTCCGGCGGCCTCTCGCCGACGGCCTGGTCTCGGCAGGCTCGACCGCCGATGGCCCGCCCGAAGGAGCGGGTGTGATGAGCGCGAAGACCTGGCAGATCCTCACCATCGCCCGCCGTGTGCTGATCGTGCTGCTCACCGTCGTCGTCCTGGCGCGTCCGACCTGGGGCGCGGCACCGTCGCAGATGCGTACGGCCGACCTGGACGTGCTCGTCGTGGTCGACCGCACCCGGTCGATGGTCGCCGAGGACGGACCGGGCGACGTGTCTCGGATGGCGCTGCTCAAGAAGGATCTCAAGGCGCTCTCCGCCGAGCTGCCCTCGGTGCGATTCGGGGCGATCACCTTCGGCGGCGAGGTCGTGCGCACGGAGATGCCGTTCACCTACGACACCACCGCCTTCGACGCGTGGGTCGACGGTCTCTACGCCGAGCGTGCCTTCGACGGCTCGGGCTCCTCCGTCGATGCCCCGCGCGAGGAGGTCGTCGACGCCCTCGAGCGTGACCGGGAGCGCTATCCCGAGCGACGCCGGATCGTCGTGTTCGCCTCCGACGGGGAGAACACCCGTGGCGGAGGCGACCAGGAGTCGTTCTCCGAGGTGAACGACCTCTCGGCGGGCGGAGTGGTGCTGGGCTACGGCACCGAGCAGGGCGGCCGGATGCCCTGGGACGACGAACGCCCCCAGGACGGCTACCTCAAGGACGGCGAGGGCCAGGAGGCCCGCTCCAAGATCGACCTGGCCAACCTGCGTGAGATCGCCTCCCAGATGGGGTTGGAGTCGTTGCATCGCACGACGACGGACCCTGCCGAGATCGCCACCGAGGCCTCCACCTGGGACTCCAAGCTGCTCACCGAGGAGTCCGCGACCGGAGCCAAGGTCTCGCGCGTCTGGATCTTCGGCTTCCCGCTGATCGCGCTGCTGCTGTGGGAGCTGTGGGGCCACCGTCGCCGCGGCCACGAGGCCGAGGAGGTGCTGTCATGACCGTCACCGATGAGACGCCCGTCGACGACGCCGCCGGGTCGGCCGGAGCGTCGAGCACGGCCCCGACCACCCGCGAGCAGCTGCGCCGCGTGCTGCTGCTGATCGGGATCGTGCCCGTGGTCATCGCGCTCGCGTTCCTGATCAAGGTGGTCGTGATGGGCCACCACGACCGAGGCGGCCTCGAGGCCTGGGACGAGCGCGACGCCGCGAGCGCGATGGAGCACTACGACGCCAACCGCGGCCTCAACGTCCTGCAGCCGTGGATCGCTCACTTCGACGCCGGCAACGCCGCCTTCCTGCTGGGCGAGAACGCCCGTGCCATCGCCTACTTCGGCGAGGCCCTGGAGCGTGCGCCGAAGGAGCACGAGTGCACCGTACGCATCAACATGTCGCTCACCCAGGAGGCGGTCGGCGACCGGGCGCGAGACGCCGGTGACCAGGAGCTGGCGAAGTCGGCCTACGAGGAGGCGCTCGCCACGCTGAAGGACGGTGACTGCCCCACCTCCTCCGGGCAGGGCGAGGAGCAGTCGCAGCAGGGCAAGTCGGCCCAGGAGCGGCTCGAGGACAAGCTCGACCCCAAGCAGCCGCCGCCGCAGAGCAACGAGAAGCCGCCGCCCGAGAAGCCGCAGGACCAGAGCGAGAAGGAGGACAAGCTCGACCAGCGCAACGGCGACGGGGAGGACTACCGGCGCGACGACGCCGACCTCGACGACTACGGCGGGTTCAGCGACGAGCCCCAGTGGTGAAGTTCAGCGGTGAGTCTCAGCGCATGAGCGTCTGAGACGGAAGCTCTCCGAACTGCGCGCGGTAGGCCTGCGAGAACCGGCCGAGGTGGAAGAAGCCCCACTGGGCCGCGACCTCGGTGACCGAGACCGCACTGGCGTCCGCGGCGAGCAGGTCGGCGTAGGCACGCTCCAGCCGGGCCCGCCGCCAGTATTCCAACGGCGTGGTGCCGAGGTCGCGCTGGAACCCCTCCTGCAGCGTGCGGGGCGAGACCCCGACCGCCTTGGCCAGCTCGGCGACCTTCCAGGCGCGGTCCGGCTGGGCCTCGAGCAGATCGACGGCCATGCGTACGGCCCGCGAGATGCTGGAGGAGGCGTGCTCGGGCGCGATCTCCAACGACGTGTTGGCCTGCACCGTGAGCAGCCCGCCGATCAGCGCCTGCTCATAGGGCGCGGCGACCAGCGGTGAGCTCATCAGGGAGCCGCCCGCCTCGACGTTGTCGTAGGCCAGACGCACCATCTTCAGCCAGTCGCGCACCTCGGGACGACCCAGGTCGAGGGTGGGGTCGAAGACGACCGGGCCGGAGGACCCCAGCCCGGCGGCGGCCTCCTCGACGGCACTGCGCCGGATGTAGACCTGCAGCTTCTCGCAGCCGTCGGACCAGAGCATGTCGACAGCCTCGGTCGGCGACCCGATCGAGGCGCGGGTGCGGTCGGCGAGCACGACCTGCTCACCCACCTTGACCTTGGCGGTGCCGGCGAGCGGGAGCTGGATCAGGTAGAAGTCGTCGAAGGTGCCCGGCGTGATCCGCACCTCGTCGCCGTAGCGCATGTAGTTGAGCATCACGTCGTCGCCCAGGGGCGCGGCGTTGTGCACCATGTCGAGCTGCGATCCCGCCTTGGTCAGCGCCAGGTAGTGGGAGCAGAACCGCTCCGCCACCGCTTCGCGCGCCTGGTCGACGTCAGTGGTGGCGATCAGGTTGTGACGGCCCAGTAGAGGACGGGGCAATGGGGGCTCCTGGAGCGAGGCTCGACGGACCGAACAGCGTAGTGGAGCCGAAGCCGTCTACGCGGGATCTCGGCGCGATCACCGTCAAAGGTCCCACTCCCGACGAGATGCCGACCCCACCCATATATGCCGGCATCTCGTCGGGTGGACTACCCCTTCGCCGCCAGCTTCCGCGCGAGACGGGGAGTGATCGAGGCGTACGCCTTCGGGTCGATCGGCAGCAGCCACTGCTTCGCCTTGGTCGCGCTGCCGATGTCGAGCCCGACGTCGTCGAGCACCTCGTCGATGTTGTGCATGGAGAACGGGATGACGTTGGTGCCGCGGGCGTGGTGGCCGTCGGTGCGCTCACGCATCCAGGCGACCCGCTCGGCGACGTGCGACTCCATCTCCTCGGCCGACGGCAGGTCGTGCCCGCCGGCGAGGTGGGAGCCGATCCAGACGGCACTCATCTCGGCCGAGAGCGGCGCGAAGAGAGAGGAGTTGTAGCCGGCGAAGGTCAGGTCCGGCACGCCGAGCGGCAGGATCTGGCGGTAGAGCCGGTAGTCGCCGTTGTCGTCGGTGAGCTGGTCCTGGATCTCCTCGGAGAAGAACGGCAGCTCCTGCTGGAAACCGGTCGCGGTCACCACGACGTCGGCAGGCACCGCGCGGCCGTTGGCGAGCTCGGCGTACGCCTTGTCGTCCTTCGAGGTGAAGGTGGCGATCTCGGTGTCGCGCTCGACCACGATGTCGCCGGCCTCGACACCCTCGAAGAATCCCTCGGTGGCCAGCGAGACGGTCGAGCGGGCGATGTCGGTGAACTGACCCTTGGGCAGCAGCCCGAGCTTCTTCAGCTTGAGCTGGCCGGTGGTGACCGACTCGACGCTGCCGACCATCGACCCCGCCATCTTCGAGCCTCCGGCATGCAGCACCTTCTCGGCGCCGTGGATCTCCTGGTAGGGGAAGAGCCCCTCCCCCAGGCGGGTCAGCAGCAGCATCTTGTAGTTGAGGACGCCCTTGATGCGGCGCGGCATCTTCCACAGCAGCTGGCGCGCGACCACGGTGGTCGAGGCGGCTTCCTTGGCGACCTCGACCGCCACGTCACAGGCCGACTTGCCGTAGCCGACGATCACGACGTCCTTGCCCTTGACGGACTCCAGGTCGTGCAGCCGGCTGGGCGGGAGGATCGTGCCGCCCGCGGCCTCGAGCTCGTCGACCCCGTCGTACGTCGGCGAGAACGGCTCCGAGAAGACCCCGCTGGCCACCACCAGGTGGTCGAAGTGCTCGGCCGTCTCGTCCTCCCCGTCGGCCGACGTGACGGTCGTCGAGGTGATGTCCCAGCCGCCCCCTCCAGCCGGCTGGGCACTGCTCACCTCCGTGGAGAGCCTGATCATCGGGGCGAGCTCGAACTTCTCGACGTACATCTCGAGATAGGTCTGCACCTGCTCGCCGCTGAGCCACTCGGGGAACGCCTTGGGCATCCTCAGGTCCGAGAGCGTGTAGGAGTCCTTGCTGTTCTGCGTGGTGAGGCCCGGATAACGACGGGTGCGGCTCCAGACGCCACCGACGTCGGGCGCCTTCTCGAAGACGGTGACGTCGTGACCGAGCTCGGTGAGCACCTTCGCCGACGCAATACCTGCGAACCCGGCACCGATGACCGCGATCTTCACTTTTCTGTTTCCTCTCGCAGCGGGGTCTGCGTAGTGGAAACGCTAGAGACGTCGCCCGGCACCCGCTATCCAGGTTGCGCGGGCGCTATCCGGATTGCGCGACGGATTCACCTCCGCACGAGCTTGCGGACAAACACCACTGCGGCGACGATGGCGGCACCGATGGCGATCTTCTTGCCGTAGTTCTTCATCAGCGCCGGACCCACCGTCGCGCCCAGGTCGATCGCATCGGCTCTCCCTCCGCTGGTCGAGCCGCCCCCGCTGATCGAGCCGCCGGAGCCGCTAGGCGGAGGGGTGTCGAGACCAACACGGTCGTCTGTCGCGCTCGAGGGGACTGTGTTGGTCTCGACACGCTCGCTAGCGCTCGCGGCTCGACCAGCGGAGTCGTCGGCGCTCGCGGCTCGACCAGCGGGGGCGTCGGGCTCGACCGGCGGGGCGGCTGCCGGGGCCGACTTCTCCTCCAGGCACGCCACGAACTGGCCGAGAAGCTTGTCGGAGACGTCCTGCATCACCCCGCGCCCGAACTGGGCGGGCTTGCCGGTGACGGCGAGCTCGGTGACGATCTCGACCTTGGTGCCGTCGCCGTCGGGAGCCATCGTCAGGGTCGCGTTGGCACCCGCGGTGCCGTTGCCTCGCTTGTCACGGCCTTTGGCCTCCACGACCAGCCGACGGGCGGCCTCGTCCTTCTCGACGAAGGTGCCGGAGCCGGCATAGACCATGGCGATCGGGCCGAGCTTGACCTTCACCGTGCCGGAGAAGGTGTCGCCCTCGGCCGAGGTGACCTGGGCTCCCGGGAAGCATTCGGCCAGCGAGCCGATGTCCAAGAAGCTGTCCCAGGTCTCCTCGACCGAGGTCGGAACCGTGAACTCGTGCGTCAGATCCACGCCTCAGCCTCCGAGCGCCTGTGTGATGGCGCGCCTGGTCAGCACGGTGACCAGGTGGCGCCGGTAGTCGGCGTCGCCGTTGAGGTCGGAGGGCGGCTCGACGCCGTCGGCGGCCAGGGCCGCGGCGCTGCGTACGACCTCCTCGGTGGCCTGCTGCCCGACCAGCGCCTGCTCGACGCCGGCTGCGCGCAACGGGGTCGCCCCCATGTTGGTGAGCCCGATCGCCGCGCCCTCGATCACACCCCCGGAGACCTTGAGCGTCGCGCCGACCGCGCAGATCGGCCACTGGTGGGCGACCCGGACGAACTTCTCGTAGTGGGCGCTCCATCCGGTGTGCTTGGGGATGCGTACGCCGGTGAGCAGCTCGTCGTCGGAGACGGCCGTCTCGAAGAGCCCCTGGAAGAAGTCGGCGGCCGGCACCACTCGCTCCCCGGCCGGCCCGGCGATGACGAGCTCGGCATCCAGCGCCAGCGCCGGGGCTCCGAGATCGCCCGCCGGGTCGGCGTGGGCAAGCGCGCCACCGAAGGTGCCACGGTGGCGGACCTGCTCGTCGGCGACCGTAGCCGTGGCATGCGCGACCAGCGCCGCATGCTCGGCCACCAGAGGATCGGTCGCGACGTCGCAGTGACGCGTCATGGCGCCGACGAGGATCGAGTCCCCCTCGTCACGTACGCCGCGGAGCGAGTCGATGCGACCGAGGTCGATGACCCACTCCGGGGCGTTGAGACGCATCCTCAGCACCGGCAGCAGGCTCTGGCCGCCGGCAATCACCTTGGCCTCGTCGCCGTACTGGGCGAGCGCGGCGAGCGCCTCCTCGACCGAGGTCGGGGCGACGTAGTCGAACGATGCGGGAATCACTGGGCGTCTCCTTCCGTGCGGTCGACGTTGCCGGACATGCCCGTCGACGGATCGAAGTGTGCTGCGGCCGCACCGGTGGTCTCGCCGCCGGCCGAACCCTCGTTGATCGCCCGCCACACCCGCTCCGGTGTGCAGGGCATGGCCACGTCGTGCACGCCCAGCGGGCGCAGCGCGTCGACGACGGCGTTGACCACCGCCGGGGTGGAGGCGATCGTGCCGGCCTCGCCGACACCCTTGGTGCCGAGCGTGTTGGTGGTGGCCGGCGAGGTGGTGTGGTCGATCTCGAAGGAGATCGTGTCGGCGGCCGTCGGGAGCAGGTAGTCGACGAACGAGCCCGACACCAGCGTGCCGGCGTCGTCGTAGACCGCGTCCTCCCACAGCGCCTGGGCGATGCCCTGCACCAGTCCACCGTGCACCTGACCTGCGACGATGAGCGGGTTGATGATGTTGCCGATGTCGTCGCAGCAGATGTATCGGCGCATCTTCACCGCCCCGGTCTCGGTGTCGACCTCCATCGCGCACAGGTGGGTGCCGTGCGGGAAGTTGAAGTTGTCGGGGTCGAAGGTGGCCTCGGAGTCGAGGTTGGCCTCGACGCCGTCGGGCAGGTTGTGCGCGGCGAAGACGGCGGTGGCGAGCTCACCGATGGCCATGCCCTGGTCGGTGCCCTTGACCGCCCACCTACCTCCGGAGAACTCCAGGTCGTCGACGCTCGCCTCGAGCAGGTGGGCAGCGATCGGCTTCGCCTTCTCGAGCACCTTGTCGGCGGCCCGCACCAGCGCCTCACCGCCCACGACCAGGCTCCTGGAGCCGTAGGTGTCATAGCCCTTGGCCGCGATCTGGGTGTCGCCGTGGAGCACCTCGACATCCTCGAAAGGCACCCCGAGGCGGTCGGCCACGATCTGGCTGAACGCGGTCTCGTGGCCCTGCCCGTGCGCGCTCGCGCCGGTGATGACCTCGACCTTGCCGGTGGGCGTGAGCCGCACCTCGGCGTGCTCCCAGCCGCCCGCGCCGTAGTCGAGGCTGCCGAGCACCCTCGAGGGCGCCAGGCCACACATCTCGGTGAAGGTCGAGATGCCGATGCCGAGCTGGATCGGGTCGTTGTTGGCCCGTCGCTCAGCCTGCTCGCGACGCAGCTCGTCGTAGCCGAACATCTCCTTCGCCTTGGCGGTCGCGGCCTCGTAGTTGCCCGAGTCGTAGGTCAGGCCCGCGACGGTGGTGAACGGGAACTCCTCGTGCTTGATCCAGTTCTTCTCCCGGATCTCGAGCGGGTCGACCCCGACCTCGGCGGCCAGCTCGTCCATCAGCCGTTCGATGGCGTACGTCGCCTCCGGCCGTCCCGCGCCGCGGTAGGCGTCGGTCCAGGTGGTGTTGGTGAGCACCGTCTGGCAGTTGAACTGGTAGGCCGGGAACTTGTAGATCGCGTTGAACATGAACGCGCCGAGCACCGGGACGCCGCCGCCGACGATCGCGACATAGGCACCCAGGTTGGCGTCGAGCTCGACCTTGAGCCCGGTCACCTGGCCGTCCTTGGTGGCCGAGAGGGTGAGCTTCTGGATCTGGTCGCGACCGTGATGGGCGGCCAGCAGCGACTCGGAGCGGGTCTCGGTGTATTTCACCGGCTTGCCCAGCCGGCGGGCCATCGCGAAGACGATCATCTCCTCCGGCGTCTGCTGGAGCTTGCCGCCGAAACCGCCGCCGACATCGGGCGCGATCACCCGGATCTTCGACTCCGGCACCCCCGTGGTCGCTGCGAACGCGAACCGCAGGATGTGCGGGATCTGGGTAGCGCTCCACACCGTGAACTGCTCACCGGTCGGGTCGCACACGACGCTGCGCGGCTCCATGAAGGCCGGGATCAGGCGCTGCTGGCGGTAGGTGCGCTCCAGGACGATGCCACCGTTCTGCGCGGTGGAGATCGCCTCGTCGACGCTGCCGCCGGTGCCGGCCTCGGCGCTGTCGAAGACCCACAGGGCCGACTTGTTGGTGCCGAGGTCGGGGTGGGCGAGCACCTCGTCCTTGACCGCCTCCTCGAGGGAGACGACCGCGGGGAGCTCCTCGTAGTCGACCTCGACCAGCTCGGCGGCGTCTCGGGCCGCTGCCGCGGACCGGGCGGCCACCACGGCCACGATCTCACCGGCGAAGGTGACCCGGTCGACGGCGACCGGCGGGTGGGCCGGCGCCTTCTGGTCGGGCGTGATCGGCCAGGCGTTGATGCAGACGCCGAGGCTCTCGTCGAAGTCCTTGGCCGCCAGCACGGCGACCACGTTCTCCGAGGTCTCCGCGCCGCTGGTGTCGATGCCGGTGATGCGCGCGTGGGCGAACGGGCTGCGCACCATCGCCAGATGGAGCATCCCGGGCAGGTTGATGTTGTCGGTCCAGCGGGTCCTGCCCGTGATCAGGCGCGCGTCCTCCTTGCGGCGCCGGTCGCGGCCGATCTCGCTCGACTTGTCGGGGCGTGCGTCCACGGCGGTCACAGCGCGTCGACCTCCTCGGTCGCGCCGCGCGTGTCGGCTGCCGTGGCCAGCTGACCGCTGGCGTACTGCACGGCGCGGACGATGTTGTGGTAGCCCGTGCAGCGGCACAGGTTGCCCTCGATGCCCTCACGGATCTCGGACTCGGACGGCTGCGGGTTGCGCTTGATCAGGTCGACGGACTGCATGATCATGCCCGGCGTACAGAATCCGCACTGCAGGCCGTGGCACTCGCGAAACGCCTCCTGCATCGGGTGGAGGCCGCTCTCGGAGGAGTCGGTCGCGGTGGCGGCGAGCCCTTCGATGGTGGTCACCTCGCATCCGTCGGCCTGCACGGCGAGCACGTTGCACGACTTCACCGAGTCACCGTCGAGATGGACCGTGCACGCGCCGCAGTTGCTGGTGTCGCAACCGATGACCGTGCCGGTCTTGCCGAGTCCTTCGCGCAGATACTGCACGAGCAGCGTGCGAGGTGCGACGTCGTCGGTGACCTTCATACCGTCGACGTTCATGCTGATCCGGGTCATGTTGACTCCCTGCCAGACGTCACTGTGTGGGCCAGGTCACACTAGGACGCGCAGGGTTGGGCAGCGGTTGGCCAGCCGCTGCAGGAGCTCCTACCGGCTGGCGGCCAGACGGGCCCGCAGCAGCGGCACCGCCGGATGAGCGCTCCCGCCGAGCCGCCTCAGGCAGTGGTCGACGACCTCGGTGTCGTAGGGAGCCAGCTCGCTGTAGCGCAGCACCGCGTCGGGCTGCGGGTCACCGATCAGCGACTCGCGCAGCGCGACCGCGACGTACTCGGCCATCTCGGCCAGAGCCGGGCTGTTGGTGCCGGGCAGCAGATCACCGCCGTACGCCTCCACGGCAGCAGCGACGCGGCCGTGGCGGATCAAGGTCAGCACCTGCTCGACGTCGGTGGCGACCGGCATCAGCAACCGGTAGGGACGCGAGGCCACCTGACCACCGAGCGCCTGCCGCAAGTGGGAGACCTCGGCCTTGAGCGTGGAGAAGGTGACCGCCTGGTCGCCGTAGACCATCGCGTGCAGTCGCTCGAGCGAGAGCCCTTCGGGATGAAGCGCGAGCAGCGCCAGGATCTCGGTCTGGCGGCGGTTGAGCAACAGCCGCTGGCCATCGAGCCAGGTCTCCGCGGTGCCCAGCAGAGTGAGCACCAGACCGGGTTGGGCGATCGCCTCGTCGGCCTGCTGGGTCGGCAGGCTCGGCAGCGCCCCCTCGATCAGCCGGGCCATCACCCGGGCCGTGGCCAGACCGATCGGGTGGGTGCGGTCCCAGGTCGTGGAGAGGTCGAGCACGCCGAGGTGGGTGCCGGTGACCGGGTCGTGGAGCGGCGCGGCCCAGCAGACCCAGTTGTGCACCGCCTCGGCGTAGTGCTCGGCACCGAAGACCATCGCCGGGGCGTCGGTGCGGTTGGCGAGGTCGAGCGCGTTGGTGCCGGCCGACTGGTCGTCCCAGCGACCCGCGGGCACGAAGTTGACCGCCTCGGCCTTGCGCCGCATCACCCGTCCGCCGTAGGTCCACAGCACCCGCGTGTCGGGGTCGGTGACCGCGATGACGAGGTCGCCGTCGTCGGCGGTGCTGCGCAGATCCTCCTCGACCCGCTCGACGGCGAGCTGGAGCGGCGAGCCGCGCCACATCTCGCGGGTCTCGTCCTCGTCGGCCAGCGGCGCCTCGCGCACGTCGGGCCGCACCGCCGTCGCCGAGCGCGTCCAGCTCGAGAGGATCTCGGGCCGCACGAACTCTTCGGCGTCGTCACCGCCCTCGATGAACGTGGTCCAGGCACGCGTCGCGTCGACGCGACGCGCCTGCAGGTCGCTGCGAACCATCACTCCCCCTCTGGGGTCCGGCTCTGTCGAGCTGGCTGGTCCTGCCAAGGTAGCACTCGGTGACGCACCTCACGACCGCCTTCGCGGTAGTGCGGACGACCCGGGCCCGACCTCAGCGATAGACGACGTCCTGATGGATCCGGCCCTGCGTCGCAGCCAGGCGCTCGCCGGTGCCGCCCCAGCGACCGGCGATGATCTCGGCGGCGATCGAGACGGCGGTCTCCTCCGGCGTACGGGCACCGAGGTCGAGTCCGATCGGGCTGCTCAGGCGGGCGATCTCCTCGTCGGTGAGGCCGGCTTCGCGCAGGCGGGCGAGGCGGTCGTCGTGGGTGCGGCGCGAGCCCATCGCGCCGATGTAGGCGACCTCGGGGAGGCGGAGGGCGACCTCGAGGAGGGGTACGTCGAACTTGGGGTCGTGGGTGAGGACGGCGATCACGGTGCGCTGATCGATGCGGCCCTCCTCGAGCTCGGTGCGCAGGTAGCGGTGGGGCCAGTCGACGACGACCTCGTCGGCCTCCGGGAAGCGGGAGTTGGTGGCGAAGACCGGGCGGGCGTCGCAGACGGTGACCCGGTAGCCGAGGAAGGTGCCGACCCGGGCGACGGCGGCGGCGAAGTCGATCGCGCCGAAGACGAGCATCCGGGGCTTGGGCGCGAAGGACCACACGAAGACGCGCATGCCCTCGCCGCGGCGCTCGCCGTCGATGCCGTAGGAGAGCGTCTGGTTGGTGCCGTGGGCCAGGAGCCCGAGCGCGTCGTCGTGGACGGCGTCGTCCATCCGGGCGCTGCCCAGCGATCCCTTGACCCCTTCGGGGTGGATCAGCACGCGGCGCCCCAGGATCTCTGGGTCGGGATGCTCGATGACGGTCGCGAGCGCGACCGGGCTGCCGCTGCGTACGTCCTCGGCGAGCTCGCCGAGCTCGGGGAAGGTCTCCTTCGAGACCTTCTCGACGAAGACGTCGAGGATGCCACCGCAGGTCAGGCCGACCGAGAAGGCGTCGTCGTCGGAGACGCCGTAGCGGTTGAGCTCGGCCACACCGGTCTCGGCGACCTCGCGGGAGACCTCGTAGACCGCGCCCTCGACGCAGCCGCCCGAGACCGAGCCGACCGCGGTCTCGTCCGGGCCGACCAGCATGGAGGCCCCCGGTGGCCGGGGCGCCGACTGGAAGGTCGCCACCACGGTGGCCACCGCCACGGTCTCGCCGGAGTCCCACCACTTCATCAGATCGTCGAGCACGTCACGCACGCGCGATCACCTCCACCAGATCCTCGTACGTCGCCAGTGAGTGCCCGGCGACGAAGTCGTCCACGTGCGGCAGCACCGCGACGATGCCTCGCTGCAGCGGCTCATATCCAACCTTGCCACGGTGTGGGTTGAGCCACACCACCCGATGGGCGAGACGATGCAGCCTCGCCGTCTGCTCCTCGAGGAGCGTGGTGTCGCCGCGCTCCCAGCCGTCGCTCGCGACGACCACCACGGCGCCCCTGGCCAGGCCGAGGTGTCGCCGCAGGAATGCCTGCAGGTTGTCGCCGAGCCGGGTGCCGCCCGACCAGTCGGGCACCGCCTCCCCCGCCGCGACGAGCGCGCGGTCCGGGTCGCGGTGGCGCAGTGCGCGGGTGATGTCGGTGAGCCTGGTGCCCAGCGTGAACACGGCGCCGTGCCCGCCGGCCGTGCTCACCCGGTGGGCGACCCGCAGCAGCACGTCCGCGTAGTCGCTCATCGATCCGGAGACGTCGATCAGCCAGACCACCCGCCGCGGGCGCTCGCCGCGCCGGCGGTAGTGGATCTCGGCGGGTTCGCCGAGGTGGCGCAGGCTGGCTCGCAGGGTGCGGTGGGCGTCGACGCGGCCGCGGCGCCAGGCGTCCTGACGCGGCGTGGGTCTGCGCGGCGTCTGCGGTCGCAGTCTCGCGATCAGGCCGGCGACCCGCTCCTGCTCGGCCGAGCTGAGGTCGGCGACGTCTCGGTGACGCAGGGTCTCGATGTCGCTGGCCTGTGCCCGGACGACGTCACCGTCCTCCTCACCGGCGCCGTCCCCGGCCTGCGGCTCGGTCTCGGGGAGGGTGGAGACGGCCGAGACCGTACGCAGCGACACCGGCGGCACCGGCATCCTCGCCGTCGACCCGAACCAGGCCTCGAAGACCTGGTCGTAGCGGCGCAGGTCGTCGGGGCCGGCGCACAACGTCGCGCGTCCTGCGGCATAGGTCGCAGCCGCGTCAGCGGCGCCGAGGATCGCCGTGGCCTGCAGGAAGCCGTGAGCGCGGTCCTGGGTCGCCGCCACCCCTGCCGCACGCAGGGCTCGGGTGAAGCCGAGCAGGATCTCCGTGCCGTCGTGATCGTTCATGCCAGCAGCCGATCCAGGGCCGCCCGCACCCGGTCGCCGTCCTCACGATGCTTGACGAGCGCGCCGAGGGTGGCC
The DNA here is from genome assembly GCF_006716315.1 of Nocardioides albertanoniae. Taxonomy (NCBI): domain Bacteria; kingdom Bacillati; phylum Actinomycetota; class Actinomycetes; order Propionibacteriales; family Nocardioidaceae; genus Nocardioides; species Nocardioides albertanoniae. The sequence continues at coordinate 971,748 of NZ_VFOV01000001.1, read as the reverse complement.
GCGGCGCTCTCCAGGTCGAGCTCGAGCGCCCCCAGGTGATGCAGCGCGCGGGCCCAGTCGAGGGTCTCGGCCACGCCCGGCGCCTTGAGCAGAGCGCTCGCGGCGCCGGCGCCGCTGTCGGTGCCGCGCAGCTGCTGCACGACGGTGACCACCTGGCGAGCGAGCGTCTCGGAGACCTCGGGGGCCCGGCGACGTACGATCTCGACCTCGCGGTCGAGCCCCGGATGGTCGATCCAGTGGTAGAGGCAGCGGCGCTTGAGGGCGTCGTGGAGCTCGCGGGTGCGGTTGGAGGTGAGCACGACGATCGGCGGCACCGCGGCGGCGACCGTGCCGAACTCCGGGATCGTCACGCGATAGGTCGAGAGCACCTCGAGCAGGAACGCCTCGAACTCGTCGTCGGCCCGGTCGATCTCGTCGACGAGCAGCACCGACGGCGAGCGTCGCAGCGCAGCCAGCACCGGACGGGCGAGCAGGAACCGCTCGTCGTAGAGCGACTTCTCCGCCTCCTCGACCTCGGCGTCGGTGCCGGCCGCCTCGAGGGCGCGCAGGTGCAGGATCTGGCGGGCGAAGTCCCAGTCGTAGAGCGCCTGGGTGGAGTCGATGCCCTCATAGCACTGCAGCCGCACCATCGGGAGGTCGAGAGCCTCCGCGATCGCCTCGGCCAGCGCGGTCTTGCCGGTGCCGGGCTCCCCCTCGAGGAGCAGCGGCCGCTGCATCTTCACCGCGAGGAACGTCACCGTGGCCAGCTCGGGGTCTGCCAGATATCCGGTGGAGGCCAGCCGCTCGGCAATCACCCCAGGCGAGTTCGGCTCCATGTCGCAACCCTAGAGGGCGAGAAGTTGGCTGGTGGTTGGGAAACCAGGGAACGGCATCAGCGGGCTCGGTCGACGTCGGAGCCGGTCGCCAGGTCGCCGCACTCCACCAGGCGTACGTCGTGCGACCTCAGGTAGGTCCGCGCACCCTGGTCGCCCACCGCGGCGTCGGTGACTCCCTGCCAGTGGTCGCGGCCGATCAGCACCGGATGGCCGGGAACCCCTGCGTACGCCGCTCGCGCCAACCCAGCGGTGGCGTCGTCGTCCGCTCCGGCCCGGACCATCCGCGCAACCACGTCAGCGCCCACGTCGGGCAGATCGACGAGGTGGACGAGAGCCCCCTCGACGTCCGACCCGAGGGCGCCCGACCCGAGCGCGTGCAGACCGGCCCGGAGCGAGGCGCCCATCCCCTCGTCCCAGTCGTCGGCGACGACGACCTCCTGGCCGGCCGGGAGCAGCGCACGAGCCTCCTCGGCGGCGGCGCCGAGCACCACGAGCACGCGGTCGCAACCACCCTCGCGAAGCACGCCGATCGACCGGACCAGCCAGTCGTCGACGAGCGCCTTCGGTCTCCCCATCCGGCGCCCCGCGCCGGCGGCCAGCAGCAGCCCGGCGATCATCGGCGCGGCCCGCTCGGGTGCGGCATCACTTGAAGATCACGTGAAGGTCACTTGAAGGCGTTGGTGTACATCTTCTGCAGCTTCGCGTCCTTGACGTCGCTGTAGCCGCAGCCGATCACCTTGGCGTCGCCCTTGGCCGCGACGAGATAGGTCTTGTCCTTCTTGAACTCCGGCATCGGGATCGTGCTCGGCTTGGGCAGGCTGACCCGGACGGTGTCGGTGCCGCCGAAGCCGTCGGCGTACATCCAGGTCTTCACCCGCAGCTCGGCCTCGCTGCCGGCAGACGTCGTCGTGGTCGAGACCACGGTGCCCTCGAAGGCCAGCGCGGCGTTCTGGGCAAGCCACTTCGCGGTCGGCGGGATGCAGCGGGCGGCGTCGCCGACCACGGTCAGCTCGGTCGCCCCGTCACCCTCGGCAGGAGCCGACGGCGAGGGCGGCTCCGCGGTCTCGGTGACGGTCGCGGTCGGCGATGCGGGGCCGGCCTTCGGGTCGTCGGCCTTGTCGTCGGACCCGAGGAGCCCGAAGGAGGCGACCACGGCGACCAGGACGACCAGGACGGCGACGACAGCCGCGATCCAGCGCCACGGTGAACGCGGCTGCTTCATCTCGGTCTTCTGTCCGGCGTCGACGCTCATGCCAACATCATGCCCCATCGTCGTGCGTCATCTGCGGACGTCGCCGGAGGTTCGGCGACCGGCGGCCACCACACACGCAGGCACACACGCAGGCGGGGCCCTGACTTCGATGAGCCCTGACCCCGCCCGCCTCTGCAGAACCTCACCCGGACGTCATTGGGCTTCAAAGCCCCCCAGGTCCAGACGCTTCCCCGCAGTTGGCCACTGTGTGTGGAGCACCCATGCTGCGTTACCGACCTGTTGCCGAAACAGTGTCGAAAGTCCTCAAATGACGGGACCTGTGGGCCCGCCCGAGCCACCTGATCAGGTCATCCCAGGTGGCGATCGAGAAACCCGGCGACCCGCCTGATGGAGAGGTCCCACTGCGGCCCGAAGGCGTGCTGCTCCCCCTGATAGACCCACAGCCGCTGACGTACGCCCGCGGCCTCGAGCAGGTCCCGGGTCCGGTAGGCCCACCGGATCGGGCAGGACTCGTCGTCGGTCCCGTGGTGCATCTGCAGCGGAACCTCGATGCGATCGAAGTAGGTCCGGGCCGACAGCCCGGCCCAGAACTCAGGCTCCCGCTCGGGGTCGCCGTGCTGTCGGTAGAGCCGGGCCACCTCGTCCGGCCGCGACGGCACCGCCCAACGGTCGATGCTGTCGACGATGTCGGAGGAGACCGAGGCGTACGCCACGCCTGCCCGCACCAGGCCGGGCCGGGCGACCAGCACGTTCATCACCACGGCGCCGCCCATGGAGCGGCCGAGCAGCGCGGTGCGGTCGGGGTCGACGTACGGGAGCCGCTTCATCGCCTGGACGGCGTTGATCGTGTCGCGGGTGTAGCCGAGGCGGCTCTCGTCCTCCTCGGTGCCCTCCGGGCTCTGCCAACTCTTGGGCGACGAGGAGCCGGCATGGCCGCGATAGTCGGTGTGCAGGACGACGTAGCCCTCCCGCGCCAGCCGGTCCTGCTCGCGTCGTAGCCCCTGCCCGGTCACGTAGATGTCGGTGTCGATGTGGCCGTGCGCGAAGACCACGCCCGGGAACGGACCGGACCCCCGCGGCCGGAGGAGCACCCCGGTGATCGTCAGCCGATCGCTCGGGTAGCTGACCTCGAAGCGCCGGTAGGCGTCCGTGCTCCCCGACTCGCGCAGCACCTTCACCTCGCCACCGGGGAAGTCCTCCCGCATCAGCTGCGGGAGCGAGACCTTGTCGGTCACCGGCGGCAGCGTCTGCGACGGGCTCGAGGAGGGCGCGGACGGTGTCGTCGAGGCTCCTGGTGTCGCGCTCCGGGACGGTGGCGAAGCCGCCGGCTCGCCGCCGCATCCGGCGAGAAGCACGGCTGAGAACGCCAGCGCCGACATCGCCTTCGGGCCCATGCGGTCGAGAGTAGCGCCGCGCCCGCGGTACGACGGGACACTTCGGTCGCTCTACCCGCTGGTAACGGACGCGAACGTCCCGTCGTACCTCCTGGCGGCAACCGGAACACGCGAAGAGGGCCTCTCCCGAAGGAGAGGCCCTCTTGGTGGAGCTAGCGAAACAGCCTCAGAAGCCCATGCCGCCCATGTCACCCATGCCACCGGTCGGGTCGCCACCAGCGGCGGCCTTCTCCGGCTTGTCGGCCACGACGGCCTCGGTGGTGAGGAACAGCGCGGCGATCGACGCAGCGTTCTGCAGCGCGGAGCGGGTCACCTTGGCCGGGTCGATGATGCCGGCCTGGAGCAGGTCGACGTACTCGCCCGTGGCCGCGTTGAGGCCCTGGCCGATCGGGAGACCGGCGACCTTCTCCGCCACGACGCCGCCCTCGAGGCCGGCGTTGACCGCGATCTGCTTCAGCGGCGCCGAGATGGCGGCCCTGACGATCGAGGCGCCGGTGGACTCGTCGCCCTCGAGCTCGAGCTTCTCGAACGCGGAGACGGCGGCCTGGATCAGCGCGACACCACCGCCGGGGAGGATGCCCTCCTCGACAGCAGCCTTCGCGTTGCGGACGGCGTCCTCGATGCGGTGCTTGCGCTCCTTGAGCTCGACCTCGGTGGCCGCGCCGACCTTGATGACGGCCACGCCGCCGGCCAGCTTGGCGAGGCGCTCCTGGAGCTTCTCGCGGTCGTAGTCGGAGTCGGACTTCTCGATCTCGGCGCGGATCTGGTTGACCCGACCCTCGATCTGACCCTCGTCGCCGGAACCCTCGACGATGGTGGTCTCGTCCTTGGTGATGACGACCTTGCGGGCCTGCCCGAGCAGCTCGATGCCGGCGGTCTCCAGGGAGAGGCCGACCTCCTCGGAGATGACCTGGCCACCGGTGAGGATCGCGATGTCCTGCAGCATGGCCTTGCGGCGGTCACCGAAGCCCGGAGCCTTGACGGCGACGGACTTGAAGGTGCCCTTGATCTTGTTGACGACCAGCGTCGAGAGAGCCTCGCCGTCGACGTCCTCGGCCAGGATGACCAGCGGCTTGCCGGTCTGCATGACCTTCTCCAGGACCGGGACCAGGTCCTTCACGCTGGAGATCTTCGAGTTGACGATCAGGATGTACGGGTCGTCGAGGACGGTCTCCATACGCTCCGGGTCGGTCACGAAGTAGGCCGAGATGTAGCCCTTGTCGAAGCGCATACCCTCGGTCAGCTCGAGGTCGAGCCCGAAGGTGTTCGACTCCTCGACCGTGATGACGCCTTCCTTGCCGACCTTGTCCATCGCCTCGGCGATGATCTCGCCGACGGTGTTGTCAGCAGCGGAGATCGAGGCGGTAGCAGCGATCTGCTCCTTGGTCTCGATGTCCTTGGCCTGGGCGAGCAGCTGCTCGGAGACGGCGTCGACGGCCGCCTCGATGCCGCGCTTCAGGCCGGCCGGGTTGGCACCCGCGGCGACGTTGCGAAGACCCTCGCGAACCAGCGCCTGGGCGAGAACGGTCGCGGTCGTCGTGCCGTCACCGGCGACGTCGTCGGTCTTCTTCGCGACCTCCTTGACCAGCTCGGCACCGATCTTCTCGTAGGGGTCCTCGAGCTCGATCTCCTTGGCGATGGAGACACCATCGTTGGTGATCGTGGGGGCGCCCCACTTCTTCTCGAGAACGACATTGCGGCCCTTGGGGCCGAGGGTGACCTTGACGGCGTCTGCGAGGGTGTTGAGACCCTTCTCCAGACCCCGACGGGCCTCCTCGTTGAAAGCAATAAGCTTCGGCATTAGCTCCTGCGATCCTTCACTTGGGAAGTTCGTTGGATCCGGTCCGATGGGTTGCCCGCGACGGACGACGCCGTCAGCCACGAACCCTTCTCGTGACCTCTGAACGCCTCAACGTCACCGGTCCGGTTGTTGTCACTCTCATGGTAAGAGTGCCAGCCTCATGTTTAGCACTCGACCCCTGAGAGTGCAAGAAATCCGAGGCCGTCAGGCCGCGTCACAGAGCCTTCACAGAGGCTTCACGAGCTCGGCGAACTCGAGGTCGTCACGCAGCGGGACGCCGAAGCGCTCGTCGCCGTAGGGGAACGGCTCGAAGGCGCCCGTGCGCCGGAACCCCCGCCGCTCGTAGAACGCGATCAGGTCCTCGCGCTGGCGGATCACGGTCATCCGCATCTCCCCCGCACCGAGCTCCTCGCGCGCGATCCGCTCCGCCTCGGCCAGGACCGCCTTGCCGACACCGCCACCCTGCAGACCCGGGGAGACCGAGAACATCCCGAAGTAGACGTAGGCGAATCGAGCGAGGTCGGGCGGCGAGCTTGCTCGTCCGTCCGCGCCGAGCGAGGGAGCAACCGCGCGAAGCGCGGACGCGTCGCGCTTCTGCAGCTGGCAGCAGCTGACGATCCGCTCCGACCGCTCGGCGACCAGCAGCCGCGAGCCCGGCGCGAGGATCACGTCGCGTACGCCCTCGGGGTCGGTGCGCTGGCCGGCCAGCAGGTCCGCCTCGGTCGTCCAGCCCACCCGGGAGTCGTCGCCCCGGTACGCCGACTCGATCAGCCCGACCAGGGGTTCGACGTCGGAGAGGGTCGCATCACGGAAGACCAGTTCGGGCACGGCGTCGAGCGTAGCCGCCGGGTGGACGACGTACGTCCTCGTTCGTTCTCGGTGTCGATGTGGCCTCTCTGTGTCGATTTGGCACTGCCCCACCCGTCATCCCGGTGTAAGACTCGAACCGAGGCACACGAAGGGATCACGACGATGACCAGATACATGGTGCTGCTACCGACGAACGAGGCCTTCTGGGCCGAGGCCACGCCGGAGGAGAAGGCGGCCGGATACGAGGTGCACGGCAGGTTCGCCAAGCTCCTCGCCGAGCGCGGCCACAAGGTCACCGGTGGCGCCGAGCTCCACCACTCCAGCAAGGCCAAGACGCTGCGGAAGACCGGTGAGGGCGTGTCGATCACCGACGGCCCGTACGCCGAGAGCGTCGAGCACGTGACCGGCTTCTACACGATCGAGACCGACGACGTCGACGACATGCTCGAGTGCTGCACCGTGCTCGCCGAGCTCGAGACGGCGCTCGAGGTCCGCGAGATCGTCGACCACGAGGAGATGTGATGAGGTATCTCCTCCTGCTCGGCGGCCCCGACCACCACGCCCGCTGGGACGCCCTCTCTGAGGAGCAGAAGCAGGCGGCGTACGCCGACTTCGGTGCCTTCGCGACGGCGGTCGCGGAGCGGGGCGAGCTGATCGACGGAGACGCCCTCCAGCCCGCCACCACCTCGCTCACCGTCCACGAGGACGGCTCGGTCACCGACGGCCCGTTCGCGGAGTCGGTCGAGCAGCTCGGCGGCTACTACGTGGTCGAGGTGCCCTCGATCGACGACGCCGTCGCCCTCGCGAAGCTGCTCCCGAAGCACTTCGCGGTCGAGGTCAGGCCGACCCAGGGCGTCCAGATCAGGTGACGTACGCCGAGACGTTGCTGCGCGAGGAGTGGGGCCGCCTGCTGGCCCTGCTCGTCGCGCAGTTCCGTCGGCTCGACCTGGCCGAGGAGGGCTTGGCCGACGCGTTCGAGGCGGCCGCCCGGCACTGGCCGGTCGACGGCGAGCCCGACAACGGACCGGCCTGGCTGCTCACCACCGCGCGCCGGCGGATCGTGGACCGGATGCGCTCCGAGGAGGTGCTGGCCCGCAAGATGCCGCTGCTCGCCGTGGATGCGGCGGTGACCCAGGAGGCGCAGCGGGTCATGGCCACGGTGCCGGCCGGGGCGGGCGGCGAGACGGTCTCCGACGAGCGGCTGCGGCTGGTGCTGCTCTGCACCCACCCGACGCTGTCGCGCGAGGCGGCGGCCGCGCTCACCCTCCGGCTGGTGCTCGGCGTCTCCACCGAGGACATCGGGCGGCTCTTCCTGCAGTCGAAGGCGACGATGGCGGCGCGGCTGACCCGGGCGCGGAAGCGGCTGGCGGGCGCCTCCTTCGAGGTGCCCGCGGACCTCGCCGACCTGGCCGGCCGGGTCGGCATCGTCGCCGAGGTCGCCTATCTCGCGTTCACAGCCGGCTACGCCCCCGGCACCGGCCCCGATGTCGTACGCACCGACCTGGCCGGCGAGGCGATCCGGCTGGTCCGGGTGCTGCGCGCCGTGCTCCCGGCGCCCGACCACGAGGTCGACGCCCTGCTCGCCCTGATGCTGCTGCAGCACTCCCGCCGCGACGCGCGGATCGGACCGGACGGTGCCCTCGTCCTGCTCCCCGACCAGGACCGCACCCGCTGGCGCACCGAGGAGGTCACCGAGGCGGTGGCGCTCCTCACCCCGCTCGCCCACGCCGCGCCGGCGCCGTATCTCCTCCAGGCCCTGATCGCCGCCGAGCACGCCGTCGCGCCCACCTCCGAGGCGACCGCCTGGCACCGGATCGTCGAGCGCTACGACGAGCTGCTCGCACTCTGCGACACCCCCGTCGTCCGGCTCAACCGCGCGGTCGCGGTCGCCGAGGCAGACGGAGCCGCTGCCGGGCTCGAGGCGCTGGAGTCGGTCGCGCTCCCGGGACACCGGCTCCCCGCCGTACGTGCGCAGCTGCTGGAGCGGTCGGGGCAGCACCTCGACGCGATCGAGGCCTACGCCGCGGCGGTGGCGCTCTGCACGCACGGGCCGGAGCGGGCCGATCTCGACCGACGACGGGCCGTCCTGGAAGGTTTGCACACCGATCCCTAGACGAGAACACGTTCTACTTGTCACACTCGGAGCTGTGACCCCGATCACTCTGCCCGACATCCTCGAGGCGATGGCCGACGCCATCCCCGACCACACCGCCGTGTTCACGATGGACCGCGCCTACAGTTATGCCGAGCTCGACGAGCGCGCGAGCCGTCTGGCCAACCACCTCATCGGCCAAGGCATCGAGCCGGGCGACCACGTCGCCGTGCACTCCCGCAACCGCATCGAGTGGGTCGACGCGTTCTACGGGATCATGAAGGCCCGGGCGGTGCCGATCAACATCAACCACAAGTATCTCCACGACGAGCTCGACCATCTCTACCGCAGCTCCGACGCCGTCGCCGCGATCATCGGCCCCGAGCACGTCGAGGCCGTCGCGAACCTCGACCTCGGCATCCCGACGCTGGTGCTGGGCGAGGCGTACGACGCCGCGGTCTCTGCGGCCTCCAAGGAGCGCCCCGACGTCGAGCGCAGCGCCGACGACCGCTACGTCATCTACACCGGTGGCACGACCGGGATGCCGAAGGGTGTCGAGTGGCGCCAGGAGGACATCATCCGCGCCGCGATGAACGCCAGCCGGTTCGGCGCGCCCTTCGAGACCGTCGAGCAGCTCACCGAGGAGGCCGCCGCCCGGGAGACCCCGATGATGCTGCTGGCCTGCGGCCCGATGATGCACGGCGGCAGCCAGTGGATCATGGGCAACGGCCACGTCGCCGGGTGCGCGGTCGCCCTCTACACCGAGCCCACCTGGTCGGCCGAGACGATCCTCGACCTGGTCGAGGCAGCCGGGGTCAACTCGCTCACCTTCCTCGGCGACGCGATGGGCCGTCCGGTCGCCGAGGCGATCCTGCGCGAGCCGGAGCGCTGGGACCTGAGCAGCCTGTTCGCCGTCTCCAACGGCGCCGCGCCGATCTCGGCGGGCGTGCGGTCACAGCTGCAGCAGGCGCTGCCCGGCCGCTACCTGCTCGACACCTACGGCGCCTCGGAGTCGGGGGCGACCGGCATGCACGTCGACGAGGGCAAGGAGGGCGCGCAGGCGGCGCCGAGGTTCCAGGTCGGGATGGACGTGCAGGTCTTCGACACCGACCTGTCGCCGTGCGCACCGGGCGAGAGCGGGATGCTCGCCCGCACCGGTCCGATCCCGTTGGGCTACTACGGCGACCCGGTCAAGACCGCCGCGACGTTCAAGGAGATCGACGGACAGCGGTGGTCGATCCCGGGCGACTTCGCACGGCGCGAGGAGGACGGCTCGATCACCGTGCTGGGCCGCGGCTCGGGCTGCATCAACACCGGCGGGGAGAAGGTCTTCCCCGAAGAGGTCGAGGCGGTGCTGCTGCGCCACGAGGACGTCTTCGACACCGCGGTCGTCGGCACCCCGAACGAGCGGTGGGGCCAGCAGGTCACAGCGCTCGTGCAGCTCCGCGACGGCGCGCAGGCCTCTCCGGAGGCCCTGCGGACGCACTGCCGGAGCCTGATCTCCGCCTACAAGGTGCCCAAGGACATCCTTCTCGTCGAGCGGGTCCCCAGGACGCCCGTGAGCAAGGTGGACTATCGTGCGAGCGCTGCGGTCGCTGCCGAGCTGCTCGAGGCGCACACGTGACGACCGTCTGATCCGACGTACGGTTCGGTTCCGTACGGCCCTACCCAAGGAAGCGCATCCGTCTCTGTGTCCGCCGTGATCCCCCTGACATTGCCCGACATCCTGGAAGCGATGGCCGATGCGATCCCCGACCGCACGGCCGTCGTCACCACCGACCGCGCCTACACCTACGCCGAGATCGACGAGCGTGCCACCCGCCTGGCCAACCACCTGCTCAGCATCGGCCTCGAGCCGGGCGCGCAGGTCGCGATCCACGCCACCAACCGGATCGAGTGGGTCGACGCGCTCTTCGGCTGCCTCAAGGCGCGCACGATCCCGGTCAACATCAACCACGGCTACCGCCGCGAGGAGCTGGCCCGCACCTACGCCGCCGCCGACTGCGTCGCGGCCATCGTCTCCCCCGAGTTCGCCGACGACCTGGACGAGCTCGACCTGAAGCTGGACCACCGGATCGTCCTGGGCGCCGACTACGACGCGAAGGTCGCCGCCGCGTCCAAGGAGCGCCCGAAGGTCGAGCGTACGCCGGGCGACTGGCACATCATCTACACCACCGGCACCACCGGCACCCCGAAGGGCGCGGTCTGGCGCCAGGAAGACCTGATCTGGGCGGCGCTCAACACGGTGCGCCGCAACGCGCCGATCCCGTCGGTGGCCGGCCTGGCCGCCGAGGCGACAGCGCGCGAGTCGGGCGTCGTGCTGCTCGCCGGTGGTCCGCTGCTCCACGGGCAGAGCCAGCTCCTGCTCCTGCGTGCCCTCGTCGCCGGCGGCACCGCGGTGCTCGACACCTCACCGACGTTCTCGGCCGAGGCCTTCCTCGACCTCGCCGAGAAGACCGGCGCCACCGCGATCACGCTGCTCGGCGACGCCCAGGCCCGACCGGTCGCCGAGGCCCGCCTGACCGGCAAGAAGCGCTGGCCGCTGCGTTCGCTGGCAGGGGTCTCCAACACCGCCGCGCCGCTCTCCGACGGGGTGCTCTCGGTGCTGCGCAACGCGTTCGCGCGCCGGGTCATCGTCGACTCCTACGGCACCCTGGAGACCGGTGTCACCGGGTCGCGTGCCGACGACGGGTCGTCGCTCGCACCCGGCGAGGCGCGCTTCATGGTCGGCCCGGAGGTGCAGGTCTTCAACCCCGACCTCACGCCGGCTGCTCCCGGGGTCGAGGGGCTCGTGGCCCGCTCGGGTCCGGCGGCGCTGGGCTACTACAAGGACAACGCCCGCTCGGCGAGCGCCATCAAGCTGATCGACAACCGCCGCTGGACCTTCGCCGGCGACATCGCCCGCCGCGAGCAGGACGGCTCGATCACCCTGCTCGGCCGGGCCGCCACCCTGGTCAGGACCGGCGACCTCGAGATCCACCCGGAGAACATCGAAGGCGTGCTCCTCGCCCACGACGACGTCGTCGACGCCGCGGTCTTCGGTATGCCCCACCCGCGCTGGGGCCAGCAGGTCGCCGCACTCGTGCAGGTGGCTGCGGCCTCCGAGGCCACGGCCGCCGACCTGCGCAGGCACGCCCGCGAGGTGCTCGGGGAGTCGCACGAGCCCAAGCTCGTGCTGCTCGTCGAGTCGGTGCCGCGTACGCCTGCGGGCACGGTGGACTACCGCGCCGCCGCGGGGCTCACCGCCGACCTGCTCAGCACCGGCCACAAGCGCCCCGACGAGGACGACGCCTCGAGCGACTGACCGCGGGGCGGCTCAGCCCACCACGCCGAGTCGGCTCGTCATGACGAGCCGACTCGACCTGCATCTGCGTCAGGATGCGCCGACTCGGCAGGGTCGGGCAGATGGTGGCCGAACGGGACCTGCTGGACCTGCCCCAGCGCAGCGAGCACGGAGGGCAGCATCGCCTTGGCGGTGCGCTTGTAGCCCATGGCGCTGGGGTGGAAGTGGTCGATGGCGAACATCTCGTCGGGGTTGGTGATGAAGAACGGGCCGACGACGTCGGAGAGGGAGACGACGTGGGCTCCCTTGGCCAGCGCGGTCTCGCGCTGCCCGTCGGCCAGCTGCTTGGCGATCCGGCGGCCGAGCGAGCGCAGCGGCTGCGGCAGGGGTCGCACCGCGCCGACATCGGGGCAGGTGCCGACGACGACCTCGGCTCCGCGCTCGCGCAGGGTGTCGATGACCTCGCCCAGCACTCGGGTGGAGTCCTTCTGCGGCACCCGGTGGGTCACGTCGTTGCCTCCGACGATCACCACGGCGACGTCGGGCCGATAGCGCTTCGGCAGCGAGTCGAGCTGCCCGGGGAGCATCGAGGTCTCGGCCCCGACCACCGCCGCCGTACGCAGCCGCACCGGTCGTTGCAGAGCCTTGGCCACCCCCTTGGCCAGCCGGCCGCCGAGCGTGCCGCCCCTGGTCTCCGCGCCGAGCCCGGCGGCGATCGAGTCGCCGAGCACGAGCAGCTCGACCGGCGTACCTCCGTAGGTCTTCTTGTAGACCTTGTCGGCGTCGATCGCCTCCTCGCCGAGCGGCTTGCCGATCACGTCGCGCGCGTGCGCCGCCTGTCTCTTCAGCAACGTCACGAACCCGGCTCCCGCCGCCGCTCCCACGACGCCGATCGCACCGGCGACCCCGGCGGTCGCGGCGACCATGCCGAGCCACCTGGCCTCTTCACTCGTCTTCGCGCTGCTCACATTCCTTATCTGTAGCGCACGAGGGTGAACGGACGGTTCACCCGGGTGCGACCTGCGACGCAGCGGACGGCAGAGGCCGCATAGTGGTGCCATGGTCATGTCTCGGGCACAGGCGATCACCGCTGCGGCCATGTTCATCGTCGGCGTCGCACTGGTCGTGTGGACGCTGATCGGTGATCTCGGGATGCGGTGGGGTGTGATCGGGAGCGTCCTGCTCGGCTTCACGGCGGTCGAGGTCTACCTGATGCTGCTGGACGACGAGCAGCGCAGGCCGGTCCGCACCCGGCTCTACCTGCTGACCCCGTTGATCAGTGGCGGGATCTTCGCGGCCGCGGTGATCCAGGAGCGCCCCGACCCGGTGCCTGGTGCCGTGCTCGCCGAGGGCGGATCGGCGATCGGGTCGTACGACGGGGGCGCACTCACATGGGGCATGTTGGACGGGCTGGCGAGGACTGCGAACGGCCACACCCGTCCTGTCGGCGATGACGACGACAGCTTCTTCGATCCTCCGGTGCTGGCCACCGAGAACGTCGTGATCGACAGCCGTCGTTACGTCGTAACCTCGTATGACCCGGTGTCCGGCAAGGAACGATGGTCGCGGCGGATCCCGTACTTCGACGTGTTCCGACGGTACGGCGACCTGCTCGTCTATGAGGGCGACGGCTACACCGCCGCGTTGGAGATCACCTCAGGTGAGGACCGATGGCGTCGGGTCGGTGGGCCGACGCTGGGCAACGGCGGGCTGATCGTCACCGGCACCGATCGGTGGTGGGACCTCAACTTCACCTCTGGGATGCACGGACTGATCGATCAGGTCCGCTACGTCGGAATCCGCGACACGAAGTCCTACCGGCACCTCGCTGTCGTCGACGTCACGAGCGGGAAGGTGGTCCGCACCGAGCCGTTCGCCTTCCAGAGGGACCCGTTCGCCATCGCCGGCGACTTCCTCTACACCGCCGACTCCGACGGTGCGCGCGCCATCTCGCTGGTCGGCGACGGACCGCCCCGGCCGGTCGCGATGCGGCCCCACGACAACTCCGCCGACGTCGAGGAACCGGACAGGCTCTTCGAGTCGAAGTATCCCGGCTTCATCGGGGCCATGCCGGACGCGTGGCAGTTCCCGGAGAAACCGGACATCACGATCGATCGCAATGCGACCGGCCGACCGGCCTTCCCCGTGGTCTCGGCCTCGGGCGAGCAGGCGGTCTGGTTCGCCGGGTCGCCCCGCGTGGTCAGGATCGAGGATGCGTACGAGGAGATCCTCGCGTACGCCTACGACGACGGCACCTATCTCCAGCTCGTCACGGATCGCGATGCCGTCGGCACTCGAGTGCATCGTCTCGACGTGGTGCGCGGGCGCACGGTGGCGAGCTACGCGGTGGCCGTCGACACGGAGGCCGAACCGACGCTGTCACTGCGCAACGGGCTGGCCTGCGTCGGCGGCGAGTGTCGCCGACTGACCGAGTGACGCCTCGCTATGACAGAGGGTCTGACCTCGTGATTCTTTCACAAGGTCAGACCCTCTGTCATAGTCGCGAAGGACCCGCGTTACCCGCTGACAGCCCTACGCCTGGGAGAGCCCGGCGTCCTCGAAGGCGTCGTAGTTGGGGGCGATGGTGGCGCGAGGGCCGACGATGCCGCTGACCGCGTCGAGGGTCTTCAGGCCGTGGCCGGTGTTGATGATCACCGTCTCCAGGCTCGGGTCGAGGGCACCGGTCTCGACGAGCTTCTTGGTGACCGCGAGCGTGGTGCCGCCGGCCGTCTCGGTGAAGATGCCCTCGGTGCGCGCCAGGAGCACGATCGCCTCACGGATCTCGTCGTCGGAGACCTCCTCGACCGCGCCGCCGGTGGAGCGGGTGGCGTCGAGCACGTAGATGCCGTCGGCGGGGTTGCCGATCGCCAGCGACTTGGCGATGGTGTCGGGCTTGACCGGGCGGATCGCGTCCACACCCGACTTGAAGGCGGTGGCGACGGGGTTGCAGCCGGTGGCCTGCGCACCGAAGATCCGGTAGGGCTTCTCCTCGACGAGACCGAGCTTGATCAGCTCCTTGAAGGCCTTGTCGACCTTGGTCAGCTGGGATCCGGAGGCGACCGGGATGACGATCTGGTCGGGCAGGCGCCAGCCGAGCTGCTCGGCGATCTCGAAGCCGAGCGTCTTGGAGCCCTCGGCGTAGAAGGGACGTACGTTGACGTTCACGAACGCCCAGCCCTCCTCCTCCGCGGCGATCTCCTGGGCGAGCTTGTTGACGTCGTCGTAGTTGCCGTCGACGGCGATCAGGTTGTCGGTGAAGACGGCCGAGTTGACCTGCTTGGGCTGCTCGAGGTTGCTCGGGATGAAGACGGCGGTGGGGATCCCGGCGCGGGCGCCGGCGGCGGCGACGGCGTTGGCCAGGTTGCCGGTGCTCGGGCAGGCGAAGACCTTCGCATCGAGCTCGCGGGCGGCGCTCAGCGCGCAGGCGACCACGCGGTCCTTGAAGGAGTTGGTCGGGTTGGTCGAGTCGTCCTTCACCCAGATCTTCTCCAGGCCGAGCTCCTTGGCGAGGTTCTTCGCGTCCAGGAGGCGAGTGAAGCCGGGCTCGGTGTTGGGGCTCTGCTCGATGTCGGCCGGCACCGGCAGCAGCGCCTTGTAGCGCCAGATGTTGCGGGGTCCGGCCTCGATCTCCTCGCGGGTCACGGCCGGGAAGTCATAGGCCACCTCCAGTGGCCCGAAACACTCCGGACAGGCGTAGTGCGGACCGAGCTCGATCTGGTGACCGCACTCGCGGCACGACAGCGCCGAGGCGTTGCCGAAAGCGCCCTCGCGCAGGCCCTTCGTCGTCTCCGTGGTCGCAGCGCTCATGAGAAACCTCCTCCTCATCTTCCCCGATCACGTCTCTCGCGCCGGGCCGGAATTAGCACCTGCTCCGCTACCCGCCCTGGCATGGGAGGAGGCTCGCGGTCGGTTGCCGGGACTTCACTGGGCCGTTCCCTCAGTCCCTCTCGATGAGCAGTAGCGATCGTACGGCAGGTATCAACCGCCCAACACACCCGGGTTCCACTCCGCGGACCGGCTGTCCAGCATCCGGGATGCCCCGAGGTGTAACACGCTGTTACGCGGACTACCCGGTCGTTCAGAACGACCGGGTAGTCCTACGAACGACGTGTTACAGCTCAGGCGGCGTGCGCCGGAGCGACCGTCGACTCCCCCTCGGCGGCGGCCAGGGCGCCGCGTACGACATCCCTGACATCGCTCACCAGGTTGATCTTCAGCGCCTGCTTCACCTCGTCGGGCACCTCGTCGAGGTCGGGCTCGTTGCGCTGGGGCACGAAGACCTCGGTGAGACCGGCACGCTGGGCGGCGAGCAGCTTCTGCTTGAGGCCGCCGATGGGCAGCACCCGGCCGGAGAGGGAGACCTCACCGGTCATGCCGACCTCGCCGCGCACCGGGCGACCGGTGGCGAGCGACGTGAGCGCGGTGACCATCGTGATCCCGGCGCTGGGCCCGTCCTTCGGCACCGCACCTGCCGGCACGTGGACGTGGAGCGAGCGGTCCAGCACGGCCGGGTCGACGCCCAGCTCGGCCGCGTGCGAGCGGACGAACGAGAGCGCTATCTGCGCCGACTCCTTCATCACCTCACCGAGCTGGCCGGTGATGTTCAGGCCGGTCTGCCCGTCGGACGCGGACGCCTCGATGAAGAGCACGTCCCCACCGAGCCCCGTGACGGCCAGTCCGGTGGCAACACCCGGGACCGACGTACGCTCCGCCGACTCCGGCGTGAAGCGCGGGCGGCCGACGAGGTCCTTGAGGTTGTCCAGGTCGATCTCGACGCGCTCCGCCCCGGTCGCCAGCCGTGTCGCCGCCTTGCGCAGCGCCTTGGCGAGCAGCCGCTCGAGCTGGCGTACGCCGGCCTCACGGGTGTAGTTGGCGGCCAGCTCACGCAGCGCCTCGTCGGAGATCGTCGCCTCCTCGGTGGTCACCGCGGCGCGCTCGAGCTGCCGGGGCAGCAGGAAGTCGCGGGCGATGGCGACCTTGTCGTCCTCGGTGTAGCCGTCGATGGTGACCAGCTCCATGCGGTCCAGCAGCGCCGACGGGATCTGCTCGACCACGTTGGCCGTGGCGATGAAGAGCACGTCGGAGAGGTCCAGGTCGAGCTCGAGGTAGTGGTCGCGGAAGGTGTGGTTCTGCGCCGGGTCGAGCACCTCGAGCAGCGCCGCAGCGGGGTCACCGCGGTAGTCGGAGCCGACCTTGTCGACCTCGTCGAGGAGCACGACCGGGTTCATCGAGCCGGACTCCTTGATGGCCCGCACGATCCGGCCCGGGAGCGCGCCGACGTAGGTGCGCCGGTGGCCGCGGATCTCGGCCTCGTCGCGGACGCCACCGAGCGCGACGCGAACGAACTTTCGTCCGAGCGAGCGCGCCACCGACTCACCGAGCGAGGTCTTGCCGACTCCCGGAGGACCGGCGAGCAGCACCACGGCGCCGGAGCCGCGGCCGCCGATGACCTGCAGCCCGCGCTCGGCGCGGCGCGAACGCACCGCCAGATACTCGACGATCCGGTCCTTGACCTCCTCGAGGCCGTGGTGGTCGGCATCGAGCACCTCACGCGCGGCCTCGACGTCGGTCGAGTCCTCGGTGACGACACCCCAGGGCAGCTCGAGCACGGTGTCGAGCCAGGTGCGGATCCAGGCGGTCTCGGGGTTCTGCTCGGATCCCCGCTCGAGCTTGTCGACCTCGCGCAGCGCGGCCTCGCGTACGGCCCCGGGAAGGTCGGCGGACTCGACCCGGGCCCGGTAGTCGTCGGAGCCCTCGGGCTCGCCCTCGCCGAGCTCCTTGCGGATCGCGGCCAGCTGCTGGCGCAGCAGGAACTCCCGCTGCGTCTTCTCCATGCCGTCGCGTACGTCCTCGGCGATCTTGTCGGTGACCTCGGCCTCGGCGATGTAGTCCTTGGCCCACTCGATCACCTTCTCGAGGCGCTCGACGACGTCGGGCGTCTCCAGCAGCTCGCGCTTGGCCTCGTCCTCGAGATAGGGCGCGTAGCCGGCGGTGTCGGCGATCTCCGAGGGGTCGCTCAGGCGGTTGACCTGGTCGATGACCGGCCACGCCTCACGGCGCTGCAGCACGGCGACGACCAGGCGCTTGTAGTCCTCGGCCAGCTCGTGCGCGCGCTCGTCGGCGGTCTCCTCGACCGTCTCCACCTCGACCCACAGCGCCGCACCGGGGCCGGTCACGCCGGCACCGATCCGCGCCCGCGCGTCGGCACGCAGCACCGCCGCGGCCTCGCCACCACGGAAGCGGCCGACCCGCTCGACCGTCGCGACCGCACCGTACGTCGCGTAGCGATCGCCCAGCCGTGGCGCGACCAGGACCCGGCTCTCCGAGCTGGCCCGAGCGGCATCGATCGCCGCCTGGGCTGCTTCGTCGAGCTCGATCGGCACGACCATCCCTGGCAGCACCACGGCATCGGAGACGAACAGCACGGGAAGCTTGTCCATGACGGACCCTCCTAGAAGAAGTTGAGTGATACCGGCTCAACTTCCGAGGGAAACCGGATGTTCCCTCCGGTTAAAGTGTTCGCTGTGGGCGAACGGAGCGAGGTGTAACACGCTGTTACACCGACTATCCGGTCGTTCTCATAGGGCGGGTAGTCCTACGAACGACGTGTTACCCCTCCGCTGCGGCGGCCGTCAGCCCCCGCAGCAGCCCCAGCACACCTTCCACCCCGTCGACCTCGACATCGGCGAGCTCGGCGAGCGGGCCGCGGTCGAGGCCGGGGTGGGCGTAGACGAGGAGCGTCGGCGCGGAGGCGCGCTCGCCCCACTTCCTGATCGCCTCGAAGGCCTCGATGTCACCGAGGTCGTCACCCCCGAACACGATCGCGCGCGGAGAGACCTCGTCGACCAGCGTGTCGATCGCATGACCCTTGTGCATGCCGGGCGCGCGCACCTCGATCACCTGCTTGCCGGGCTCGATCATCAGCCCGTGCTCGGCAGCGAGAGCGGTCATCTCCGGGAGCAGCCGCTCGACCAGTCCGTCAGGGTCGGGGAGCCGGCGGGTGTGCACGCCGACGGCGAGACCCTTCTCCTCGATGTAGGCCTCCTGCACGCCCTGGCTCTCGAGCAGCGCCGGCAGAGCCTCCTCGAAGGCGGCGAGCCCCTCGGGCGGCGGCGGGCCGACGACGACCCGGTCGGAGCCGCTCCAGCGCTCGTTGCCGTACTGCCCGAAGACGTAGAGCTCCTTGCCCATCTCCGCGAGCGCGTCGGCGATCGCGTCGAGCCCGCCGAGCTCGACGACCTGGCCGGCAGGGCGGCCGGTGACGATGGCCAGCGCCTTCACCCGGGCGCCGAGCGCGATCAGCACGTCGGCGGCGTCGGGGTGGATGCGCGCGGCGGACGGGTCGACGACGATCGGCGACAGCGTGCCGTCGAAGTCGAGTCCGACGAGCGCGTCGGCGGCAGCAGCGGCGACCGCGGCGTACTTCTGCTCACCGACGTCGGTGGAGCCATCACGCTGGAGTTCGGGCATGCCTCAATCGTGACACGTCAACCACGTCCCGGCAGAGCCGTCGGCGGGTGGGCGTGCGGCAGATCACATGCCCGCGAAACGTCCGTGTTGAGCTCAGAGGGCGCCGGTCAGGACGACCGTCAGCCGGTCACCCTTCATCGAGCCCTCGACGGCCACATGGGTTCGTTTGATGCCGAGATCCGCGGCGAGCTGCTCGCCCTCACGCTTCATCACCGGCGGGTAGTAGACGGTGCTCTCGGGGATGGCGCCGACCCAGTTGTCCTCGCCGACCACGTTCCACCCGACCGTGGTGGCCTTCCCGGCGACCTCGCCGGCCAGCCCCGCGATCCGGGTGTTGTTGTAGATCTCGACGTTGACCTTGCTGCGCTCGACGGGCTTGGGCGCGGTCTTCGCCGGCTTCTTCTCGACCGGCTTCTTCTCGGCCTTCTTCGGGGCCGTGGACGCGGTCGCCGACGGAGTGCCACCGGCAGGGGTGATCTCCTTCTCCCCGCCCTTGTCGTCGCCGCCGGTGAGCCAGAAGACGATCACCGCCGCGACGACGGCGAACACGCTGAGCGCGATGACGGGCGCGGGCAGGGCAACTCCCCGCTCGTCCTTCGAGTGACGTACGCAGCCGGTCATTCAGACCTCGAAACCGAGCCGTCTCGCCGAGCGCTGACGCTGCCGGGCCGCGCGGAGCCGACGGAGCCGACGCACCAGCAGCGGGTCGGCCTCGAGGGCCTCCGGCTTGTCGATCAAGGCGTTGAGCACCTGGTAGTAGCGAGTGGCGGACATGTTGAACGCCTCGCGCACGGCTGCTTCCTTCGCGCCGGCGTACTTCCACCACTGACGCTCGAAGTCCAGGATCTGCTTGTCACGCTCACTGAGGCTCGAGGGGTCCTCACCCTGGCCGGTGACCTGCACATTGACAGCGCTCATTCTTCGTCCCCCGGGGTCGTCTGCATCTGGCCACAGACTAACCCGGCGAACTACACGCCTGTGGTTCACCCTGCGGCGTGTTACTTGACAGGTATTTCTCCCCACCGGCTGAGACCACTCCGCGCCCAACCGGGCCTCGGTCGATTAGAGTCGGAGACGTGCAGGCTGACCTGGTAATCGTGGCCAACCGGCTGCCCGTCGATCGCGTGGAGATGCCGGACGGCACGAAGGCGTGGCGACGCTCGCCCGGAGGCCTCGTCAGCGCGCTCGAGCCGGTGCTCCGCGCCAACGAGGGTGTCTGGATCGGGTGGCCCGGCGGCACCGACGAAGACCTCGAGCCGTTCGAGGACGACGGCCTCCACCTGCTGCCGATGACGATGACCGCGCAGGACATCGAGGAGCACTACGAGGGCTTCTCCAACGGCACCCTTTGGCCGCTCTACCACGACGTCGTCGCCAAGCCGGAGTTCCACCGCGAGTGGTGGGACGGCTATCAGCGGGTCAACCAGCGGTTCGCCGAGAAGTGCGCCGAGGTCGCCGCCAAGGGCGCGACCGTCTGGGTGCAGGACTACCAGCTCCAGCTGGTGCCGCAGATGCTGCGCGAGCTCCGCCCCGACCTGCGCATCGGCTTCTACCTGCACATCCCGTTCCCTCCGGCCGAGCTGTTCCAGCAGGTGCCGTGGCGCCGCCAGTTGCTCGAGGGGCTCCTCGGGGCCGACCTGGTCGGCTTCCAGCTCCCGCAGGCGGCACAGAACTTCGTACGCCTCGTGCGCCAGCGCGTCGGCCACAAGACCCATCGCGACCTGGTCTACCTGCCCGACGGGCGCACCGTGCGCGCCGCCGCCTTCCCGATCTCGATCGACTTCATCGGCTTCGACGAGATGGCCCACGACGAGGGCGTCAACCAGCGCGCCAAGGAGATCCGCCAGCAGCTCGGCGACCCGAAGAAGATCCTGCTCGGTGTCGACCGGCTCGACTACACCAAGGGCATCTACGCCAGGCTGCGCGCCTACGGCGAGCTGATCCGCGACACCCACCTCGACGTCGAGGACGCCATCTTCGTGCAGGTGGCGGTGCCCTCGCGCGAGCGCGTCGAGCAGTACCGCAAGCTGCGCGACGACATCGACCGCCTCGTCGGCCGGCTCAACGGCGACCTCGGTCGCATCGGCCGCCCCGCGATCGCCTACCTGCACACCTCGCTGCCCCGCAACGAGATGGCCGCGCTCTACCGCGCCGCCGACATCATGGTCGTCACCCCCTACCGCGACGGGATGAACCTGGTCGCGAAGGAGTACGTCGCTACCCGCTACGAGGACGACGGCGCGCTCGTGCTCTCCGAGTTCGCCGGCGCCGCCGAGGAGCTGCGCCAGGCCTGGCTCGTGAACCCCTACGACATCAACGGGATGAAGGCCGCGCTGCTGGAGGCCTACGAGGCCGAGCCCAAGGAGCTCACCCGCCGGATGAAGGCGATGCGCAAGCAGGTCGCCGCCCGCGACGTACGCCACTGGGCAGACACCTTCCTCGAGGAGCTCGCCGGGGTGCCGGGCAACCACACCAAGAGCGTGCTCCCACCCAACGCACGGTGACGGCTGCTGCCCTGGTGCCGCCCGGGCAGGGCGCCACTAGAGTCGGGGCGTGACCACCAACTCTGACCCGATCAGGTGGGGAATTCTCGGCACCGGCCGGATCGCCCACTCCCTCGCCACCGACCTGATGCTCGTGCCCGACGGCCGTCTCGTGGCCGTCGGCTCGCGGACCAAGGAGTCGGCCGAGTCCTTCGCGAAGGACTACGAGGCCGACGGACCTGTCCGCGCGCACGGCTCCTACGAGGAGCTGGCCGCCGACGAGGAGGTCGACGTCGTCTACATCGCCTCGCCCCACTCCCACCATCTCGAGCACGCCACGCTGGTGCTCGAGGCCGGCAAGCCCGTGCTGTGCGAGAAGGCGCTGACGCTCAACGCCGCCGACTCGCAGACGATGGTCGACCTGGCCGCCTCCAAGAAGCTGTTCCTGATGGAAGCCATGTGGATGGCGACCAACCCGATCATCCGGCGCGTGGTCGCCGATGTGCAGTCGGGGCGGTTCGGCGCACCTCGTCACGTGCACGCCGAGCTCGGCTTCGTCGCCGACCCCGAGAAGCACCAGCGGCTCCTCGACCCGGCGCTCGGCGCCAGCGCGCTGCTCGACATGGGCATCTACCCCCTCACCTTCGCCCACCTCCTCTTCGGCGAGGCCCGCTCGCTGACCGCACAGGCCAACCTCGGTGAGGGCGCCGACGGCGGCACCTTCGACCTCGACCTGGTGATGACCGGGAAGTACGCCGAGAACCGGCTCTCCACGATGGTCGCCTCGGTCACCTCCTACTCCTCGCGCTCGGCGGCCATCGCCACCGACCAGGGCCGCGTCGAGCTGAGCGACTTCCACCACCCCTCCTCGGCGGTCTTCAAGCCCGCCAACGGCGACGAGCCGGTCGAGATCGTGGGCGACGAGCCCGTCATCGGCGCGGCGTACGGCAACGAGATCGTCGAAGTGCAGCGCTGCCTGCGCGAGGGCCTCCTCGAGTCGCCCCTCGTCACGCACGCCCAGACCCTCAGCCTGATGCGTCAGATGGACATGATCCGCGCGTCCATCGGCGCCCGCTACGCCACCGAGGCCTGACCCCCTCCAGCCCAGGAGTCACTCCCACAGGCCGAAGCGTCAGCTCTGCAGGTCGAGTGGGCACCTTCGTGCCCACTCGACCTGCAGAAGCGACCTCTCGACCTGCAGGAGTGACGTCTCGGCGGGGATCGATCAGGCGGTCGACGGCTTCTCGTTGAACGTACGCTGCGGGTGGACCACGGCGAGGAGGTCGTCGGTGACCTGGCGGCCGAGGCTGCCCCAGTGGTCCTTGTAGCCGTAGACGCCGGCGAGGGTGCGGGACTCGTAGTCGCCGTTCATGACCTCGATGTCGTGCGGGGTGATCAGGCCGGGGTGGGCGACGCCGACGGCGGCGGAGAGCTTCATCAGCTCCTTGCGCATCGTCTTGAGGTAGCTCGCACAGCGGTCGCCCTTGTCCATCGGGTCGAGGCCGCCGGTGAGCCACTTGTTCTGCGTCGCGACGCCGGTCGGGCAGACGTCCTCGTGGCACCGCTGCGACTGGATGCACCCGATGGACAGCATCGCCTCCCGGCCGACGTTGATCATGTCGGCACCGAGTGCGAAGGCGACCGCGGCGTTCTCCGGGAGCCCGACCTTGGCCGAGGCGATGAAGGTGACCGAGTCGGTCAGCCCGAGCTCGGCGAAGGTGCCGTAGACCCGGGAGAAGCCGATCCGGAAGGGCATCGCGACGGCGTCGGCGAAGATCAGCGGCGCGGCGCCGGTGCCACCTTCGGCACCGTCGATGGTGATGAAGTCGACCCCGCGCTCGCCCGACTGCATCTTGGCGGCGAGCTCCTGCCAGAACCCCATCTCACCGACCGCCGACTTGATACCGACCGGCAGCCCGGTCTCCTCGGCGAGCATCTCGACGAAGTCGAGCATCGAGTCGACGTCGGAGAAGGCGCTGTGGCGAGACGGCGACGCGCAGTCCTTGCCGACCTCGATGCCGCGGATCTCGGCGATCTCCGGGCTCACCTTGGCCGCCGGCAGCAGGCCGCCGAGGCCGGGCTTGGCGCCTTGGGAGAGCTTGATCTCGATCGCCTTGACCGGCGCCGTCGCGACCCGCTCCTTGAGCCGGTCGAGGCTGAAGGAGCCGTCGGGGTTGCGGCAGCCGAAGTAGGCGGTGCCGATCTGCAGGATCAGGTCGGCCCCACCCTCGAGGTGGTAAGGCGAGATGCCGCCCTCGCCGCTGTTGTGCATCGCGCCGGCCCGGCTCGCGCCGCGGCTGAGCGCCTTGATCGCCGGCCCCGACAGCGACCCGAAGCTCATCGCCGAGATGTTGATGACCGACTCCGGCCGGAACGCCTTCGCCCGGCCCCGCGGCCCGCCGAGGACCTTCGCCGAGGGCAGCTTCGCCGCCGGGTCGTGGTCGTCGGGCAGGGCGTCGGCAAACGTACGGTGCTTGATCTGGACGTGGCCCTGAAGGTGCTCGATGTCGTTGTCGGTGCCGAAGCCGAAGTAGTTGTTCTGCTCCTTCGACGAGGCGTAGACCCATCGACGCTGGTCACGGCTGAACGGCCGCTCCTCGTCGTTGCTCGTCACGATGTATTGGCGCAGCTCCGGCCCGATCTTCTCGAGCAGGTAGCGGGCATGTCCCAACACCGGAAAGTTCCGCAGGACCGCGTGCTTGCGCTGGGTGAGGTCGCGCGCGGCGATCACGCCCGCGGCAACGGCCACTCCCCCGACCAGGGTCGTCATCTTCATGTACGTCTTCCTACCTGTCGCTCATGCACTTGTAAACGTTCCACCCGGGGCGTCGGCCATCGCCTCAGGCGAGCTCCGGGATCACCTGCGACTCGAAGAGCTCGAGCGAGGAGCGGTCGTAGGCGGCGTCGGCGAAGTAGGTGATGGCGTAGGTCATCCCAAGCTCCTCGAGCGCCTTCAGCTTCTCGACGATCTGCTCCGGTGTGCCGACCAGCCCCTGGACGCCGATGCGGCGGGCATGCTCGGGGCCCGCACTCTCGCCCAGCGACGTGGCGAGGTGGTCGGCGTACCAGTCGATCTTGTCCTGCGCCTCCTTCTCGGTCTCCCCGATGAAGACGTTGTAGTTGGACGAGCGGGTGATCTCGGAGAAGTCGCGGCCGACCGTGTCGCAGTGGGCCCGCAGGATCTCCGACTTCGACCGGAACGTCTCGGCGTCCCCACCGAAGTTGGTGTAGTCGGCGTACTGCGCGGCGATCTTGAGCGTCACCTTCTCGCCTCCGCCGGCGATCCACAGCGGGATGCCGGAGCGGCCCTTCTGGAGCGGCAGCGGCTGACAGATGGCGCCGTCGACCTGGTAGTACGTGCCGTCGAGCGAGGAGACGCCCTTCGTCCAGGCCTGCTGGAAGATCTGCACACCCTCGCGCAGCATCCCGAGCCGGTCGCGGGCCGCGGGGAAGCCGTAGCCGTAGGCGCGCCACTCGTGCTCGTACCAGCCCGCGCCGATGCCCATCTCGATCCGGCCGCCGCTGATGTGGTCGGCCGTGGCGGCGACCTTCGCCAGGTAGGCCGGGTTGCGGTAGGACATGCACGAGCACATCTGACCGAGCCGGATCCTCGACGTCACCGCACCCAGGCCGGCCATCAGCGACCAGGCCTCGTGGGTCGCCTGGTCCGACGGCTCCGGGGTCGTGTGGAAGTGGTCGTAGACCCAAGCGCTCTCGAAGGCCGAGCCGGCGTCGGCATGGGTCACCAGATCCCTCATCGTCGTCCACTGGTCCGCGGGGTCGACCCCGACGAGGTCGAAGCGCCATCCCTGCGGGACGAAGAAACCGAACTTCATGCCTACTCCTTCATGGATCCGATGTGGCTGCCACAGAACCGCCTGTCACAGACAACGTATCCGTCGGCGCCAGCCGATACCCTCACGATCTATGAGTGGACTCGCTGGACTCGTGGACAAGGGCCTGATGGCAGCCGACTGGGCCGAGGCGCTGGCTCCGGTCGAGCCTCAGATCGAGCAGATGGGCCGCTTCCTGCGCGACGAGCTCGCGGCCAGGCGCCCCTACCTTCCCGACGGCGACCGCATCTTCAACGCCTTCCGACGGCCGCTGCGAGACGTACGCGTCCTGATCGTCGGCCAGGATCCCTACCCGACGATCGGGCACCCGATCGGGCTCAGCTTCGCCGTCGAGAAGGACGTACGCCCCCTGCCCGCGTCGCTGCGCAACATCTATGCCGAGATGGCGACCGACCTCGACGTGAAGGCGCCCGAGCACGGCGACCTCTCGGCCTGGGCCGACCGCGGGGTGATGCTGCTCAACACCTCGCTGACGGTGCGTCCCGGCGCACCTGCGTCGCACTCGAAGAAGGGCTGGGAGGAGGTCACCGGGCGCGCGATCGACGTGCTCGGCAACCGCGGCGGCCCGCTGGTCGCGGTCCTGTGGGGCCGGCACGCGCAGAATCTCGAGCCGAAGCTGCGCAGCGTTCCCGCGATCAAGTCGGTCCACCCCTCACCGCTCTCCGCGCGACGCGGGTTCTTCGGCTCGCGGCCGTTCTCCCGCGCCAACGCGCTCCTGGTCGAGCAGGGCGGCTCACCGATCGACTGGTCGTTGCCCGACTGAGCCTCCCGCACACCGTGCGCGGACTAGGATCGGAGCATCGGCGCGCTGAACGGGGGTCAGGGTGGGTGAGGAGACGACCGGACCGACCCTGTCCGTCCCGCAGGGGGTCAAGATCGGCGGCGCCGTCGTCGCGATCCTGCTCGCGGTGTGGGCCGCCGTCCTCGGTGGCCGGATCCTGATGGACCGGTCCGGGCCGCCCGAGTTCCCCGCCGGCGGCGTACGCGACTGGGCGACGTTCGCCGACCACCTCGTGCTCGGCACCCCTGACGGCGAGGACCGGCTCGACATCACCACGGTCCTGTGGTCGCGGCAGGGCGCGCACCCGATCAACCGGCGGATCACGGTCGCGGCCGAGATGACCGAGGGCGAGGCGTACGCCGTGCCGGTCGCCTGGCTCGAGGACGACGACGGCGGGGACGACGGCCGCTGGGTGGCGCTGTCCCAGGATGCGGTCGTGCGGCTGTCCGAGGGGCGGATCGCCGGCGCCGGTGACACCTGGGCCGAGCATCACCTCGGGGAGCATCCGCGTGCTCTGGCGAGCGAGCTCTACGAGACCGGCCCCTATCCGGCCGCGGTCCCCCACCTCTACGAGAGCCTCCGCCAACGACTGGCCGCTGTGGAGTAGTCGGTAGGATTTCTGCCGTGAGCCAGGAATCCCCCACGCGCATCCAACGCACCCACTGGCTCCGTGCCGGGATCTGGGCGCTCGGTTTCGTCGCTCTGCTGTGGGTCCTCGAAGCCACCGACTACATCAGCGGGCACCAGCTCGACACCCTCGGCATCGTGCCGCGCACCGACGCCGGGCTGCTCGGCATCGTGTTCGCCCCGGTGCTGCACTTCGGGTGGGCCCACCTCTACGGCAATACCCTGCCCGCGCTCATCCTCAGCTTCCTGGTGCTCGCCTCCGGGGTCGGCCGCGGGATCGTGGCCACGCTCATCGTCTGGGTCGTCGGCGGTGTCGGCGTCTGGCTGATGTCGCCGGCGGGCAGCATCACCGCCGGCACCTCGATGCTGATCTTCGGCTGGCTGACCTACCTGATCCTGCGTGGCATGTTCAGCCACCGCGTCGGTCAGATCGTCATCGGCGTGCTCATCTTCCTGGCCTACGGCAGCCTGCTCCTCGGTGTGCTCCCCGGGCAGCCCGGGGTCTCGTGGCAGGGACACCTCTACGGCGCGATCGGTGGCGCGCTGGCGGCCTGGCTGCTCCACGACCCGTCACAGAAGACGGCCGGAAAGAAGAAGCCGACCAAGAAGTCCGCCTGACCTGCCTTGGTCGACCCGGTCGACGCGCAGGCCGGGTTCTGGAGGAAACTGTGACCATGCAGATCCTCTCCATCCAGTCGCACGTCGCCTTCGGCTACGTCGGCAACTCGGCGGCCGTCTTCCCCATCCAGCGGCTCGGTCACGAGGTCTGGCCGGTGCTCACGGTCAACTTCTCCAACCACACCGGCTACGGCGCCTGGCGTGGACCCGTCGTGTCGGCCGACCAGGTCGCCGAGGTCATCGAGGGGATCTCCGAGCGCGACGGTCTTTCCACCGTCTCCGCCGTGCTGTCCGGCTACCAGGGCGATCCCGCCGTCGGCGCGCACATCCTGGAGACCGCGCGCCGGGTCAAGGAGCTCAACCCGCGCGCGCTCTACTGCTGCGACCCGGTGATGGGCGACGTCGGGCGGGGCATGTTCGTGCGCGAGGGCATCCCCGAGTTCATGCGTGACGAGGTCGTGCCGGCCGCCGACGTGATCACACCCAACCACTTCGAGCTCAACTTCCTGGCGGGCGTGGAGTCGACCAACACGCTGGACGAGGTGCTCGCGGCCGTCGACTCGGTGCGGGAGTCCGGCCCGTCCAACGTGCTCGTCACCTCGGTGATCACCGAGACCGACCCCACCCACCTGGATCTCGTCGCCGTCTCCGACGAGGGCGCCTGGTCGGTCACCACGCCCCTGCTCCCGATCTCTCCGAACGGCGGCGGCGACGTCACCGCGGCCGTCTACCTCTCCCACCTGCTCTCGACCGGCTCGACCCCGACCGCCCTCGGCCACACGGCCAACACCCTCTTCGCCATCCTCGCCCGCACCCTCGAGTCCGGCCGCCGCGAGCTCGAGCTCGTCGCGAGCCAGGACGACATCGCCCACCCGCCGACGACGTACGAGGTCACGCAGCTGCGCTGATCAGTAGGACTTGCCGTCGGCGTACCGCTGCCGCCGCCAGGCCCGGCCGCTCCCCCGGTTCTTCGCCTTGTACGTCGGGAGCTGGCTGTCGCAGTTCGGGCAGACCAGCCTCAGGTTCTCCCGCCTGTTGTTGGTCGCGTCGCCGTCGATGTGGTCCAGCACGAAGGTCAGCTCGAGGTCGTTCCACGACGCTGGGAATGCGCATATCGCACAGTGGCCGACTTGATCCTCCATCAGGTGGAGCTTCACGTAATGACGCCGGCTGCCGCTGAGGTTAGCCTCACCGGTCTTCAACCATCGTTCGATCTTCGCCCGACGTTCCATCGCCCTCTGGCAGGCGTTGCTGCAGAATCTGAGCTGGTGGCGCTTCTCAAGGGGCGCACCACACCCCACGCAAACTCTCATGTCGGTGAGACTAAGCGCGACCACCGACAACTTCGTGGAGCCGATGACAGGACTCGAACCTGCGATCTTGGTCTTACAAGGACCCTGCTGTACCAACTCAGCTACACCGGCATGCCGTACGCCAGAGCGACGACTGCACAATCGTAGCCAGTCGCAGCCCGATCTGCGCAGCCAGCGGGTCGCCCGACCGACGGGTCGCTGAGCAACCCTCGAAAACACTCGCATGATCGAGGTCTGAGATGGTTCCCTTCTTCCGAACAAACGGCAGACGAAGGGAAAGCGGATGACGGACGTCTTGGGCGCGATCAGCGCGGTCGTATGGAGCGACTGGCTGGTGTATCTCTGCCTCGCGGTGGGGGTGTTCTTCTCCGTGAGATCTCGGTTCCTGCAGGTGCGTCACTTCCCCGAGATGCTGCGGCTCCTGGCGCGCGGCCAGAAGTCGCCCTCCGGGGTCTCCTCGTTCCAGGCGCTCGCGATGTCGCTCGCCGGGCGCGTCGGCACAGGCAACATCGCGGGTGTCGCGACCGCGATCGCGTTCGGTGGCCCGGGTGCGATGTTCTGGATGTGGGCGGTCGCCTTCCTGGGTGCCTCGACGTCGTTCGTGGAGAGCACGCTGGGTCAGGTCTACAAGACTCGCGACCCGCTGACCGGTGAATACCGCGGCGGTCCGGCCTACTACTTCAGCCGGGCGTTCGCGCACACTCGCGCTGGCCGCTACTTCACGATCTATGGGTTCATCTTCGCGGCCGTGACGGTGCTGGCGTGCGGCGTACTCCTGCCCGGCGTGCAGGCGAACTCGATGTCCGCCGCGATGACCAACGCCTGGGGC
Source organism: Nocardioides albertanoniae (assembly GCF_006716315.1). Classification (NCBI taxonomy): domain Bacteria; kingdom Bacillati; phylum Actinomycetota; class Actinomycetes; order Propionibacteriales; family Nocardioidaceae; genus Nocardioides; species Nocardioides albertanoniae. Next base: position 942,365 of record NZ_VFOV01000001.1, on the reverse strand, counting down.
GTCCCGGACTGGGGCGTCGCGCTCGCGACCGTCGTCGTGCTCGCGTTCGTCGTGGTCGGTGGCGTCAAGCGCATCGCGTCCTTCGCGACCCTCGTGGTGCCGTTCATGGCGGTCGCCTACGTCCTCGTCGCCATGGTCGTCGTGGTCGTCAACGCCGACCGTCTCCCGGCGGTGCTCAGCGACGTCTTCTCGAGCGCCTTCGGGCTCCACTCCACGTTCGGCGCCGTGCTCGGTATGGCCGTGATGTGGGGCGTCAAGCGTGGCGTCTACTCCAACGAGGCCGGGCAGGGCACCGGCCCGCACGCGGCCGCCGCGGCCGAGGTCTCGCACCCCGCCAAGCAGGGCCTCGTGCAGGCCTTCGCCGTCTACGTCGACACCCTGTTCGTCTGCTCCGCCACCGGTTTCCTCATGCTCTCCACCGGCGCCTACCGCGTCTTCGAGGGCGGCAGCGAGAGCGGCGGCGTCCTCGCCGACGGTGGCAGGCTCCCCGCCGGGACCGAGGTCGGCCCGGCCTACACCCAGACGGCCTTCGACACCGTGTTCCCCGGCATCGGTGCGTCCTTCATCGCGATCTCGCTGCTGTTCTTCTGCTTCACCACGATGGTGGCCTACTACTACATGGCCGAGACCAACCTGCGCTTCCTCGTCGGCCGCTTCGCCACCGTGCCGCTGGGCGGTCGCCGTGGCGTCTCGCTCGGCCGCGTGGTGACGCTCCTGCTGCAGGTGCTGATCCTCGCTGCCTCGGCCTACGGCTGCGTCTCGACGGCCAGCGACGCCTGGACGCTCGGCGACATCGGTGTCGCCCTGATGGCGTGGCTGAACATCATCGGGATCCTCGTGCTCCAGCAGCCGGCGTTCGCTGCGCTCCGCGACTACGAGCGGCAGAAGAAGCAGGGGCTCGACCCGGTCTTCGACCCGCGTGCGCTGGGCATCACCGGAGCCACCTTCTGGGAGACCTACGAGCCCGAGCGTCAGCGGGTCTAGCCAGCCGGGTCTAGCGAGCCGGGTCTAGCGGGACGTAGGTGTGTGCGGTGAGGGCGCCGTTGGTCTCGAGCTCGACCGACTGGAGCCCGACGGGGAGCCCGTCGGCGTAGGTGATCAGGGTGACCTCGGCGGTGCGGCGGATCTTCCCCATCGCGAAGGCGTACGCCGCGCCGCCGGTCGTGCCGTTGGTGTAGGTCCAGCCGACGTCGCCGTTCTCGCCCTCGACCTCGCTGGGCCCGGAGTGCACGTGGCGGTGCCCGCCGACGACGAGGGTGGCGCAGCCCCGGGCCAGGGTCTGGCGGCCCAGGGAGGGGTCGTGGACGAGAAGGGTGCCGATCGGCGTGCCGTCCTCCTGGGCGGCGCAAGCGATGTCGGCCAGCTTCGAGCCCGCCTCCTCGAAGCTGATCCCCTGGTCGTCGACCCAGTTGCCCAGGCCGCTGGTGCGTGGGTCGGGTACGCCGAGGATCGTGGAGTCGCCGGGGCCGTCGACGACCTCTCCGTCGAGGACGGTCCAGCCCTTCTTGTCGAGATAGTCGCCGACGGTCGGGCCGTGGTCGTGGTTGCCGGTGACCGCCCACTTGTCGAGCCCGTCGCTCGCGTCGGTGAGCGAGTCGAGGGAGAAGGTCTCCCAGTCGGAGCCGGTCGAGGTGTCGTCGCCGGCGTCGAGGATCCCGGTGGCTCCGCCCTCGTCGGCGATCGCACGCACGACGGCGTCCATCCCGACGTTGTCGTGCCGGTCCGAGACGAGCACCGACACGGTCTCGTCGGCCGACGGCTTGCGCAGCTCCAGGTCCGACGTCTTCTCGACGACCTTCTGATAGAAGGTGCGGCTCGAGTCATAGGTGTCGACGGCGCTGGCCACCAGCCGCCGGGTCTGCCTGGCGTAGGCGTCGCCGCGCACCTCCACCCCGGCGAGGTCGTCGGGCAACGGGATCTCGGGGCCGAGGAAGTCGCCCAACGGGGTCCACCTGCCGGCGACCAGTGCGGCGTCCCTGTCGGCGGCGGGGGCCTCCGGCTCGTTCCAGGGCTGCCAGACGGCGACCGCGACCACTGCCACGGCGACCACGCCGACCCCTGCGGTGGCGAGGCCTCGTCGCGTACGGACCCGGCCCTTGGCCAGGCGAAGCAGGTCGGCACGACGCCGTGGGCCGGGCAACCGCCACAGCAGGACGCCTCCGGCGACGATCACGAGCGAGACCGCAGCACCACGCACCGCCGCGGCGACGAGCATCGACTCGACCTGCTCGACGACCACGGCACGCTGGCCGTCGGGCGCCGACCCGAGCACCGCATAGCGCTCGAAGAGCTCGTCCATCGAGTGCAGCTCGGTCTTGCCGAGCGTGACGTCGACGCCCACCGGGCCGGAGACGTCGAGGCGTACGTCGGGCAGCACCGGCCCGGTGTGGATGATCGCCTTGCCCGACAGCGTCGGGCGCAGGGTCGAGTCGTGGCCGGCGAGCACCATCTGACGTTCGCTGGACAGGAAGAGCCACGCGCTCACCCCGACGGCGAGCACGAGCCACAACACTCCTAGCCCCGCCCACAGGGCGAGGCCACGAAGCAGGCTGCGACGGGTCAGCGCCGCGCCTCCGCAACCGCGTAGAGCACCACCGAGGCAGCGACGCCGGCGTTGAGCGACTCGACCGAGTTGACCATCGGGATCGAGACGATCTGGTCGCAGGTCTCCTGCACCAGCCGGGAGAGCCCACCGCCCTCGGCGCCGACGACGATCACCAGCGGACCGTCGGCGAGCCCCTCGGGGGCGGCCAGACCGGGCAGGTCGACGTCGCCCTCCATGTCGAGCCCGACGACCATGCAGCCGGCCTCCTGGTAGGCCTTCAGCTGCCGGGTCAGGTTGACCGTCTGGGCGACCGGGATCCGCGCCGCCGCGCCCGCGGACGTCTTCCAGGCGGCGGCGGTCACGCCGGCCGCGCGCCGCTCCGGGATCACCACACCGTGGGCGCCGAACGCGGCCGCGCTGCGCACGATGGCGCCGAGGTTGCGTGGGTCGGTGACCTGGTCGAGCGCCACGATCAGCGGCGGCTCCCCCACCTCGTCGGCACGGTCGAGCAGATCGTCGGCGTGGGCGTACTCGTAGGCCGGGATGCGCGCCGCCAGCCCCTGGTGACCGTTGAAGCCGGTCTGGCGGTCGAGCTCGCCCTTGGTCACCTCGAGCAGCGAGATGCCCTTCTCGGAGGCGAGCTGGAAGGCCTCGCGCAGCCGGCCGTCGCGCTCGGCACCCTCGGCGACGTAGATGCCGTTGACCGGCACGTCCTCGCGCAGCGCCTCCACGACCGAGTTGCGGCCGATGATCCACTCGGCGTCGCCGGCTGACCGCTTGCGCGGCTTGCCGCCACGCTGCTCAGCGGCCTTCGCCGCCTTGTAGGCCTTGTGGTAGGGCCGGTCCTTCGCCTTCGGCGTCGGTCCCTTGCCCTCGAGCCCGCGGCGTACGTTGCCGCCGGTGCCCGCCGTGGCGCCCTTCTTGCGACCCTTCGAGATCGCCCCGCGACGCTGGGAGTTGCCTGCCATCAGTGTTGTCCCGTCCGTTGATCACCGAGGTGGCTCGGTGAGATGTCACTTCCTTCGCGGAGCTCCACGAAGGAGGTGCGCGTTCGCCGAGTTACCTCGGTCAGCATCCGAGCCATCAGATGCTCCACTTCGGCCCGGCCGGAGTGTCTTCGATCTCGATCCCGGCGTCCTTGAGGCGGTCTCGCAGCGCGTCGGCGCGGGCCCAGTCCTTGGTCGCGCGCGCCTCCGTACGCTCCTCGAGGAGGCCACGCACCAGGACGTCGATCGCCAAGGTCAGCTTCTCGTCGTCGCCGCCGGCCGGGCCCCAGGCGGGGTCGGCCGGGTCGAGCCCGAGCACGTCGAGCATGCTGCGTACGCTCGCGGCGACCCCACGCAGCGCGGGAGTGTCGCCGCCGGCGAGGAGCTTGTTGCCCTCGCGGACGACGTCGTGCAGGGCGCCGACCGCCGCCGGGGTGCCGAGGTCGTCGTCCATCGCCTCGACGAACTCCGCGCAGGCGACACCGTCGCTCGGGATCTCGCCGATCGTCTCGGCGGCCCGGTCGAGGAAGTTCTCGATCCGCTGGAACGCCTGCGCCGCGTCGTCGAGCGCCTCGAAGGAGAACTCGACGTGGGAGCGGTAGTGGGCGGCCACGAGGTAGTAGCGCAGCTCGATGCCGCGCACCTTCTTCAAGACCTCGGGGATGACCAGCGAGTTGCCCAGCGACTTCGACATCTTCTCGCCCGAGGTGGTGATCCAGGCGTTGTGGAGCCAGTAGCTCGCGAACGGCCGGCCGGCGGCGCGCGACTGCGCCTGCTCGTTCTCGTGGTGCGGGAAGCGCAGGTCGAGGCCACCGCCGTGGAAGTCGAACGCCGGGCCGAGGTATTTCCCGGCCATCGCCGAGCACTCGATGTGCCATCCGGGACGACCCGGACCCCAGGGCGAGGGCCACGAGGCGGTCTCCGGCTCGGAGACCTTCCGGCCCTTCCACAGCGCGAAGTCGCGCGAATCGCGCTTCCCGCGAGGGTCGGCGTCGGCCGCGGCCTCCATGTCGTCGACCTTCTGGCCGGACAGCTCGCCGTAGGCGGGCCAGGAGCGCACGTCGAAGTAGACGTCGGCCGAGCCGTCCTCGGCCGCGTAGGCGTGGCCCTTGGCGATCAGCTCCTCGATCAGCGCGATGATCTCGGGGATGTGGCCGGTGGCCAGCGGCTCGTAGGTGGGCCGGGCGACGTTGAGCGAGGCGTAGGCGGCGTCGAGCTCACGGTGCATGTCGTAGGCGAGGTTGTACCAGGGCCGGTGCTGCTCGCCCGACTTCGCCAGGATCTTGTCGTCGATGTCGGTGACGTTGCGGATGAAGGTCGTCTCATAGCCCGAGGCCCGCAGCCACCGCTGCAGCACGTCGAAGTTCACGCCGCTGCGTACGTGACCGACGTGGGGCTCCGACTGCACGGTCAGCCCACAGACGTAGAGCGACGCCTTGCCGGGCTGCAAGGGAGTGAAGTCACGTGCTTCACGGGTCGCCGAGTCGTAGAGCCGAAGTGCCATGCCCCAAGTCTAGGGACGCAGCCTGCGAGTACAGGATTCGCGACGCGCGTTGAGCGAGCGCCAGCGAGCGAACCGTGGGCATCTCATCGTGCCCCGCCGGTATTCTGGCGCCTGCGCTACCGGCGGGGCGCGATGAGCACGGTGGCGATGGCGGCGACGCCTTCGCCGCGTCCGGTGAGTCCGAGACCGTCGGTCGTCGTGGCGGTCACCGAGACGCTCGCGCCCGCCGCCTCGGAGAGCGCCTGGCTGGCCTCCGCCCGCCGGGGGCCGATCTTCGGTCGGTTGCCGATCACCTGGACGGCGATGTTGCCGATCTCGAAACCGGCCTCGCGCACCCGGCGAGCCGCCTCCTGCAGCAGTGTGGCTCCGGCCGCGCCGGACCACTCCGGCTCGGCGGTGCCGAAGTTGGACCCGAGGTCGCCGAGGCCTGCGGCCGAGAAGAGCGCGTCGCAGCAGGCGTGGGCGGCGACGTCGCCGTCGGAGTGGCCGGCCAGGCCCTGCGGCTCGTCGGGGAAGCTGAGCCCGGCGAGATGCATCGGCACACCGTCGGCGAGGCTGTGTACGTCGGTCCCGACGCCGACCAGAGGAAGCTGCACGCTCCGCAGTCTCCCAGATGCTCCCAGATACCCGGTCAGCTGCCCGGCCGGGCGGGCGCGGTCAGCCCACCTTGCGGCGCCCGACGTGAATGAGCCCGTCGACGACCCGCACCTCGTAGGCGGGGATCGCGACGTGCGGGTCGTCGAGACACCGTCCCGTACGCAGGTCGAACCCGTGCCGGTGAGCGGGCGAGGCGACGAACGGCACGCCGTCGCGGACGCCCACGATCCCTCTGGCGATCACCGACGCCTTGGCGAACGGATCGTGGTTGCCCAGCGCGTAGACGATGTCGCCGGGCATCCGGAAGATGGCGATCGCCTGGCCGTGGACCAGTGCGGTGGCTCCCCGCTCCATCCCGAGCGCGGCGACCTGGCAGACCGAGTGCCACTCGGCATGCCTGTCCCCGTGAGAGCGAGTGCTCATGACGTCGAACCTAGGGCGCGCAGCTTCCGTCTCCTGTTTCGGCTTGTAACGGGTGCGTAAACACCCGAGCGCCGGTGCCGATAGCCTCGAGGCGTGCCCGCTGCTCTCGTCCTCCTGGCCGCCGGATCCGGCACCCGTGTCGGGGCCTCCGTCAACAAGGTGCTGCTCCCGCTCGACGGTTCCGAGGATCCGGCCACCTCGGCCCTCGGTCTCTCGCTGCGGGTCGCGCTGGAGGTCGACGACGTCGAGCGCATCGTCCTCGTCGTACGCAGCGGCGACGAGGACGCGGTCGCGGCGATCGTGCAGCCCCTGCTCGGCGAGCGCGAGGTCGCGATGGTCGTCGGCGGCGCCACCCGTCACGCCTCCGAGCAGGCAGCGCTCGGGGTGCTCCGGACCGACATCGAGGGCGGCCGGATCGATGTGGTCGCGATCCACGACACCGCCCGGCCGCTGGCCGACACCGGCCTCTACGCGGCGGTCGTCGACGCGGCTCGCGAGCACGGCGGGGCCATCCCGGCCGTGCCGCTCACCCACCTCGCGACCATGTCTCTGCAGCCCGTCGAGAAGGCCGCGGGCGATGCGCTCGTCGGCGTACAGACGCCGCAGGCGTTCGGAGCGGCGAGCCTGCTGGCGGCCTACACCCGGGCCGCGGCGGACGGCTTCGACGGCACCGACACCGGTGCGACGCTGGAGCGCTATCAGCCCGATGTACGCATCGTGGCCGTGCCCAGCAGGCCGGGCAACCTCAAGGTGACCTTCGCCGACGACCTCCGCATGGTCGAGGCGCTCCTCAGCTGACCGCTGCCCGCGAGAGCGCCTCCAGGAGGCGTACGTCCTCCTCGGAGGCCACCCGCCGACCGACCGGCGGCGCCTCGACGGAGATGACCGGCACCCGGCTCGCCAGCGACGCGGCGATCGTGGCGAAGTCGCCGGAGGGCCACTGCTCCAGCGTGGCGACGACCGCCGGGGGCAGCACGATCGGCGAGGCGATCGAGATCAGCTCGGAGCGGTCGATCGTCCGGCCGAGCTCGGCAGCCCCCTCGGAGATCGAGATCGTCTTGACCGTGTCGGTGACCGGGCGTACGCCGATCACGACCGCGTCGCGCTCGACCGCGGTCGAGAGGCAGTGAGCGATGAAGGCCGGCGGGGTCATCGGGCACAGCGAGTCGTGGAGGACCAGCGGCTCCTCGGCCGCGACGATGCCCTCCCACGAGGTGGTGAAGTCGACCGGCGTCACCCCGGATTCCCCCAGCGCCCAGGTCGCCGCGGCGACCAGCGCCTCGTCGTGGATCAGCGCGAACGGCAGCGACCCTCGGCCGTCGTCGGCGACGATCCCGAGCGCCGGCGGGACCTCGACGGTCTCGTCGATCTCGTCGTAGTCGGCGTAGATGTCCTCCATGGGGGCCACGCTAGTGCCACCGGCGGATCGGCCCGCCCACCCAGCCTGCAAAACGCGAAACAGGCCCCGGGTTCACCCCGGAGCCTGTAACGCAGACCCGAACCAGCTTCAGCTGGCCAGCACCTCGTCGAGGAGGACTTCAGCCTTGTCTTCGTTGGTGTGCTCGCACAGCGCGAGCTCCGAGACGAGGATCTGGCGTGCTTTGGCAAGCATGCGCTTCTCCCCGGCGGAGAGGCCACGGTCACGTTCACGACGCCACAGGTCGCGCACGACCTCGGCGACCTTCATGACGTCGCCGCTGTGCAGCTTCTCCAGGTTTGCCTTGTAACGACGCGACCAGTTGGTCGGCTCCTCGACGTGCTCCGCGCGGAGCACCTCGAAGACTCGATCGAGCCCGTCCTTGTCCACGACGTCTCGAACTCCGACGAGCTCGAGGTTGTTGGCCGGAACACGAACCACGAGGTCCTGCTGAGCGATGATGCGGAGCACAAGATACTGTCGCTCCTCACCCTTGATGGTGCGCATCTCGATGTCTTCGATGACGGCCGCGCCATGGTTCGGGTATACGACGGTCTCGCCGACGGTGAAAGTCATTTTTTTAGGTACCCCTTCCTAGGGCTACAAGTCTACCACGGATCTTAGAATTCGGATTCCGCGTTTTTGCAGGTCAGGGCATCAATGTGGGGTTGACAGATCGATAAGTTGTGTGTTTCCGCGCGCGGAGGTCGCAGCGCGTGTCGCGAGGTCGCTCGTTTCGAAACGACACTGAAATCTTTGGCGTGGCTCAGCCAGTTGTCCTGCGCGGCTTGGCCCCGTATCGGATACTGCCGCCATGGCGAATGCATCGCAGAGCGCCCCCAAGACCATCTTCACCATGTCGTCGAACGCCCAGGTGCAGGACCAGGAAGCGACGCAGGCCAGTGCGTCCGCCGTGCCTGCTGCCTCGGCGCACGAGCAGAGCGTCATGGACAAGGTCGGCAACTGGGCCCCGCTCCTCCTTGTTCGTAGCGCGCATCCGCGTCAAGCAGTCCTGACCGCAATCGGCATCGCGGGGGCTGCGGTCCTCGCCGGTCTCTCGACCCGCGAGGTCGCGCTGATCGCGATCACCGTGCTGGTCGGGCAGGCCGTGCTCGGCTGGCACAACGACCTCGTCGACCAGTCGGCCGACCGCCGTCACGGGCGCGGCGGCAAGCCGATCTCCGACGGTCGCCTCGAAGCCGGCGGCGTCTGGTTCGTGCTGTGCTGCGGCGTACTCCTGATCATCCCGCTCTCGGTGACCTCCGGCACCGTGGCCGGCCTGTTCTATCTCGGCTCGCTGGTGCTCGGGATGCTCGCCAACGTGGTGCTGCGCAAGGGGCTCTTCTCCTGGGTCCCGTGGGCGGCGACCTTCGCCTGCTACCCCGGATATCTCTCGTATGCCGGCTGGGCCGGTGAGTCCGCGGGCGGACCACCTCACTGGGCGATGATCGCCCTCGCCGCTGCCCTCGGCGTCGGCGCGCACTTCCTGACCGCCCTGTGGGGGCTCGTCGCCGACAACGAGGACGGCTGGACCTACCTGCCGCTCAAGGCCGGGCTCAAGCTGGGCGCGGGCAAGCTGCTGCTGGTCACGCTCGTCTACATCGCCGCCGTGGTCGGCGCGATGCTGTACGTCGCGAGCACCGTCGGGCTGCGTGCCTGACCCTTTTCCATGATCGCCGGATCGGGCGGATAGAGTGTCGCGCGTGACGACCATGGTTAAGCAGAAGCGGCTCGCGATCGCGGGTGTCCTCGTGGCTCTCGCCGTGCCCGCGCTGAGCGCCTGCAACAGCTTCGACTACGCGACCGACCGCCCCAACGAGATCACCCACGGCGGTTCGACGCTCGATGGCGCAGTGCGGGTCAACGCCGCTCGCATCGTGACCGCGCAGGAAGGCACCGGCATCCTCGTCGGCACCTTCTCGCTCGACCCCGCCATCAACCCGGCGGTGACCGGCAAGACGCTGCCGACGGTCACCGCCATCGAGACCGCGGACGACGCCACCAAGACCGTCACCCCCGAGTCGTTCAAGGCGATCGAGCTGCCCGACGCCGGCATCATCAACCTCGCCGACCCCGCCATCGGTGGCATCGCGGTCACCGGCGACTTCAAGCCGGGCGACAGCATCCCGATGACCTTCACCTTCTCCGAGGGCGACCCGAAGACCATCTCGATCCCGGTGGTCTCCCAGTGCGGCACCTACCTCGACGTCGTCGCGGCCACCGACAAGGCCGAGAAGCCCGCCAAGAAGGGCAAGAACGCGGGCAAGCAGGGCACTGCCGACGAGGGCACCGCCGGTGAGGGCACCGAGGAGGCCTCGACCCTTCCGGCCGACGCTCCCACCGAGTCCGAGGGCGCCGCTTCCGAGGGCGCTCAGGCCGAGGGCGCTCAGGCCGAGGGCGCTCAGGCCGAGGGCGAGCACGCGGAGGGCGAGCACGCCGCCAGCCAGGACCCCTACTCCTGCGAGTTCCCCGAGGCTGCCCTTCCGGGCGCCGAGGAAGCGCACTGATGACCTACAAGCTCGTCCTGCTGCGTCACGGCGAGAGCGACTGGAACGCGCTCAACCTCTCCACCGGCTGGGTCGACGTCGACCTCACCGACAAGGGTCGGGCCGAGGCCGTCAACGGCGGCAAGTTGCTGGGCGAGGCGGAGCTGCTTCCCGACTTGGTCCACACGAGCCTGCTGCGCCGTGCGATCAACACCGCCAACATCGCGCTCGACACCGCCGGTCGTCACTGGATCCCGGTGCGGCGCGACTGGCGCCTCAACGAGCGTCACTACGGCGCGCTGCAGGGCAAGAACAAGTCCGAGACGCTGAAGAAGTTCGGCGAGGAGCAGTTCCAGCTCTGGCGCCGCTCCTACGACGTACCGCCGCCGCCGATCGAGGCCGACTCGGAGTTCTCCCAGGCCGATGACCCGCGCTACGCGGACATCGAGGTGCCGGCCACCGAGTGCCTCAAGGACGTCGTGGCCCGGATGATCCCCTACTGGGAGTCGGCCATCGTGCCCGACCTCGAGGCCGGCAAGACGGTGCTGGTCACCGCCCACGGAAACAGCCTGCGCGCGCTGGTCAAGCACCTCGACGACATCTCCGAGACCGACATCGCCAAGCTCAACATCCCCACCGGCCAGCCGCTGGTCTACGAGCTCGACGAGTCGCTCCGCCCGGTCGTCGCCGGCGGCACCTACCTCGACCCCGAGGCCGCAGCGGCCGCCGCCGAGGCAGTCGCCAACCAGGGCAAGCAGTAGCCAAGACCACGCACGAATCGTCGAGTCGGCTCGTTGTGACGAGCCGACTCGACGCGTTTTCGTGTCAGGACGAGCCGACTCGACGGGTCAGGAGTCGGCGGGGGTCTTGCCGGTGACGACGAAGACGACCCGGTTGGCGACCGTCACGGAGTGGTCGGCGATGCGCTCGTAGTAGCGGCCCAGCAGGGCGACGTCGACGGCCGCCTCGACGCCCGCGTCCCAGTCCTGGCCGAGCAGCTCGGCGAACGACTTGCGGCGCAGCCGGTCCATCTCGTCGTCGTCGGCGACGAGGTCCTGGGCCGCGGAGACGTCGCGGTCGCGGAGGATCTGGCAGGTGCGGTCGACCATCTGCTCGGCCACCTCCGCCATCTTGGCGATGGTCTGGTGGGCCAGCTCGGGAACAGCCTTGTTCGGCGTACGCAGCCTGGCGATCTTGGCGACGTGGACGGAGAGGTCGCCCATCCGCTCGAGGTCGGCGATCATCCGCAGGGCGGCGACGACGACCCGAAGGTCACCGGCGACCGGCGACTGCAGGCCGAGCAGCTCGAGCGCGTTCTCCTCGATCCGCTCGCGGGCGTCGTCGATCGCGACGTCGTTGTCGATCACCTGCTCGGCAAGGTCGCTGCGGGCCTCGAGAAGAGCCGCGGTGGCGTCGCGCACGGCGACGGAGACCAGCTCGCAGACGCTGGTCAGGTCGGTGAAGATGGCATCGAGGTCGTCATGGAAAGCAGCACGCATGAACCGATCGTAGACACCCGACGTGTACTACATCCCCCACAGAGTGAACCCGTGGTGAACGTTCGGCGCGATCGCGTCCACGGGTAGGGATGAGGGTGTTTGATGGGATTACCCTGATCGTGTGGACTCGACGACGCAGGCCTTTCTTGCTGCGCTCCTCGGCGCGGTCGTCGCCGGAGCGGCGGTGCTTGCATGGGCGATGAGCGAGCGCTCCCGTCGACGCACGCCTGACGCGGATCCCCCGAAGGTCCCCTCCGAGGTGGCCGCGGTCCTCTCGGTGCTGCGCAGCAGCGCGGTCGTCGTCGACGAGGACGACACGGTGCTCAAGGCCAGCGCCCCGGCGTACGCCCTCGGGCTGGTGCGCGGCACCTCGCTGGTCTCGCCCGAGCTCTCCGAGCTAGTCCACGGCGTGCGCCGCGACGGCCAGATCCGCGAGACCGAGCTGGTGATCTCGCGCGCCAACGGGGCCTCGCGACACGTCACCGCCCGCGTCGCGCCGCTCGGCACCCGCCTCTGCCTCGCGCTGGTCGAGGACCGCACCCGCGAGCGCCGCGTGGAGGCCGTGCGCCGCGACTTCGTCGCCAACGTGAGCCATGAGCTCAAGACGCCGGTCGGCGCGATCCGGGTGCTCGCCGACGCGGTCACCGAAGCCTCCGGCGACCCCGATGCCGTACGCCGCTTCTCCAACCGGATGATCACCGAGTCCGAGCGCCTGACCGCGCTGGTCCAGCAGATCATCGAGCTCTCCCGGCTGCAGGGCGACGAGCCGTTGGAGACGCCGGTCGCGGTCGACGTCGACAAGGTCATCGCCTCCTCCGTCGACAGCTCGACCGTCGACGCCGAGGCCAAGAACATCAACGTGGTCAGCGCCGGCACCGCCGGCCTGCACGTCTTCGGCAACGAGGAGCAGGTGCTGGCCGCGGTCACCAACCTGGTCTCCAACGCCGTCGCCTACTCCGAACCCGGCTCGACGGTGACCGTCTCGACGCGCGCGACCGACGGCTCGGTCGAGATCGCCGTCGTCGACCAGGGCATCGGCATCCCGTCGACCGAGATCGACCGGATCTTCGAGCGGTTCTACCGTGTCGATCCGGCCCGCCATCGCTCCACCGGCGGCACCGGGCTCGGCCTTTCGATCGTCAAACACGTCGCCGCCACGCATGGTGGCGAGGTCAAGGTCTGGTCGCAAGAGGGTCAAGGGTCCACCTTCACCCTCACGCTCCCCCAGCACCTACCAACTGCCGGTCAGACCGGCACGAGCAAGGAGGAACGCCCGTGACCCGGGTACTCGTCGTCGAAGATGAAGCCAGCTACAGCGAGGCGCTGTCCTACGTGCTCCGCAAGGAGGGCTTCGAGGTCGCCATCGCCGAGGACGGCACCGATGCGTTGAAGGAGTTCGACCGCAACGGCGCTGACATCGTGCTGCTCGACCTGATGCTTCCCGGACTCTCCGGCACCGAGGTGTGCCGCCAGATCCGAGCCACCTCGTCCGTGCCGGTCATCATGGTGACCGCGAAGGACGACGAGGTCGACAAGGTGGTCGGGCTCGAGCTCGGCGCAGACGACTACGTCACCAAGCCCTATTCGCCGCGCGAGCTCGTCGCCCGGATCCGCGCCGTCCTGCGTCGTGGTTCCGAGCCCGACGCCGCACCGGCCACGCTGGAGGCAGGCCCGGTCCGGATGGACGTCGAGCGTCACGTCGTGACCGTCGACGGCTCCGAGCAGCGCCTGCCGCTCAAGGAGTTCGAGCTCCTGGAGATGTTCCTGCGCAACCCGGGTCGCGTGCTGACCCGCGGCCAGCTCATCGACCGCGTCTGGGGCTCCGACTACGTCGGCGACACCAAGACCCTCGACGTCCACGTCAAGCGCCTGCGCGCCAAGCTCGAGCCGGACCCGTCCGAGCCGAAGTTCCTGGTCACCGTGCGCGGGCTGGGTTACAAGCTGGACCTCTGAGGCTGGTGCACCGCGGCGCCCGTTCACCGAGGTGACTCGGCGAACGGGCGCTTCCTTCGTGGAGCTCCGCGAGGTCAGTGCACCTCCACCGAGTCACCTCGGTGAGCATCCAGCGCTCCCCTCGGCACCACCAGCGACATCAACGCGGCGGCGGCGCACAGGGCGCCGGCGGCGTACCAGACCAGGTCGTAGGAGCCGGTGACGTCGCGTACGACCCCGCCGACCCAGGCGACCAGGCCGGCGCCGACCTGGTGGGAGGCCAGCACCCAGCCGAAGACGATCGGGGCGTCCTCGGGCCAGACCTCGCGGCACAGCGCGAGCGTGGGCGGCACGGTGGCGACCCAGTCGAGGCCGTAGAAGACGATGAAGAACACCATCGGGATGTGCACCTCGGGTGCCAGCAGCATCGGCAGGAAGATCAGCGAGACGCCCCGCAGCGAGTAGTAGACGCCGAGCAGCACGACCGGGTTGAAGCGGTCGGTGAGCCAGCCGGAGAAGATCGTGCCGGCGACGTCGAAGATGCCGATCACGGCGAGCAGCGAGGCGGCCGCGACGGTCGCCATCCCGTGGTCGTGCGCAGCGGGCACGAAGTGGGTCCTGATCAGGCCGTTCGTGGTGATCCCGCAGATCGCGAAGGCGCCGGCCAGAAGCCAGAAGGCCTTGGTACGCATCGCCATCCCGAGCACGCGCACGGTCCGTAGCGCGGCGCCGGTCGCGGGCACCGGCCGGGGCACGATCTGGGCGGCCCCGTAGGGCGCCAGGCCGACGTCGGCCGGGTAGTCGCGCAGCAGGAGCATCACGAACGGAATCACGGCGGCGGCGACCAGCGCGATCGTGACCGAGGCGGCGCGCCAGCCGTACTCCCCGATCAGCACGGCCAGCACCGGCAGGAAGATCAGCTGTCCCGACGCGCCGCCGGCGGTGAGCAGGCCGCTGACCAGCCCCTGTCGCTTCACGAACCATCGGGTGGTGATCGTCGCGCCGAAGGCGAGCGCCATGCAGCCGCTGCCGCCGCCGACCAGCACGCCCCAGCCGAGCACGAACTGCCACGACTCGCTCATCCAGACGGTGCCGAGCGAGCCCAGGGTGATCATCGTGAGCGCGACCGCGACGACCGGGCGGATCCCGAAGCGGTCCATCAGCGCGGCGGCGAACGGCGCGGTCAGTCCGTAGAGAGCGAGCTGGAGCGTGATCCCGACCCCGATCGTGCCGCGTGACCAGCCGAACTCGTCGTGCAGCGGGCCCACGAGAAGTCCGGGCGCCGCGGTGAAGGCGGCGGCGCCGATGATGGTCACGAAGGCGACCGCGGCCACCCACCAGGCGGGATGGATGCGGGGGCGGCGCGCAGAGGTGCTGCCCGCAGGCGGCGGGGTCGTCGTCTGGGTCATGGCAGTGATTCTTCCGCCTCCGACTCCTCGCAGACAGTGGCCTGATTGACATCAAGCGATAAGATCGGGCCATGAGTGACGTACGAGCTCCTTCGCCGCACCGGGTCGCGGTGCTGATCCAGGACGGGTTCATCCCGTTCGAGAGCGGCATCCCCCACCGGATCTTCGGCAAGGCTCGCGACAGCGATGGCCGCCTCCTCTACGAGGTGATCACCTGCACCACCGACGGCCCCGGGCCGGTGCAGTCCGACTCCGACATGGTGGTGCTCGCACCTCACGGGCCGGAGGCGCTGGCGACCGCCGACACCGTCGTGGTCCCGAAGTTCGGTTCCTACGACCTGACGTCGGCCGACGAGGTGCTGACCGCGCCGTTGAAGGAGGCCCTCGGCATGATCCGGCCGGGCACCCGGATCATGTCCATCTGCACCGGCGCCTTCGCCCTGGCGGCAGCCGGGCTCCTCGACGGCCGCCCGGCGACGACCCACTGGGCGCACACCGACGACTTCCGAACACTGTTTCCGCAGGTCAAGCTGGACCCCGACGTACTCTTCGTCGACGACGGCGACATCCTCACCTCCGCCGGCGTGGCCTCCGGTGTCGACCTCTGCCTGCATGTCGTACGCCGTGACCACGGCGCCGCGGTCGCCAACCGCGTCGCCCGGGTGACCGTCGTGCCACCTCACCGCGACGGCGGCCAGGCGCAGTTCATCCGTCGTCCCGCCCAGGTCTCGGGGTCCAGCGGCATCTCGACGGCGATCGCCTGGGCCCTCGAGCACCTCGACCAGCCACTCACCCTGGAGAAGATGGCGGTTCAGGTCTCGATGTCCGTGCGCACCTTCACCAGGAGGTTTCGCCAGGAGACCGGCGAGTCGCCGGGTCGCTGGCTGCAGCGGCAGCGCATCGAGCTGGCCCGCAACCTGCTGGAGACCACCGACCTCACCATCGACCGGGTGGCCGCCCGCTGCGGCTTCAACACCGCCCAGTCGCTTCGCCTCCACTTCCACGCCGCCCTCGGCGTCACCCCCGCGGCCTACCGCCGCACCTTCCACGGCTGACCCTCTCCCGCCGAGACGTCACCCCCGCAGGCCGAGAAGTCACCCCTGCAGGTCGAGTTGGCACGGCGGTGACGTCTCGACCTGCAGGAGCGACGCTTCGACCATTAAAAGTTCGCCAGGATCAGCAAACATACCTAGCCTTTTATCGTGACGACGACGATCGACCCGACGCCTGCCCCCACCGCCACCACGCCGCTGTGGAAGCCGCTCGTGGCCTGCGGGATCACCCTGGTTCTGTGGGCTTCGGCGTTCGTCGGGATCCGTCACCTCGGCGACACCGTGCCGCCGGGAAGCCTCTCGCTGGGCCGGCTCGTGGTGATGGTCGCGGCGCTCGGCGTCTACCTCGCGCTCAAGGGTGGGTTCCGGCTGCCGACGCGGAAGGAATGGCCGCTGATCGCACTCGGCGGGGCGGCCTGGCTGGGTGTCTACAACCTGGCGCTCAACGAGTCGGAGCGGCGCATCGATGCCGCGACGGCGGCGCTGATCGTGCAGGTCGGTCCGATCGTGGTGGCGCTGCTCGCCGGGCTGGTGCTCAAGGAGACGCTGCACAGGTGGGTCCTGATCGGCACCGGGGTCGGCTTCGCCGGCGTCGTGATCATCGGGCGCGCGTCGGCCAACGGTGACACCGGCGACTGGATCGGCGTCGCCCTCTCGGTGGTCGCCGCGCTCACCTTCGCGATCGGGGTGCTCACCCAGAAGAAGCTGTTGCCGACGATGGGCGCGCTGCTGCTGACGTTCTGGTACGGCGCGATCGGCCTCATCGTGTGCCTGCCGTGGTCGGGCGAGCTCGTCTCGACCATCCCCGACATCAGCGTCGCCAACCTCGGCTGGCTCGTCTACCTGGGCCTGTTCCCGAGCGCCTTGGCATTCGTGACCTGGGCTTATGCCCTCTCCCACTCCGACGCCGGCAAGTTCGCACAGACCACCTTCCTGGTGCCGTTCATCACCGCGCTGATGGCGTGGCTGCTGCTCGACGAGGTGCCACCGGCGCTCGCCTTCGTCGGCGGCGCGATGTGCATCGCGGGCGTGCTGATCACCCGCCGTCAGCCGCGCTGACCCAGCGACTCCTCGCCCCAGAGCCCTCCCAGCGCAGCCGAGCCCTCCTCGGTGAGCCGCAGCGCCCGGGTGTCGGAACCGCGGCGGACGAACCAGCCGAGAGCGAGCAGGCGGTCGACGGTGACCGCGGCGAGCGCACCCGCCAGGTGCGGGCGGCGCTCGGTCCAGTCCAGGCACGGGCGGGCGAACGAGCGGCGCCGGGCACGCTCGGCGCTCACGTCGACACCCAGCTCGGCGAACCAGGCCTCGCCCGCCGCCGAGACGTCGTAGCCGCCCGCGGCCCCGACGATCAGCTCACGCTCGAGGAGCAGGTCGTGCAGGGCGACCCCGCACGCGCCAGCGAGGTGGTCGTAGCAGGTGCGCGCGAACCACAGCGACCTCGCGCGCGAGGACTCCCGCAGCGTACGGACGGGCTTGGCCGGCGCGATGTGCGAGAGCGACTCGAGCGCCTGGGCGACGTCGGGGCCGGAGAGGCGGTGGTAGCGGTGGCGCCCCTGCTCGGCCACCTCGACCAGCCCGACGTCGATCAGCCGGGCCAGATGTGCGCTGGCCGTCGACGGGCCGATCCCGGCGACCCGAGCGAGCTCGCCGGCGGTCAGCGCGGTGCCGGTCATCAGGGCGTCGAGCATGGCCGCCCGGCTCGGCTCACCGATCGCTGCGGCGACCGAGGCCAGGTCGACGTCGGCTCTGGGCGGGCTCATGGAGATGACGCTACGCCGCGCACGTTTCGGTGATCACCGCACTGTCCGGGCCGTACGTTTCGGCGCATGGACCACACCACGGATCACACGACCACCACCGCCGACCTCACCGCCGACCTCACCGCCGACCTCGCTGTCACCGGCCCGGGCGCGCAGATCGAGGAGGCCGCCGCGTACTGCCTGGACCTAGCCGCCACCTGGATCGGCTGGGACGGTCGGCCACGGGTCAGCGAGGACGGCGACCGCATCTACACGCCGCACAAGGCGATCCGGCGGATCGCCGACCACCTGGTCGACCATCTCGCCGAGGTCGAGGCGCTGCTCGCCGGGACGGCGACCCAGCCCGACCGCTGGCAGGCCAGCGGCATCACCCTCGAGCAGGACTGGTCCCGGTTCACCGAGGCCGACCTCGGCGAGGCCCGCGAACGGATCACCCGGCTGGCCCGCACCTTCAGCCTCCGCCTCGAAGCGGCGGGCGCGGAGGCGTGGGACGCACCGCGCACACCCAGCTGGACGCTGCGGGAGATCGCCGAGCACGTGGCCGGGATCCGCTGGTACGCCGACCAGGTGGGCCGTCTGTGAGGCCGGCCCGTCGAACCTGGCCCGTTGAACCTGGCCCGTTGAACCTGGCCCGTTGAACCTGGCCCGTTGAACCTGGCTCAGTCCTCGAGCCAGCCGCGGAAGGCCTCCAGGTTGGCGGTCGACTCACCGCGGAGCTTGCGCCACTCCCACTCCTTGCGGATCGATGAGGCGAAGCCGAGCTCGAGGAGGGTGTTGAAGGACTCGTCGGCGTAGGTCAGCACCGAGCCGAGCAGACGGTCGAGCTCGTCGGCGTCGACCGTCGCCAGCGGCAGCCGGCCGTCGAGGTAGATGTCGCCGAGCCGGTCGATCCCGAACGAGACCCCGTAGAGCCGCAGGTTGCGCTCGAGCAGCCAGCGGTAGACGGTCTCGAAGTTCTCGTCAGGGCGGCGGCAGACGAAGGCGTGCACGCCGAGGGCATGCTGCCCCACGTCGAGCCTGACGGGCGTCTGCAGCTTCCGCTCCCCCGGGAGGGCGAACGAGAAGACCAGCTCACCGCCGGGCTGCTCGGCCTCGTCCCAGGACAGGTCGTTGGACTTCAACCAGCTGCGTACGACCTCGTCCAGGTCCCCGCGCTCACTCATGACGCCGTCAGCTCCTTACGCATCAACATCTTGGCCTCTTCGTAGACCTCGAGCGTATTGCGTGCGGTGAGATCCCAGGAGAAGTCCTGCGCGTGTTCGAGCGCGCCGTCGGCCAGCGCCGCCCAGCGCGAGTGGGAGCTGATGGCGTTGGTGAGCGCGTCGGCCCACCGCGCCGGGTCGTGGCCGTCGACGAGAAGGCCGCTGCGGCCGTGGCGTACGGCGGTGGTCAGTCCGCCGACCGCGGCCGCGACGACGGGGGTGCCGCAGGCCTGGGCCTCGACCGCGACCAGCCCGAACGACTCGTTGTAGGAGGGGACGGCGACGACCGAGGCCGCCGAGTACCACTGTGCGAGCTCGTCCTGCCGCACCGGCGGCACGAACCGCACCACGTCGGAGATGCCCAGCTCGGCGGCCAGGTCGGCCAGACCGGTCGGGTGCTCCAGACCGGATCCGGACGGACCGCCGACGATCGGCACCACCAGGTTGTGACGCAGCGACGGGTCGCGGGCGAGCATGACCGCGGCCGCCCGCAGCAGCACGTCGGGTGCCTTGAGCGGCTGGATGCGGCCGGCGAAGAGCAGCACGTGGGCGCGGGCGGGGAGCCCGAGCGCCGCCCGCGCCGCGGCCCGGCCGCGGGGGCGGAAGACACGCAGGTCGACACCCGGGTGCACGACCGCGACACGGCCCGGCTCCGCGTCGTACATGTTGATCAGCTGCTTGGCCTCGAGGTCGGTGTTGGCGATCAGCATGTCGGAGGCCTCGACGACCTGCTGCTCACCGATCAGGCGCGCCTCCGGCTCGGGGGTGTCACCCTCGGCGAGCGCGGCGTTCTTGACCTTGGCCATGGTGTGCATGGAGTGCACCAGCGGCACACCCCAACGGTCGCGGGAGAGCGCTCCGACCTGGCCCGAGAGCCAGTAGTGGGAGTGCACCGCGTCGAAGTAGCCCGGCGGGTTCGACGCCTCGGCGCGGAGCACCTCGCGCGCGAACGTGCACAGCTGCCCGGGGAGATCACCCTTGGCCAGGCCCTCGAAGGGACCGGCGTGCACGTGGTGGACCGCGACCCCGTCGTACGCCTCGGTGACCTGCGGCAGGCGCGAGGACGTGGCCCGGGTGAAGATGTCGATCGCGATGCCCTGCGCCGCCAGACGCCGGGAGAGCTCGAGGACGTAGACGTTCATCCCCCCGGCGTCGCCGGTGCCCGGCTGGTCGAGCGGAGAGGTGTGCAGACTGACCATCGCTACGCGGTGGATCATTCCTGCCCCTTTGTCTCTACGCCTGTGGTCCTGAGTCTCAACGCCCGATCTCCCGCCGGCATTCCCAGACCGTTCCTGTGTGAGGCACGCCCCAGGATGAGACCGTCTGCGCGCCTCAGCACGGCGGCGAGCAGAATGGGGGCATGCCTTCGAAGAGTGCCGCCAAGACCGCCGTCGTGACCGGAGCCTCGAGCGGGATCGGGGCCGCCACCGCGCGTCGCCTCGCCGACGACGGCTACCACGTCTTCCTCGCGGCTCGCCGGGCCGACCGCATCGAGGCTCTGGCCGAGGAGATCGGCGGCACCGCGATCGCGACCGACGTCACCTCCGACGACTCCGTCGCCGAGCTCGTCGAGGCCGTCGGCGACCGCCTCGACCTGCTGGTCAACAACGCCGGCGGCGCCTTCGGCGTCGACAAGGTCGCCGAGGCGGACCTCCAGAAGTGGCAGGCGATGTTCGAGGTCAACGTGGTCGGGCTGACCCGCGTCACCAAGGCGTTGCTCCCGGCGCTGATCGCCTCCGGTGCGGGAGCCGTGATCAACGTCGGCTCGATCGCCGGCCGGCGCGCCTACGAAGGCGGTGCGGGCTACAACGCGGCCAAGTTCGGCACCCGCGCGGTCACCGAGGCGCTGCGCCTGGAGATCGTCGACCAGCCGGTGCGGATCATGGAGGTCGCCCCGGGCATGGTCCACACCGAGGAGTTCTCCCTCGTACGCCTCGACGGCGACCAGGCGGCTGCCGACAAGGTCTACGCCGGCGTGGAAGATCCCCTGGTCGCCGACGACGTCGCCGACGCGATCTCGTGGATGGCCACCCGCCCGGCCCACGTCAACATCGACGAGCTGGTCATCAAGCCGCGTGCCCAGGCCGCACCGCACAAGGTGCACCGCGAGGGCTGATCCGTGCTCTGACCTGGCCCGGGGCACGTCGAGGATTCAGTACGCGGCAGCGGTCGATGTCACACTCGACGTGTGCAGACGATCGGACTCATCGGCGGTATGAGCTGGGAAAGCACCGCCGCCTACTACGAGGGACTCAACAAGGGTGTCCAGGAGCGTCTCGGCGGGCTTCATTCCGCCAAGATCGTGCTGGCCTCCGTCGACCTCGCCGAGCTGACGGCCCTGCAGGACAAGGAGGCCTGGGACCAGGTCGCCGAGATCCTGGTCGCCTCCGCCAAGAGCGTCGTCGCAGGTGGCGCCGACTTCATCCTGCTGTGCACCACCACCTTCCACAAGGTCTACGACCAGGTCGAGGCCGCCGTCGACGTGCCGGTGCTCCACCTGGCCGACGTGCTCGCCGAGAAGTCCAAGGAGCTCGGCATCACCAAGGCCGGCTTCCTCGCCTCGCGATACACGGTCGAGAACGACTTCTTCGCCCAGCGCATCTCCGACCACGGCGTCGACGTCAACCTCCCCGACACGCTCCACGTGGAGATGCTCGACTCGATCATCTACGAGGAGCTCGTGCACCGAAACGTGCTCGCCGGTTCGCGCAAGCGGGTGCTCGAGGTCGTCCACGAGCTGTGGGACGCCGGCTCCGACGGCGTCATCCTCGGTGCCTCCGAGCTGAGCCTTCTGGTCAGCCCCAGCGACGTCGACGTCCCGATCCTCGACGCCATCACCGTGCACGTCGAAGCCGCGCTCGCCCGCGCGCTCGACTAGTCACTCCCCCCCGGGGAGTCGAGAAGTCACCTCTGCAGGTCGAAGCGTCACGTCTGCAGGTCGAAGCGTCACGTCTGCAGGTCGAAGCGTCACGTCTGCAGGTCGAGTGGGCATCGAGATGCCCACTCGACCTGCAGGACTGACTTCTCGACCTGCAGGAGTGACTTCTCGGCTGAGGGTCTACTTCCCGAGCAGCTCGTTGGCGAGGGCGTGCAGGTCGGGGGTCAGGTCGCCCTCGTGGACGACGGCGGTCTGGCCGTCGACCTCGAACTCGTAGACGTAACGGTCGGCGCCCTTCGGCTTCCCGGGCGCTGTGGCACGGGCGACCAGGGAGCGCACGGTGACCACCTGCGCGGCCGAGGAGGCCAGCTCGGCCTCCCCCTCCTTCGTACGCCCCAGCAGGCCGCCGCTGCGGCGCACCTTCACCACGGTGCTGGTCGGCTCCTCACCATCGGGGGCGGGCGTGCCCTCGGCAGCGGTGACGCCCACCTGTGACCAGGCGGTGGTGACGGCCTCGGCGTGGTCGCCCGCGGCGGCGACGGTCGCGGCGGCGAACCCGGCGAAGTCGGTGTCGGTGGTGACCGATCCGCCGGTCAGCGCGGCGTACCAGATCTTGCCGGCGCCCTCCCACGAGGTGCCGCCTATCGCGGTGGCGGCGAGGGCGAAGGCGCGGTTGGGGATGCCGGAGTTGATGTGGACGCCGCCGTTGTCGTCGGTGCCGTCGTAGATGTCGTCCATGTGGGCCGGCTGCGGGTCCTTGCCGAGGGTGGGGTCGTCGTAGGCGGTGCCCGGCTCGAGCATGTGCCGCAGGCCGACCCCCTGCACCGACTCGGTGAAGAGGCCTTCGCCGATGATCCAGTCGGCCTCCTGCGCGCTCTGGCCGAGGAGGCGTTGCTTGAGGCAGGAGCCGTAGACGTCGGAGATGTGCTCGTTGAGCGCGCCCGACTGGCCCTCGTAGACGAGCCCCGCCGTGTGCTCGGTGACGGCATGGGAGAGCTCGTGGCCGATCACGTCGACGGCCTTGGTGAAGCGCTGGAAGATCTCGCCGTCGCCGTCGCCGAAGACCAGCTGGGTGCCGTCCCAGAAGGCATTGGCGTAGTCCTTCTCGTAGTGGACGGTCATCACGACCTCCGCGCCGCGCGCGTCGTAGGAGTCGCGGCCGTAGACCTCCTCGAAGAGCGCCAGCGACCCGGTGATGCCGGTCGCCGCCTCGTCGACGCTCTCGTCACCCGACTCCGGGTCGCCCGCGGCGCGCACCTTCTCGCCGGGCAGGTCGGCGCCGTTCGCGGCGGTGTAGACGGTCCAGTCGCCGGCCTCGGCGGCGCTCGCGTCAGCCTCGGGAACGGCCTCGGGCACGGCCGGACCGGCGGCAAGCACCCTGGCGAGATGCTCCGCTCGACCGGCGCGGAATGCGTTGTCCTTCTCGAGGCAGGTGGCATCGAGCCGCTGCATCAGATACGGGGGCACGATCTGGCACACGCGATTCCGAGGAGTCATGGTCTCAGCCAACCGCTATCTCCGGATGCAGGTCAAGGAGGTCGCGGCGGATAGGATCAGGCGTCCCGTCCCGCGCCAGAAATCGAGCCGCTTCGCACATGTCAGAGATCCTCAAGGCCAATCTCCGCAACGTCGCCATCGTTGCGCACGTCGACCACGGCAAGACCACGTTGGTCGACGCCATGCTGCGTCAGGCAGGCACCTTCACCGAACACGAGGCCGAATCGGTCGCCGACCGGGTGATGGACTCCGGCGAGCTCGAGCGCGAGAAGGGCATCACCATCCTCGCGAAGAACACCGCCATCCACTACGCCGGGCCCTCGGCGCCCGAGGGGATGACGATCAACATCATCGACACCCCGGGGCACGCCGACTTCGGTGGCGAGGTCGAGCGCGGTCTCTCGATGGTCGACGGCATCGTCCTGCTGGTCGACGCCTCGGAGGGCCCGCTCCCCCAGACCCGCTTCGTGCTGCGCAAGGCCCTCAACGCCGACATGCCGGTCGTGCTGGTCGTCAACAAGGTCGACCGCCCCGACGCCCGCATCGAGGAGGTCGTCGACGAGACGTACGAGCTCTTCATGGACCTGCTCGACGACTCCCACAGCCAAGACGCGCTCGACTTCCCGGTGATCTACGCCTCCGGCAAGGCCGGCGTGGCGAGCCTGGAGCAGCCCGGCAACGGCGAGCTGCCCGACTCCAAGGACCTCGAGCCGCTCTTCTCCACGATCATGGAGACCATCCCGGCCCCGACCTACGAGGCCGGCGCGCCGCTGCAGGCCCACGTCACCAACCTCGACGCGTCGCCGTTCCTCGGCCGCCTCGCCCTGCTCCGCATCCACCAGGGCACCCTGAAGAAGGGTCAGAGCGTCGCCTGGATGCAGCGCAGCGGTGAGGTCAAGAACGTACGCATCACCGAGCTCCTCATCACCGACGGCCTCGAGCGCAAGCCCGGTGAGCAGGCCGGCCCGGGCGACATCGTCGCCGTCGCCGGCATCCCCGACATCACCATCGGTGAGACGCTGGCCGACCCGGAGAACCCGGTCGCGCTGCCGCTCATCCACGTCGACGAGCCCGCGATCTCGATGACCATCGGCACCAACACCTCGCCGCTGGTCGGCAAGGTCAAGGGCGCCAAGGTGACCGCCCGCCTGGTCAAGGACCGCCTCGACGCCGAGCTCATCGGCAACGTCTCGCTGAAGATCCTCAACACCGAGCGTCCTGACGCCTGGGAGGTCCAGGGTCGTGGCGAGCTGGCGCTGGCGATCCTCGTCGAGCAGATGCGACGCGAGGGCTACGAGCTGACCGTCGGCAAGCCGCAGGTGGTCACCAAGGAGATCGACGGCAAGGTGCACGAGCCCTACGAGCGCCTGACGATCGACGCTCCCGAGGAGCACCTGGGCAGCATCACCGAGCTGCTCGCCCACCGCAAGGGCCGCATGGAGGGCATGACCAACCACGGCACCGGCTGGGTCCGCATGGAGTTCATCGTGCCGGCGCGTGGCCTGATCGGCTTCCGCACCGAGTTCCTCACCGAGACCCGTGGCACCGGCATCGCCCACCACATCTCCGAGGGCTACGACCGCTGGGCCGGCGAGATCCGCTCGCGCAACAACGGCTCGCTCGTCGCCGACCGCGCCGGTGCCGCCACGGCCTACGCCATGACCTCGCTGCAGGAGCGCGGCGTCATGTTCGTCGACCCGGCCACCGAGGTCTACGAGGGCATGATCGTCGGCGAGAACTCCCGCCAGGACGACATGGACGTCAACATCACCAAGGAGAAGCAGCAGACCAACGTCCGCTCCGCCACCTCCGACAACTTCGAGAAGCTCATCCCGCCGAAGAAGCTCTCCCTCGAGCAGTGTCTGGAGTTCTGCCGCGAGGACGAGTGCGTCGAGGTCACCCCCGACATGGTCCGCATCCGCAAGGTCGTGCTCGACCAGAACGAGCGCGCCAAGGTTGCATCAAGGGCTCGTAAGGCCAACAAGGCCTGACCGCTCTCAACGCGCGGCCGTCGACCTTCGGGTCGGCGGCCGCGTTGTCGTCGGTGGTTTGCAACACTTCCTCCATGACGCGTACGCATGTGGAGGCCGAGATCACGAGCCAGCCGTCGACCTGGCGGGAGGCGGCGGCGCTGCTGCCGTCGGTGGCCGGCCTGTTGCCGCGCCGTGGCGAGCGGGTCGCGGTCGTCGGGTGCGGCACGTCGTGGTTCATGGCGATGGCCTACGCCGGGCTGCGGGAAGCCGCAGGCCAGGGCGAGACCGACGCCTTCACGGCATCGGAGTTCCCCACCGCGCGCGCCTATGACCGGGTCGTGGCGATCACCAGGTCCGGCACGACGACCGAGGTGCTGCGGCTGCTCGCCGCGGTGGACGCGCCGACCGTCGCGATCACCGGAGTGCCGCAGGAGCAGGTCAAGGACGTGGCCGACGAGATCATCGGGCTGCCCTTCGCCGATGAGGAGTCGGTCGTGCAGACCCGGTTCGCGACCACCACGCTGGCGCTGCTGCGGGCCCATCTCGGCGATGACGTCGAAGGCTTCGCCGGCGACGCGGAGCGTGCCCTCGCCGCCGACATCACCCCGCACCTGAGCGCTGGGCAGATCAGCTTCGTCGGGCAGGGCTGGACGATCGGGCTCGCCCACGAGGCTGCCCTGAAGACCCGCGAGGCCGCACAGTTCTGGGCCGAGGCCTACCCCGCGATGGACTACCGTCACGGCCCGGTCGCGATCGCCGAACCCGGCCGCGAGGTGTGGTCCTTCGGAGCGGCTCCCGACGGGCTCGCGGAGCAGGTGGCCGCAACCGGTGCCGGCTTCGTGAGCAACGACCTGGACCCGCTGGCACAGCTGGTCCTCGCTCAGCGCGTCGCCGTCGGCCTCGCACTCGCCCGTGACCTCGACCCCGACCGGCCCCGCCACCTGACCCGAGCCGTCGAGCTGCCGGACTGATGCCCCCGACAGTGGCGGCCGTCGACGTCGGCGGCACCGCGATCAAGTACGGCATCCTGCGAGACGGCATCCTCGAGCCCCGGGCCGAGATCGCGACCCCGCTGCGCGGCCCCGACACCGCGCGCGAGGTCGTCGACGTCGTCGCAGAGGCTGTCGCTGACCTGCGGAGACAGTCTGATATCGAGGCGGTCGGGCTGGTCGTGCCCGGCCACGTCGACGCCGAGAGCGGCATCGCGACCCGCTCCGACAATCTCGGTTGGCGCGCGGCTCCGCTCCGCGACCAGGTCGCCGCCCGGGTCGGGCTGCCGGTGGCCTTCGGCCATGACGTACGCGCCGGGGCGCTTGCCGAGGCGAGGCTCGGGGCCGCGCAGGGCCTGCGTGACGTGCTGGTGGTGCCGATCGGCACCGGCATCGCCGCCGGCGTGGTCCTCGACGGCCGGCTCCTCGAGCGCCCCGGGCCGTTCGGCGAGATCGGCCACCTCGACGCCGGCCACACCCGGCCGTGCGTGTGCGGCCGCATCGGCTGCCTGGAGGCGATCGCCTCGGCGGCCGCGATCAGCAGGGCCTACGCCGAGCAGAACGGTCACCCCGCCACCGCGGCCGAGGTCGCGGCACGAGTCGGCCAGGGCGATCCGGTGGCGGCGCTGATCTGGCAGCAGGCGGTGGAGGCGCTGGCTCGCACCCTGGCGCCGTGCGTCACCCTCCTCGCCCCGGATGCCGTCGTGATCGGCGGCGGACTGGCCGGTGCGGGCGACCTGCTGCTGCGCCCGCTGCGCCGAGCGCTCGAGCGGCTCACCCCGCTCGAGATCGACCTCCGGCCCGCCGCGCTCGGCACGCTCGCCGGCTGCACCGGCGCCGGGCTGCTGGCTCTCGACCTGCTCGGTGACGCGGAGGCCGGATGATCCTCACCATCACGCTCAATCCTGCGCTCGACGTGACCTACCGCGTCGACGAGATCGTGCTCCATGGCAGCCACCGGGTGCGCTCGGTGCACGAGCGGGCCGGCGGCAAGGGAGTCAACGTGTCCCGCGTGCTCCATCAGCTCGGACACGCGACCACGGCGACAGGCCTGCTCGGCGGAGTCATCGGCGAGCAGGTCCGCGCTGATCTCGATGCCGCCGGGCTCGACTCTGCGTTCGTCAGCATCGCCGGCACCACACGCCGCACCGTCGCCGTCGCCGACCCCGACGACGTGACCATCTTCAACGAGCCCGGCCCCACCGTCACCGCCGCCGAGCGGGACGGTCTTGCTGACCGGCTCGGACAGCTCGGACGGCGTGCCACCTGCGTCGTCATGTCGGGCAGCCTCCCGGTCGGCCTCGGCCCCGAGACGTACGCCGAGCTCTGCGCCATGCTGAAGACCCTGCCGAGAGCTCTGCCCCAAACCCAGCCGCCCAGCCCAGCAGGGCCCTCCCCCGATCTGACTGACCAGTCAGTCAGATCGCATCCCGCCCTCCTCGTCGACACCTCCGGGCCGGCCCTGATCGCCGCCGCCGAGGCCGGCGCCGACCTGCTCACCCCCAACGCCGCCGAGCTCGCCGACGCGACCGGCATCCACGACCCGTACGCAGCGGCCCGGCACCTCCGCGAGCTGGGCGCAGGCGCAGTCGTGGTCACCAGGGGCCCCGACGGCATGCTCGCCGTCACCCCGGACGGCGTGTGGTCAGCACGCCTCGACGAGCGGCTCGTCGGCAACCCGACCGGCGCCGGAGACGCCGCGACGGCCGCGCTCGCTCTCGGCCAGGCGTCCGCTTCGCGCGGCGTCGACTGGCACCAGTCCCTGCGGGAGGCGGTGGCCTGGTCGGCCGCAGCAGTCCCGGTCGCGCACGCCGGCGAGCTCGACCTCGCCACCCTCGACCGACTCCGCCCCCTCGTCACCGTCACCAAGGAGACCTGAGTGACCCTCACGACCACGGCCGCGCTCATCACCGCCGCCCACGAGGAAGGCCGCGGCGTCGCCGCCTTCAACACGATCAACCTGGAGACCGTCGAGGCGCTCGCCACCGGCGCCGAGGCCGCCAACCGACCTCTCATCGTGCAGATCAGCGAGAACGCGGTCCGCTATCACGGTGGCCTGGCCCCGCTGGCCCAGGCCGCGATCGCGGTCGCGTCCGGCTCGACGATGCCGATGTCGCTCCATCTCGATCACGCGACCTCCGAGCGCCTGGTCGGGGTCGCGGTCGACCTCGGTTTCTCCTCGGTGATGTACGACGCCTCCCAGCTCCCCTATGCGGAGAACCTCGCCCGCACCGCAGCCGTCGTGCAGCGCTGCCACGACCGCGGCGCCCACGTCGAGGCCGAGCTCGGCGAGGTCGGCGGCAAGGACGGCGTACACGCTCCGGGAGCCCGCACCGATCCCACCGAGGCGGCCGAGTTCGTCGGCAGCACCGGCGTCGACGCCCTCGCCGTGGCAGTCGGCTCGAGCCACAAGATGACCACCCGCGACGCCACCCTCGACGTCGACCTCATCGCCGCGTTGGCCCGGGCGGTGAGCGTCCCCCTCGTCCTGCACGGCTCCTCCGGGGTCAGCGACGACGGGCTCCGCGCCGCCATCACCGCCGGGATGACCAAGATCAACGTCGCCACCCAGCTCAACAAGGCCTTCACCGCAGCCGTGCGCGAGCAGCTCGAGACCGACCAGGCTCTGGTCGACCAGCGCAGATACCTCGGCGCCGGCCGCGACGCCATGGCCGCCGAGACCGCGCGCCTCCTGACCGTCATCTCCACCTGACCCCCGTCGAGTCGGCTCGTTCTGACGAGCCGACTCGGCAAATTATTCACCCCAAACATGGAAGCGCTCTCACGTTCACAGATTCGTTACCCGAGCGCTCTTGACACCACCTTGTGACTCCAATCACACTCTGTCTAATCCCGAGAGTGGAAGCGCTCTCACTCCCCACATCGACGTGCAGGAGCACTCCCGTGTCCAAGATCTCCAAGTCCTGGCGCCGCACCCCACGGACGGCCCTGGCCGCGTGTGCGGTCGCCTCTCTCGTCACCGGCCTGACCGCGTGCGGCGGGGGCGGCGGTGACGACGAGCAGTCCGCTCTCGGTAAGGACGACACGCTCACCATCACCACCTTCAGCGAGTTCGGCTATGACGAGCTCATCAAGGAGTGGAACGCCGATCCCGAGCGTCCCTTCAAGGTCAAGCAGACCAAGATCTCCGAGTGGGACACCTGGAAGCAGACCCTCACCACCAGCCTCCAGGCCGGCACCGGCCTGACCGACGTGGTCGCGATCGAGGGCGACGCGATGCCGCAGTTCCTCGCCGAGGGCGCCTCCGACCAGTTCGCCGACATCACCGACCCCGAGCTCGACGACCGGTGGGTCGAATACAAGTACAAGGCCGGCCAGACCACCGACGGCGTACAGATCGGATATCCGACCGACGCCGGCCCGGAGGCGATCTGCTACCGCGCCGACCTGTTCAAGAAGGCCGGCCTACCCTCCGAGCCCGCCGAGGCCGCCAAGCTCTTCACCGACTGGGACACCTACTTCGCCTCCGGTGAGAAGTTCGCCAAGAAGGTCCCGAAGACCAAGTGGTACGACTCCAGCGGCTCGATCGCCCAGGCCATGCTCAACCAGGTGAAGTACCCGTTCCAGACCGAGGACCAGAAGGTCGACGTCGACAACGAAGAGCTGAAGGCCGTCTACGACACCGTCGCGAAGTACACCCCGACGCTCTCCACCCGCGCCGTGCAGTGGAAGGAGGACTGGCAGGCAGCGTTCACCAACGACGGGTTCGCCACCATGCCGTGCCCCGGCTGGATGTTCGCCAACATCAAGTCCTCCGCGCCCGACGTGAAGGGCTGGGCGATCGCCGACGTGTTCCCCGGTGGCGGCGGCAACTGGGGCGGCTCGTTCCTCGCGGTCCCGGCGCAGTCCAAGCACCAGGAGGAGGCCAAGCAGCTGGCCAACTACCTGACCGACGCCGACTCCGAGGTCACCGCGTTCGAGGCGACCGGCAACTTCCCGGCCAACATCGAGGCCCAGGAGACGCTCGCGGCCGAGAACAAGGAAGACCCCTACTTCGGCAACGCCAAGACCGCCGAGATCCTGGCCAACCGCGCCAAGGCGGTGGAGCCCGACCTCCCGTTCAAGGGTGACAAGTACTCCGACATCCTCGGCCTCCTCCAGACCGCGATCCAGCGCGTCGACGAGGGTGCCGACCCGGAGAAGTCGTGGGAGACCTTCACCCAGGCAGTCGGCAGGCTCTAAGCGCAGATGCTCGATCAAGCCTCGCAGGCACGCCGCTCGCCGCAGGGCCCCTCGGCCCTGCGGCAGCGGCTGAGCCGCTGGGACGTGAAGTACGCGCCGTACCTCTTCATCGCGCCCTTCTTCGTCGTCTTCGCGGTCATCGGCCTCTACCCCCTCCTCTACACGGGCTACCTCTCGTTCTTCTCGTGGCCGCGCTTCGGCGCGGAGCACGGCGACGCCGTCGGGTGGGCCAACTACTCCCATGTGCTCTCCGACCCGGTCTTCCGCAAGGCGATCGTCAACACCATCGGGATCTTCCTGCTCTCCTCGGTGCCGCAGGTCATCGTCGCGACCGTCATCGCCGCGCTCCTCGACACCAACCTGCGCGGTCGCTCCTGGTGGCGGATGTCGGTGCTGCTCCCCTACGTCGTCGCACCCGCCGCGGCCGCGCTGATCTGGGGCGCGATCTTCGCCGACAATTCGGGACTCGCCAACGAGATCCTGCGGGTGGTCGGCATCGACCCGATCGGCTGGCACTCCGACCGCTTCGCCAGCTGGACGGCGATCGCGACGATGGTCAACTGGCGCTGGACCGGCTACAACACCCTGATCATCCTGGCCGCGATGCAGGCGGTGCCTCGCGACATCTACGAGTCGGCTTCGATCGACGGCGCCAACCGCGTACGCCAGTTCTGGAACATCACCCTGCCCTCGATCCGGCCCACGATGGTCTTCGTGATCGTCACCTCGACGATGGGTGGCCTGCAGATCTTCACCGAGCCCCGGCTCTTCGACACCAACC
The DNA here is from genome assembly GCF_006716315.1 of Nocardioides albertanoniae. NCBI lineage: Bacteria > Bacillati > Actinomycetota > Actinomycetes > Propionibacteriales > Nocardioidaceae > Nocardioides > Nocardioides albertanoniae. Next base: position 911,232 of record NZ_VFOV01000001.1, on the reverse strand, counting down.
TGCAGCACCAGGGCGGCGCCAACTACCAGTTCCAGACCCTGACGATGTACGTCTTCAACACCGCCAACAGCGCGACCGACCCCTATCCACGGGCGGCTGCCGCGGCCTGGCTGCTCTTCCTGCTCATCGTCGGGATCGCCCTGCTCAACTTCCTGGTCACCCGGGCCGTGCAACGTAGGAGTCTGCGATGAGCAGAAGCGTCAACAAACCCGGCTTCCTCGTCTACGGACTCCTGGGAGCGTTCATCCTCGGATCGGTCTTCCCGCTCTACTGGTCCTACGTGCTCGGCACCGTCACCAAGGAGCGGGTGCTGCAGACACCACCCCCGTTCCTCCCGGGAGGCCACTTCCTCGACAACGCCGGCCGCGTCTTCGACCAGATCGACTTCTGGTCGGCGCTGGCCAACTCGGTGATCGTCTCGGCGGCCGGCGCGGTCTCGGTCGTGCTCTTCTCGACCCTGGCCGGCTACGCCTTCGCCAAGCTCCGCTTCCGCGGCTCCAACATGCTGATGGCGTTCATCATCATGACGCTGGCGGTGCCGACCCAGCTGGCGCTGGTGCCGATGCTGAAGCAGTTCAGCAACCTGGGCCTGACCGGCACCCACGCGGCGGTGATCCTGCCGTGGCTGGTGACGGCGTTCGGGGTGTTCTTCATGCGGCAGTACCTGGTCGACGCCATCCCCGACGAGCTCATCGACGCCGCCCGCGTCGACGGCTGCTCGCAGCTGCGCATCGCCTGGACGGTCGCCGTCCCGGCCGCGCGCCCGGCGATGGCGATCCTCGCGCTGTTCACGTTCATGAGCGTGTGGACCGACTTCATGTGGCCGCTCCTGGTGCTGCAGAACTCCGACGTACAGACCCTTCAGACCGCACTCGACCAGCTCAAGATCGCCCCCGGACAGGGGCTGAGCGACCTCGCTCTGCTCCAGGCCGGGACCATCATGGCAACGATCCCGTTGCTGCTGTTGTTCATCGCCACCGGCCGCCACCTGGTGTCCGGCATCATGCAAGGAGCCGTCAAGGGATGACCCTCTCGACACACCCCGCCCACGCCGAACGTACGTTCCCCAAGGACTTCCTCTGGGGCGCGGCGACCGCGTCCTACCAGATCGAGGGAGCCATCGACGAGGACGGACGCACGCCGAGCAACTGGGACACCTTCTCGAAGGTGCCGGGGGCGATCCTCAACGGCGACACCGGCGAGACCGCCTGCGACCACTACCACCGGGTGCCCGAGGACGTCGCGCTGATGAAGCGCCTCAACCTCGCCTCCTACCGCTTCTCGACGGCGTGGCCGCGGATCCGGCCCGACGGCGGGAAGGTCAACCAGGAGGGCCTCGACTTCTACAGCCGCCTCGTCGACGAGCTGCTCGAGGCCGAGATCGCGCCGTGGGTCACGCTCTACCACTGGGACCTGCCGCAGGCGCTCGAGGACCAGGGCGGCTGGACCAACCGCGACACCGCCTACCGGTTCGTCGAGTACGCCACGACCGTCTACGACGCGCTCTCCGACCGCGTCGACCACTGGACCACGCTGAACGAGCCGTGGTGCTCGGCGTTCCTCGGCTACTCCGGCGGCCAGCACGCTCCGGGCCGCCAGGAGGGGGTGGCCGGCATCGTCGCCGCCCACCACCTCATGCTCGGCCACGGCCTCGTGGTCAACGAGCTGCGCGGTCGCGGCGCGACCCCGGAGAACGGCAAGTCGCTGGGCATCACCCTCAACCCGACGGTCGCCGACCCGTACGACCCCGAGCGCCGGGAGGACGTCGACATGACCCGGCGGGTCGACGGGCTGCACAACCGGGTCTTCCTCGACCCGCTGTTCCGGGGCGCGTACGCCGACGACCTGGCCGCCGACACCGAAGGGCTCACCTTCCAGGGCCGGCCGTGGCAGGACTGGGTGCTCGACGGTGACCTGGAGGTCATCTCGGCGCCGCTCGACGTGCTCGGCGTCAACTTCTACTTCGGCAACGCCATCGCGGCGGAGCCGTTCGAGATCGACCCCGACCAGGTGGTGGGCAGCCGGCTCGTCCACTCCGAGATGCCGCGCGGCAACCCCTACCCCGGCGCCGACTTCGTCACCCCGCGCACCGGTCGTGCCACGACCGCGCGCGACTGGGAGATCGACCCGGTCTGGCTGACCCGGCTGCTGACCCGACTCAGCGACGAGTACGGCGCCCCGCCGCTCTACATCACCGAGAACGGTGCCTATTACGACGACGTGGTGGAGGATGGCGCCGTGCACGACACCGCCCGACTCGACTACATCGACCAGCACCTGCGCGCGACCCTCGACGCGATCGAGCAGGGCGCCGACGTACGCGGCTACTTCGCCTGGTCGCTGCTCGACAACTTCGAGTGGAGCTACGGCTACCAGCACCGGTTCGGGATCGTGCACGTCGACTTCGAGACCCAGGAGCGTACGCCGAAGGACAGCGGCCTCTGGTTCGCCGACGTCGCCGCCCACAACCGGGTGCCGGCCCGGAAGGAATAGGCACTGTCGTGAACATGCCCACGCTCGACGAGGTCGCCCGGCTGGCTGGTGTCAGCCGGGCGACCGCGTCGCGTGCCGTCAACGGCGGCTCGCGCGTCTCCGCGCGAGCCGCCGAGGCCGTGGCCGAGGCGGTCAACACGCTCGGCTACGTGCCCAACCCGGCCGCCCGCTCGCTGGTGACGCGCCGCACCGAGACGGTCGCGATGATCGTGCCGGAGCCGGACGAACGCGTCTTCGCCGACCCGTTCTTCGCCCGCACCCTGCACGTCGCGACCCAGGTGCTCTCCCAGCGCGACCTGCAGGTCGTGCTGCTCATCGCCCGCCCGGGCGACGAGATGCAACGTACGCTGCGCTACCTGCGTGGCGGGCACGTCGACGGCGTCATCGTCGTCTCCCACCACCGCAGCGACGCGCTCGCCGACCACCTCGCGGCCATCGGGCTGCCGGCCGCGTTCATCGGCCGGCCGCTGACCGGCGCGGAGAAGGTCTTCTACACCGACCCCGACAACGTGGCCGGCGCCCGTGAGGTCACCCAGATCCTGATCGAGCGCGGCTGCCGCCGCATCGGCACCATCACCGGCCCCGTCGACATGAGCGCCGGCACCGACCGGGCCGCGGGCTGGCGGGCCGCGCTCGACGCCGCCGGCCTCGCCACCGACGCAGCCATCGAGGGTGACTTCACCGAAGACGGCGGCGAGGCCGCCTGCAAGGCCCTGCTGCGCGACCACCCCGACATCGACGGCCTCATGGTCGCCTCCGACCTGATGGCCTCGGGAGCGTTGCGCGCCCTCGGCGCCGCCGGGCTCCGGGTGCCGGACGACGTCGCGGTCGTCGGCTACGACGATCTCGGCATCGCCGAGCGCACCACTCCCCCGCTCACCACGGTCAAGAACCCGATCAGCGCCATGGCCGAGGAGGCCGCCCGGCTCCTCCTCGCCCAGCTCGACGGCACCACGACCGTGCCCCGGCGCATCGTTTTCGCTCCCGAACTGGTGCGGCGTACGTCTGCCTGAACCGGCTGGTTCGCCGCGTTTGGCGCGTTCAAAAATGAGGCGCATCTCACACCTCCCCGCTCGCAGAGCGGACCTGCCGGGCATTCGGGCCGCCAGCCTGTTAACGTCCTGACGCGATGCCACATCGCAACTCGACTGGCAGCGTGCCCCGCCCGGAGTCGGCAACCCGAGTCGACTTCCGCTCACCGAACCTCGAGGACGGTCAGCATCTGTGGCGGATGGCACGGGAAGCGCGGGTACTCGACGTCAACACCTCGTACGCCTACCTGTTGTGGGCGCGCGACTTCGCGGAGACCTCGATCATCGCGACCATCGATGACGACCCTGGAGGATTCGTCACCGGTTACCGGCGCCCGGACGACCCGGAGACGCTGATGATCTGGCAGGTCGCCGTCGGCGACCAGTACCGCGGCCAGGGCTTGGCCAGCCGCATGCTCGACGACCTCGTCGACCGCAGCTCCGACGCTCCGGTGCGCCACCTGGAGACAACCATCACGGCCGACAACAGCGCCTCCATCGCGCTGTTCACCTCGTTCGCGAACGCACGCAAGGCGCCGATCGAGCGCACGCCGCTCTTCGAGGCCGAGATGTTCCCGGACGGCCACGACGCGGAGCTGCTCTTCCGCATCGGCCCGTTCTGACCGCTCGACCCGACCCGAACCGCACCCCGGTCCGCCTGGGCGCGTGCGCCCGCGTTCTCGGGGGGCGACGACACATCGACAACCCACGGAGGTGTCATACCCATGACTACGACCACCGACAACACCCACACCGACACGCCCCAGACCGGTGGCGACATCTCGATCTTCGAGTCCCTGGAGTCCCAGGTCCGCAGCTACTGCCGCAACTGGCCCGCCGTGATGACCCACTCGCAGGGCTCCACGGTCACCAGCGAGGACGGGCGTGAGTTCCTCGACTTCTTCGCCGGTGCCGGCGCGCTCAACTACGGCCACAACAACCCCGCGCTGCTCGAGCCGCTGCTCGACTACCTGCGCGAGGGCCGCATCCTGCACTCGCTGGACATGCACACCAGCGCCAAGCGCGACTTCCTGCAGGCCTTCTCCGACCTGATCCTCAAGCCGCGCGACCTCGACTACAAGGTGATGTTCCCCGGCCCGACGGGCACCAACTCCGTCGAGGCCGCGCTCAAGCTGGCCCGCAAGGTGACCGGCCGCCAGCACGTGCTGTCGTTCACCAACGCCTTCCACGGGATGACCCTCGGCTCGCTGGCCGTGACCGGCAACTCGATGAAGCGCAAGGGCGCCGGCATCCCGCTGACCAACAGCTCGAAGATCCCCTACGACGACTACTTCAACGGTGCCGTCGACGACTTCATGTGGCTCGAGCGGGTGCTCCAGGACAGCGGCTCCGGCGTCGACAAGCCCGCCGCGATCATCGTCGAGTCCGTGCAGGGCGAGGGTGGCCTCAACGGCGCCCGGCTGGAGTGGCTCAAGGCGCTCTCCGACCTGTGCCGTGAGCACGACATCCTCCTGATCGTCGACGACGTGCAGGCCGGCTGCGGCCGCACCGGCACCTTCTTCAGCTTCGAGGAGGCCGGGTTCACCCCCGACATCGTCTGCCTCTCGAAGTCGATCTCCGGTTTCGGTCTGCCGATGGCGCTGACCCTGTTCCGCCCCGAGCTGGACCAGTTCGAGCCGGGCGAGCACAACGGCACCTTCCGTGGCCACAACCTCGCCTTCGTCACCGGTCGGGTGGCACTGGAGAAGTTCTGGGCCGACGAGACCTTCCAGAACGAGGTCCAGGCGAAGGCCGACGAGCTGCGTGCTGGTCTGACGAAGATCGCCGAGCGGTACGAGGGCGCGTCCGTCCGCGGTCGTGGCTTCCTGACCGGCATCTTCTTCCCGGACGTCGAGGCGGCCGGGAAGATCGCGGCAGCGGCGTACGAGATGGGGCTGCTGGTCGAGACCTCCGGACCCTCCGACGAGGTGCTCAAGACGATGCCGCCGCTGACCACGACCTCCGAGGAGCTCGCCAGCGGTCTGGCCATCATCGAGAAGGCCGCCGTGTCGGTCCTCGGTGACGGCAACCCGGCCTGACCACTCACTCCCTCAACACCTGAATCGAGACATCATGCGCGTCACCTACCTGGAAGACCTCAACGGCACCGACCGCGACGTCAGCGTCGAGGGCGAGCACGGCAACTGGCGCAGCCGCCGGATCGTGCTCGCCCGTGAAGGCGTCGGCTTCTCCTTCCACGAGACCAACATCCCCGCGGGGACGACCAACGAGTTCTGGTACGCCAACCACATCGAGGCCGTCTACTGCGTCGCCGGCGAGGGCGAGCTCCTCGACCGCGAGACCGGCGAGACGTACGAGATCCGCGATGGCATGTGCTACCTGCTGGACAAGCACGACAAGCACACGGTCACCGCGAAGAAGGACCTGCGCCTGATCTGCACCTTCAACCCGCCGGTCACCGGCCGCGAGGTGCACGACGAGAACGGCGTCTACCCGCTCCTGACGGAGTCTGGCGCCGAGACGAAGTAAACCGACCGAGGAGGTAACTGCATGACCGCTACCATCGAACACGCCAATGACGTGTACCCCACTCGCCTCGATGGCGGCTACGGCGTGCTCCCCCGCCACGACCAGGTGGTCTGGGGCACGACGGAAGACGGGCCGATGGACCAGCAGTCGCTCGAGTCCTACGACGAGAACGGCTATCTGGCCATCCCGGAACTCATCACCCCAGAGGAGGTCGATGAGCTGCGGGCCGAGCGGCAGCGGCTCTGCAACGATCCCTCGATCCTCAACGACGAACGCACCATCGTCGAGACCGCCTCGCAGGAGGTGCGCTCGATCTTCGAGGTGCACAAGATCAGCGATGTCATCGCCCGGCTGGCCGCCGACCCACGCGTGGCCGGCCGGGCGCGGCAGGTTCTCGGCTCCGACGTCTACATCCACCAGAGCCGGATCAACTTCAAGCCCGGTTTCGGCGGCGGCGACTTCGCGTGGCACTCCGACTTCGAGACCTGGCACGCAGAAGACGGTCTGCCCCGGATGCGCACGGTGAGCATCTCGATCTCGCTGACCGACAACCACTCCTACAACGGGCCGCTGATGATCATGCCCGGCACGCACCGGTCGTACGTCTCGTGCGGCGGCACCACGCCCGAGGACAACTACAAGGCCTCGCTGATGATGCAGGGCGCCGGAGTCCCCGACACGAAGACGCTCACGAAGATGGCCGACACCTACGGCATCGACGTGCTGGCCGGCGCGGCCGGCAGTGCGGTCATGTTCGACTGCAACTGCATGCACGGCTCCAACGGCAACATCACGCCCTACCCGCGCTCGAACGTCTTCTTGGTGTTCAACAGCGTGGAGAACACCGCGGTCGAGCCCTTCTCGGCCACGAAGCCGCGCCCCACGTTCATCGGGGCACGCGACTTCACCCCGGTGGGCTGATCGCAACCGGCGCCGAGTCGGCTCGTCATGACGAGCCGACTCGGCGCCGCTTTCGGTTGGTCCGGCGGGGCGTACCTCTCCCTGGTCCGGCCGGACCGCGCGCTGTCGGCTCAGCCCACTACTCTGAGCCCATGACACGCACCCGCGCCATCTCGGGCGCCCTGACCGGCGCGGCCCTGCTCGTGCTGTCGTTGAGCCTGACGGCCTGCGGCGACTCGGAGAAGGACTACGTGCAGGAGAAGACCGTCGAGCGGATCGCGACCGAGCAGCTCACCAACGCCGTCGGCGTCACGCCCGAGGATCTCGACTGCCCGGGCGACCTGGAGGGCAAGGTCGGCACCAAGATGACCTGTGTGCTCACCTCCGAGGGCAAGGACTACGACGCCATCATCACCGTCGACGACGTCGAGCGGGGCCGGGTGCACTTCCAGATCGACGTGCCTCCGAACGCGGAACAGTAGGTCCACAAGAGCCCCTCGAACAGATAACCTGTTGAATCGTGTCCCCTCATGCACGGCCGTTCTTCGACCATGTCGCGCGCGTGTGCGTCGGCACGCCCTACAAGGCGACCGAGACCTCGCGCGGCTTCGACGTGGAGCTCGACCTCAACGACCCGCAGTGGCACCCCCAGCTGCAGAAGGCCAAGCTGAGCTGGGTCTTCACCTACCACGTCTCGACGCCGTCGCGGCACTCCTACGCGATCATCGAGGACACCCGCAGCATCGTCTGGTTCGGCGACGTGCCGCACACGCAGCGGACCGGTGTGCGTCGCATCGAGGCCAAGGACGAGCAGACCGACCAGGGCATGTGGACGGTGCACGACCCCGAGGCCGTGCCTGACCTGGACCAATACCGTTTCGACGCCGAAGAGGGCCGCACTCTGATCACCAGCGTCGCCCGTCTCTACGCCCTGCAGCAGCGCGGTGCGCGACACGAGGGCGCGGGCTTCTCCGTCGCCGTGGGGCTGGTCGTGACCCTCTCGGTGATCGCGACCGTCATCGGCCTGGCCGTGATCCTCAACCTGCTCGGCACTTTCGACGCATCCATGTGATGCTGATCGCATGGATCCCATCCGTGAGGCGCAACGGCAATGGATCGCGCACGGTTGGGACGCAGCCGCCGACGGCATGGCACTGGTCACCTCGCTCGCGCGCGTCCACCAGCTCGTCATGGAGCGCATCGACGCCTCGCTGCGCCCCCACGACCTCTCCTTCGCGCGCTACGAGGTGCTCCGGCTCCTCGCCTTCACCCACGGCGGCGAGCTGCCGATGGCGAAACTCGGCTCCCGCCTCCAGGTCCACCCCGCGTCGGTGACGAGCGCCGTCGGCCGGCTGGAGAAGCAGAGCCTCGTACGCCGCGCCCGCTCGGAGACCGACCGGCGTGTGGTGCTCGCCGCCATCACCGACGAGGGACGCGAGGCCGTCGAGGCCGCCACCGTCTCGCTCAACACCGAAGTCTTCGAGAAGCCGGGGATCGAGGAGGTGCGCGAGCTGACCGCGCTGCTCTCCCAGCTCCGGGAGGCCTCGGGGGATTCGGTCGGGACGAGCATGCGGACTGGCGAGTAGCGCCCGGACGACTTATCCTGGTAATTACTTGGACGTCCAACTATTTTACCGACGACTGGCGGAGCACCCCGAATGACCGACCTCCACATCCCCCAGCACCACGTGCGGATCGTGACTGCGAGCAGCCTGTTCGACGGGCATGACGCGGCGATCAACATCATGCGCCGCATCTTCCAGGCACAGGGGTGCGAGGTGATCCACCTCGGCCACAACCGTTCGGTCACCGAGATCGCCGACGCCGCCGTGCAGGAGGACGCCCACTGCGTGGCCGTCTCCTCCTACCAGGGCGGCCACGTGGAGTTCTTCGAGTATCTCGTCTCCGCGCTCAAGGATCGCGGCGCCGGCCACGTGAAGGTCGTCGGCGGTGGCGGCGGCGTGATCGTGCCCTACGAGATCGAGCGGCTCGCCAACTCGGGCGTCAAGATCTTCTCCCCCGAGGAGGGCCAGCGGATGGGCCTGCCGGGGATGATCAACTCGGTGGTGCGCGACATCGACCGCGACCTGTGGCCGATCTTCAACGTCACCCCCAACGGGGTGATCGCCGGCTACGGACACTCCATCGGGCGTGCGATCACGGGTGCCGAGCAGGGCCGGCTCCCCGACGACTTCCTGGCGCGCCTGCACGAGGCCGACCAGGCCGTCGTGCTCGGCGTCACCGGCACCGGTGGATCGGGCAAGTCCTCCCTCACCGACGAGCTGGTCCGGCGCCTGCGCATCGACCAGGAGGACAAGATCCGCGTCGGCGTGCTCGCCATCGACCCGACGCGACGACGCGGCGGCGGCGCGCTCCTCGGCGACCGCATCCGGATGAACTCGCTCGCCGCGATCACCGACGGTGGCTCGACCACCTTCTACCGCTCGCTGGCGACCCGCGGCGGCCACGAGGTGCCCGATCACTTCGCCGAGGTGCTCTCGGTGATGAAGGCCTCCGTCGACCTGGTGATCGTCGAGACCCCCGGCATCGGACAGGGCGACACCGGCATCAGCGACTTCGTCGACGTCTCGCTCTACGTGATGACCCCCGAGTTCGGTGCCGCCAGCCAGCTCGAGAAGATCGACATGCTCGACTTCGCCGACGTCGTGGCGATCAACAAGTTCGAGCGTCGCGGCGCCGAGGACGCGCTGCGCGACGTCTCGCGCCAGCTCGTGCGCAACCGGGAAGCGTTCACCTCCTCCCCCGACGAGATGCCGGTCTACGGCACCTCCGCGGCCGCCTTCGACGACGACGGCGTCACCGCGCTCTACCAGCACCTGCGCGGCCTGCTCGCCGAGTCCGGGCTCGTGCTCGGCGAGGGTGTGCTCCCCCGGGTCGAGACCCGGCACTCCACCGGGCTGCACCCGAGCATCCCCGAGAAGCGGGTGCGCTACCTGGCCGAGATCGCCGGCAGCGTACGCGACTATCACGCCGCGACCGACGATCTCGTGGCCGCCGCACGCAAGGAGCAGGCCTACGAGATCGTGGCCGCCGACCACCCCGAGCTCGACGTGCCCGCCGGGGACCTCCCCGAAGACCTGCGCACCCAGCTGGCCTCCTGGGAGGAGACGAAGGCGACGTACGCCGCCGACGACAGCGGCCGCACGTCGTTGTCGGGCAACTACATCCCGCGGGTCTCGACCCCGGGCTACACCGACCGCGGCGAGCTGACCCGGTTCCTGCGCCGGGAGAACCTCCCGGGCTTCTTCCCGTTCACGGCAGGTGTCTTCCCCTACAAGCGTGCGAACGAGGACCCGGCGCGGATGTTCGCCGGCGAGGGTGACCCGTTCCGCACCAACCGCCGCTTCAAGCTGCTCTCCGAGGGCCAGCCCGCCACGCGGCTCTCGACCGCGTTCGACTCGGTGACGCTCTACGGCCGCGACCCCGGCCTGCGCCCCGACATCTACGGCAAGGTCGGCACCTCCGGCGTCTCGGTGGCGACGCTGGACGACATGAAGGCGCTCTACGACGGCTTCGACCTGCTCGCCCCGACCACCTCGGTCTCGATGACGATCAACGGGCCGGCGCCGACGATCCTGGCGTTCTTCCTCAACACGGTGATGGACCAGGCGCGCGAGCGCGGCATCGACCCCTACGAGGCCATCAAGACGGTGCGCGGCACCGTGCAGGCCGACATCCTCAAGGAGGACCAGGGGCAGAACACCTGCCTGTTCTCCACCGAGTTCTCGTTGCGCTGCATGGCCGACATCCAGGAGTGGTTCATCGAGCAGGAGGTCCGCAACTTCTACTCCGTCTCGATCTCCGGCTACCACATCGCCGAGGCCGGGGCGAACCCCATCTCCCAGCTCGCCTTCACGCTGGCCAACGGGTTCACCTACGTCGAGTCCTACCTGGCTCGCGGGATGTCGATCGACGACTTCGCACCCAACCTGTCGTTCTTCTTCTCCAACGGGATGGACCCCGAGTACTCGGTGATCGGCCGCGTCGCCCGCCGGATCTGGGCGGTCGCGATGCGCGACCGCTACGGCGCCTCGGAGCGCTCGCAGAAGCTGAAGTACCACATCCAGACGAGCGGGCGATCGCTGCACGCGCAGGAGATGGACTTCAACGACATCCGCACCACGCTGCAGGCGCTGATCGCGATCTACGACAACGCCCAGTCGCTGCACACCAACGCTTTCGACGAGGCCGTCACGACGCCGTCGGAGGAGTCCGTACGCCGCGCCCTGGCGATCCAGCTGATCATCAACCGCGAGTGGGGCCTGGCTTTCAACGAGAACCCGCTCCAGGGCTCCTACATCATCGACGAGCTCACCGACCTCGTCGAGGAGGCCGTGCTCAAGGAGTTCGACCGCATCTCCGAGCGCGGCGGCGTGCTCGGCGCCATGGAGACCGGCTACCAGCGCGGCAAGATCCAGGACGAGTCGATGCTCTACGAGCACCGCAAGCACGACGGCACGCTGCCGCTCATCGGCGTCAACACCTTCGTCCGCGACACCAACGGCGAACCGGCCGGACCGGTCGAGCTCGCCCGCGCCACGGAGAAGGAGAAGAAGTCGCAGCTGGACCGCGTGCACGACTTCCAGACCGCCCACGCGAGCGAGGCGGAGGCCGCGATCCAGCGTCTCAAGCAGGCCGCCACCTCCGACGAGAACGTCTTCGCCGCGCTCATGGACGCGGCTCGGGTCTGCTCGCTCGGCCAGGTCACCGAGGCGTTCTTCGAGGTCGGCGGGCAGTATCGACGCAATGTGTGAGGTGTGGCTGTTCACCGAGGTAACTCGGTGAACAGCCACTGCCCTCGTGGAGTTCCGCAAAGGAAGCGAGCGTTGAGTGAGTTACCTCGGTGAGCATTCACCCCGCGACGACCTCGGCACCGCCTATGACGGCCCGCACCCGGCGACCCGGGTGGTCTGTCTGGTCCCGTCGCTGACCGAGGCACTCGCCTCGGTCGCGGCCGACCGGCTGGTCGGCGCGACCGAGTGGTGCACGCATCCGGTCGACCTCGACGTGCCCCGTGTGCGCGGCACCAAGAACCCTGACCTGGCCGCGATCGTGGCGCTGGCACCGGACGTCGTCGTGGCCAACAAGGAGGAGAACCGAGAGCTCGACGTACGCCGCCTGCGCGAGCGCGGCGTACGGGTCTGGGTCACCGACATCGAGACCGTCCCCGACGCGATCGACTCGATGGAGAGGCTCCTCGACGGGCTCGGCTGGAGCCGCCCTCCCTGGCTCGCGGAGGCCCGCCGGCTCTGGTGCGGTCCGCTCCCTCCGGTCACCCGGAGGGTCGTCGTGCCGATCTGGCGCGACCCGTGGATGGTGGTCGGGTCGCGTACGTTCACCGGCGACCTGCTGCGGCGGCTCGGCTGGGAGAACGTCTACGACCCGCATGCCGACCGCTACCCGCACGTCGACCTGGCCGACGTCGACGCTGCTGGCGCCGACGTCGCGCTGCTCCCCGACGAGCCGTACGTCTTCACCGCCGACGACGGCCCGGAGGCGTTCGTGCGGACCCCGACCGAGCTGGTCAGCGGGCGCCTGATCACCTGGTACGGGCCCAGCCTCATCGAGGCGGCCGCACTGGCCTCCTCCGGTTAACTGGCCTTCTAGGGCTAGCGACCGATCGCGTCCAGCTCGGCCAGATCGTCGGGCCCGAGCTCGAGGGCTGCGCCGGCGACGTTGTCCCGCAGATGCTCCACCGACGAGGTGCCGGGGATGAGCAGGATGTTGGGTGAACGCTGGAGCAGCCAGGCCAGCGCCACCGCCATCCGGCCGGCACCCAACCTGTCGGCCACGGCGTCGAGAGCCCCGGACTGGAGCGGCGTGAACCCGCCGAGCGGGAAGTAGGGGACATAGGCGATGCCCTGCGCGGCCAGCGAGTCGATCAGGTCGTCGTCGCCCCGGTTGGCCAGGTTGTAGAGGTTCTGCACGCCGACGACCGGCGCTACCTCCTGTGCCGCGGCGAGCTGCTCCGCGCTCGCCTCGCTGATCCCGAGGTGACGGATCAGGCCCTGCTGCTGGAGCTCGGCCAGGACGGCGTATCGCTCGGCGACATCGCCGGCGTCGCCGTCCATCACCCGCAGGTTGACGACGTCGAGCGTCTCGAGGCCGAGGTTGTCGAGGTTGGAGTGCACAGCGGCGCGCAGCTCGTCGGCGGAGCTCGCCGGGAGCCAGGCACCCTCGGCATCGCGGCGCGCGCCGACCTTGGTGACGATGTGCAGACTCTCGGGGTAGGGGTGCAGCGCCTCCTTGATGATCTGGTTGGTGACGTACGGCCCGTAGAAGTCGCTGGTGTCGATGTGGTCGATGCCCAGGTCGAGCGCCTCCCGGAGCACCGCGATCGCGGCGTCCCGGTCGGCCGGAGGCCCGAACACGTGCGGCCCCGCGAGCTGCATCGCGCCGTACCCCATCCGGCGCACGGTGAGATCGCCGAGCGTGTAGGTGCTGTGCGTGGTGGTGTCGGTCATTGATGTTCCTCTCCTCGGATGTCTCCAGCATCTCTCGCCGAAGACGGCCCAGGGAGAGGGCCGCTGATCCTGGTAGTGCGGGGACCAGTCTGGAGCCCCCGCACCCGGCGGGCGCGCGCCTATCCTGGGATCGTGAGCGACGACAACCGGCTGGGCGCCTATCTCCGAGCCAGACGAGAGCTCGTACGCCCCGACACGGTGGGCCTGCCGACCGTGGGCGTACGCCGCGTTCCCGGCCTACGCCGCGAGGAGGTCGCTCTGCTCGCCGGTGTCAGCGCCGACTACTACCTGCGGCTCGAGCAGGGTCGCGACCGCAACCCCTCGCCTGCGGTGCTGGAGTCGATCGCCCAGGTGCTGCAGCTCGACGAGGCCGGCACGACCTATCTGCTGAGCCTGGTGGCTCCTCGCGTGCGACGTGCCCGTCGCAGGCGGAGGGCACAGGTGCCGCCGTCGCTCGCCCAGCTCCTGGAGGTCATCGGCGTGCCTGCGGTCATCGAGGACAGATATCTCGACGTCCTCGCCAGCAACCCGCTGGCCCGCCTCCTCGACCCCTCGATGGTCGTCGGCGAGAACCGGATCCGGTCGGTCTTCCTCGACCCGGCGGTGCAGGCGCTGCACGCGGACTGGGAGTCGGTCTGCGACTCCCTGGTGGCCTCGTTCCGCACCTCGGTCGGCAGCGACACCGACGACCCACGTTTCGTCGAGCTGGTCGGCGAGCTCTCCTTGGCGAGCGAGCGGTTCCGGAAGCTCTGGGCACGCCACGACGTCAAGGCCCTCGCCGGTGGCAGCATGCTGTTCGACCATCCGCAGGTCGGGTCACTGCGGCTGCACCGCCAGAAGTTCACGCTCAGTGACGGGAGCGGCCTGATCCTCGGCACCTTCCACGCCGAGCCGGGCTCGGAGAGCGCGGAGAAGCTGGCGCTGCTCGGTTCGCTCGCACCCGCCGAGGACGAGCGGCTCAACCAGCGGTGAGCACCGCCAGGTCACGCACGGCATAACGGTGGTGCTCGGCCTCCTCGAAGAGCACCACCTGGAGGCAGTGACGCACGTCGACGTCGGCGCCCTGGTCGCCGCCGGGCTTGGCACAGCGCCGGTCGAGGTCGGCATCGGTGAGCGTCGCGACGTAGTCGCGCATCGTGCCCATCCGGACCAGGCGCGGCTCGAGGACCTCCTCGAGCGACGGGTCGATGTCGACAGTGCCCCCTGAGGTCGTCTCGTCCCAACCGCCGGGCACGTTGCCGAACGGGTGGAAGGGGTCGTCCTCCTCGAGGACGGGGCCGCCGAGCCACTTGTCGCTGGCGTGGAGCAGGTGGCGCAAGGTCTCGAGAAACGACCACTCGTCGTCGACCCGCTCATGGAGCAGCTCCTCCCCCATCCCGCGCGCCTGCTCGACCGTGGCCGCCCACGTCGACTCGATGGCCGCCCAGGCCGCGCGGAAGTCGTCCGCGGTCCGCGCCTCGCGAGCGAGCACCCGGTTGGGCTCGATGCGATCGAGCTCGGCCTCGACGTACGCCGTCACGTCGACGTCGTTGACCACGACCTTGCCGAACTCACCGCCGAGATAGATGTCGCTGCCGTAGCAGTCGACGACCTTCACCCGCTCCTCGAACCAGCAGTCGCGGATCTCGAGACCGCTGAGGTCGCTCTGCCGGATCAGGGCACCACGGAACTGCTCGGTCTCGGCGTACGTCGCGGTCGGTTCGGAAGGCATACGCCATCGTCGGTCGCGCCGGAGTCTCCGTCAACGGATTACCCGAACGCCGGCTTCTCCTTGGCCAGGAACGCGCGCACGCCCTCCTTGAAGTCGGCTCCGGTGTAGACCTCGCGCAGCAGGTCTTCGTCGCCCTCCGGCGAAGCCTCGGCTCGGGCGGCGAAGGCGGCGAGCTGGGACTTCGTGGCCCGCACGGTCACCCGCGAGAGCGGCAGGATGCCCTCGACGAGGGCGTCGACCTCGTCGGAGAGGGAGTCGGTGACGGCGGTCAGGGCGCCGGTGGCGTAGGCGCGGTCGGCGCCGACGAGGCGCGCCGCAAGCAGCATCTCGCGCACGACCGGCTCACCGAAGACGGCCGCGGCGCGGTAGACGATGGAGGCCGCGAGCGCGTTGCCGAGGGTCTTCGCGATCGGGTATCCGAAGCGCGAGTGCGGGGTCGCGACCCGCAGATCGCAGTGGGTGGCCACCGCGAGCCCGCCACCGACGCAGACCCCGTCGACGGCGGCGATGGTGACCTGCGGCAGCGCGTAGAGCTTCTCGAGCAGCGCGCGGATCCAGTCCTCGTAGTCGACCGCGTCTCGTGCGAGGAAGTCGGAGATCTCGTTGCCGGCGGCGAACGCGCGCCCGCCGGCCCCGGTCAGCACCAGCACCTTCACCGACTCGTCGACCGCGAGCTCGTCGCACAGCGCGTGCAGCGCGGCGTACATCTCGGCGGTGAAGGCGTTGTGCTTCTGCGGCCGGTTGAAAGTCACGTGTACGACGCCGGGCCGTCGTTCTACTACCAAGTCCTCGCTCACGGCACCGAGCGTAGGGCACCCGCAGCCGCCCTACGCTCGGCACTCATCAGATGAGCGGCTTGACCTGATCGGTGTAGATCTTGTCGAGCGCGGTCTTGAGGCTGTCCATCTCGGCCTGGACGTCCTTGTTCTCGGTGAGGATCGAGGCCATGTGGTTGGCCATCTCCAGGTCACCACCGGGCAGGAAGACGCGGGCGTAGTCCTGCGAGCGGGTGTTGGGGAGCTGGTCGATCGCGACCTGGGCCTGCGGGGTCTTCTTGAGGATCGCGGCCGGGTCTGCCGACTTGCGGACCGGCACGTAGCCGGTCGCCTCGGAGAACTTGATGGCCTGCTCCGGCTCGGTGAGGAACTTGAGGAACGTGCCGGCCGCGAGCTGCCGCTCGGGGCTGATGTCCTTCGGGATGCCGACGCCCGAGCCGCCGGTCGGGCAGATCTTGTCGGTCTCGGCCGGCCCGGCGGGCAGCGGCGCGACGCCGACGTCGAACTTGGCCGAGGTGATCGCGGTGATCAGGTCACCGGTCGAGCCCACGGTGGTGCTGGCGACGCCTGCGGCGAAGTCCTGGATCTGGTCGACCCCGGCCACACCGGCCACCTTGTCCTTGTAGACCCAGTCCTTGAGGAAAGAGAGCGCCTCGACCGACTCCTTGGAGTTGCAGGAGATGTCGAAGGACTCCTCCTTCGACCAGCCGCCGCCCCAGCCCCACAGGTTGTTCTGCAGCGTCCAGCCGGCGTAGCCCGCCAGGGCGGGGAACTGGAAGGCGAACTTCGCCCCGCCCTTGGCGGCGAGCTTGGCCTTCCACTCGTCGAACTCCTCCCAGGTCTCCGGCCCGTGGTCGGGCAGCCCGGCCTTTTTCCAGTGATCCTTGTTGTAGTAGAAGAGCGGCGTCGAGCGTGCCCACGGAACCGCCCAGTGGGCGTCGTCGTAGAGGTAGTCGCCCAGCAGCGAGTCGACGAAGTCGTCGGTCTCGAACTCGAGAGTCTCGAAGAGGGAGTCGAGCGGGATGATCTGGTCGTTCATCTTGTAGCGGAACCACCACACGTCCGACAGGTTGATCAGGTCGGGCAGGTCGCCACCGGTCTGCGCGGTCTGGAACTTCTGCGCGATCTCCTCGTAGTCGGCGCCGGCGGTGACCAGCTTGACCTTGATGTCGGTCTGGGAGGCGTTGAAGGCGTTGACCAGCTCGGTGCTGACCTTGATCGAGTCGCCCGGGTTGGAGGTCCAGAAGGTGATCTCCTTGGCCGGCTTCACGCCGCTGAAGTCGATCTGCTCGACCTTGCCGGCGGCCTTGCCGCCGCTGGTCGAGGGCCCGCCACCGCAGGCAGACAGGGCCGCGGCGGAGAGTCCGAGAGCCGAGAGTCCGAGGAAACCGCGCCGATCGAGAGAGATCCCCGAGCGTGGAATGTAGAGGTTGTTCATTGGTGCATTCCTTCCCTTTCGTGCCCACTGTTGGCCAAGAGATGTCGGCTGAGAGCCTCAGCCTTTGACGCCGCCTTGGGTGAACCCGTTGACGATGTGGCGCTGGAGCAGCGCGAAGACGGCGAGGATCGGCAGCAGCACCATCACGGTGCCGGCCATCAGGACCCCGAACGAGCTGGCCGCGGACTCGCTGTTCTGCAGCAGCGTCAGACCTCGCGGCAGCGTCATCATCTCCGGCTCGGTGATGATGATCAGCGGCCACAGGTAGTCGTTCCACTCGTAGACGACGTTGACCAGGGCCACGGTCGCGATCGACGGCAGCGCCATCGGCACCACGCAGTGCCACAGCCGCCGCCAGTGGCCTGCCCCGTCGAGGTGGGCCGCTTCGAGCACCTCGAAGGGCAGCTGCATGAACGACTGGCGCAGCAGGAACGTACCGAACCCTGTGCCGAGGCCCGGGAGGATGATCCCCCAGTAGGTGTTCTCCCCGCCGAGCCCGCTGACGAAGACGTAGTTGGGCAGCGCGGTGACCTGCGGCGGCACCATCATCGTGGCGAGCACGCCCCAGAAGACGAACTTCTTGCCGGGGAACTCGCAGAAGACCAGGCCGTACGCCGTCAGGATCGCGAGCAGCACCTTCAGCCCGGCCCCGACGACCGTGACGATCCCGGAGTTGAGGAAGAGCCGGCCGAACGGCACCTTCTGGGCCGCCTCGGAGTAGTTCTGCGGCTGCCAGACGTCGGGGAAGACGACGAGGTCGGTGGTGGCCAGGTCACCGGCACCCTTGAAGGACGCCAGGATCATGTAGCCCAGCGGGAGCACCACGATCAGCACCGCGAGCAGGAGCACCAGGTAGTCGCGTACGGTCAGCGGCGTCAGCCGGACTCTGCGCGAGGGGGCGTTCGTCGCGCTCATCGGTAGTGCACCCGCCTCTCCACGACGACGAGCTGGATGAGAGTGAGCACCACGAGGATCGCGAAGAGCACCGTGGAGAGCATCGCCGAGTAGCCCGCCTGGCTCTGCTCCTTGAAGCCGGTCAGGTAGGCGTCGAAGATCAGCGTGCGTGCGCCGCGGCCGAGCTTGTCCATCGCGATCAGCAGGTCGAAGGCCTGCAGGCTGTTGAGGATCGTGGTGACGAGCAGGAAGAAGGTCGTCGGCGAGAGCAGCGGCACGGTCACCTTGAAGAATCGCTTCGCCGGCCCGGCGCCGTCGAGCTGGGCGGCCTCCATCAGATCGACCGGCACGGCTTGCAGCCCGGCGAGGTAGACGACAGCGGCGTAACCGAGGTTCTTCCAGACGTAGACGAGGATCACCATCGTCAGCGTCCACGGCGGGGAGTTGATCCACTCCGGGCTGTTCAGACCGACGTCGCGCAGGATCGCCGAGAGCGCACCGATGTTGGGGTCGAAGATGTAGAGCCAGGCCAGCCCCACGCCGTAGCCGGAGAGGATGTAGGGCGCGAAGACCGTGGCCTGCGCGAGCCCGGCGCCCGGAAGCTTGCGGTTGAGCGCCAGCGCGACGCAGAGCCCCAGCACCAGGGTGAGCCCGACCGTGGCGACGGTGAAGATCGCCGTGGTGGTCAGCACCTTGCCGGCTTCACCGGAGGTGAAGAAGTTGCGGTAGTTGCCCAGCCCGACCGGCGTCGCGAACTTCGAGCCGAGCGTCCAGTTGAGCGTCGAGTAGTAGACGTTCTGGAACAGCGGCCGATAGACGAAGATCGCGATCAGGGCGATGTTGGGAAGCACGAACGCCACGAAGATCAGCCACTCCCGGATCCGTCTGCCCGAGAGTGCCTGACGAGGTCGCTTGGTGGTGGCTACCGCCGTTCCTGGCACGATCGGTGAGTCAAGCCGTTAGGCCCGACCCCGTCAAGGGAGAAACTCTCGGTCTCAAGATTTCGTTATCGGAAACAGACCGTGAACTCTCCAGGCCCACAGCGGCCCCGGTGCCTGGCCCCGGGCCACCGACATCGGCCCCGCCCTCTCCCGGCGGCCTGAAGGTTCAGCGCTCGTCACGAGCATTTCAGACTTGGTTGACCTATCATTGTTCTCGTACCTGTGGTGTCTGCGAGTGAAGGATGGGCGCATGCCTGAACGTCCCGACGACCATCCCGCGGTGGCTGATTTCGACCTGAGCAAGGTGCTCTCCTGCCTCGCCGAGACGAATCGCCGGTCGGTGATCGAGGCTCTCTACCACCAGCCCGACGGCCAGGAGCAGTTCTGCAGCGTCTTCGGACTTCCGTGGGCGCCGTCGACGCGCACCCATCACTTCCGGCTGATGCGCCAAGCAGGCCTGATCCACCAACGAGATGTCGGCAACGGACAGATGACGCAGCTGCGGCGCCTGGACATCGAGGAGGCGTACCCGGGCCTCCTCGAGGCTCTGTTCGGGCCGCGCCAGGTGCGCCGCGAGCCCGTCGCCTGACGGTCGCGGTCCACCCGGCCGGCCCGAGCAGACACCTACCAGGTGACCGGCAGCGACGTCGGCCGGTGCACCAGCACGCCCGTCTCCCACGGGATCTCCGACGCGTCGACGTCGAGTCTCATCTCCTCAAAGCCCTGTCGCCGGGTGCCCAGGCGTTCGCACTGGGGTCTGGGGTCCAAGCTGCTTGACGGTGTGGGCGGAGTGCATGCGTCAGACCTCTTCCATAGCGGTTGCGTGAGTGGGATGTGCGGAAAGGTCGGCGCGGGATCTTTCGACCCGGCGCGCGGCAGCGCGCAAGGCGATCACGGCGACGGTGATCAGCACGACAAGGCCGGCCAGGCCGAGCGCGACGACGTGGAACGCGTCGAGATAGACCTCCGGGTGGCCGGGCTGGCCGGCGGCGGTACGTGCGCCGGCATCCCCGGGCAGGTCGCGACCGATCAGCGTACTGATAGCCAGGGCGTAGACGGCCACGAAGAGGGCCTCGCTGCCGATCCGCCCGAAGTTGAGCAGCCCGGCCGCGGTCCCTGCCCGCTGGGCGGGCACTACCGACAGGGCGTGTCCGTCGACCAGGCCGATCGGTAGACCGAAGCCTGCGCCGATCAGCAGCATCGGCACCACGAGGGCGGCGATGGGACCGTCGATCGAGAGCAACATCATCCCGGCCGCACCAACGGCCAGGAAGGCCAGGCTGGCGTAGATCACTCGCCCGATGGTGACCCACTCGGTGGTGGTGACGGCCCGGGAGACCAGCATCGGGGCGACCAGCACCGGCAGGGTCATGACGAGCATCAAGGCGCCAGATGTGCTCGCGTCCATGCCGCGCACCCCGGACAGGGCGCTGGGCAGGTAGGTGAGCAGCGTGACGAACCCGACCGACCCTGCGACCGGAACCAGGCAGGTGGCCAGGAACTCACGATTGGCAAGTAGGCCCACATCCAAGATCGGGGCCTTCCCACCCGGCTCTGCAGCGGCCGTCCGGATCGCGGGGATGGCAACCGACCCGAGGAGAGCGATCAGGACGAAGGCGGCCTGGACCGCAAAGACGCCGCGCCAGCCGACCAGGCCGATGACCCCGCCCGACATGCTCGGCCCCAGGGCAAGACCGAGGCCGTTGACCGTACCGAAGACGGCGAAGGCTCTGGTTCGCCGAGATCCCTCGAACAGATGTGAGATCAGGGCGGTGGACCCGGTGAGGATCGATGCCGCGCCGACGCCGGCCACGAGGCGGGCGACGTCGAGGATCAGCAGCGACGGGGCGGCGGCGCTCAGTGCGCCACCTGCGACGACGAGGACTGAACCAGCACGGAAGGCTGCGCGGTAGCCGATGCGGTCCGAGACCGCGCCCCACACGAGGGCGAAGAGGGCGAAGGTCACGTTGAACCCGTTGACGGCCCATTGCAGGCCGGTCTCGTTCGTCCCCAGGTCCTGAGAGATGAGTGGGAGGGCGATCGCGGTGCCGGCGATGGACAGGGGTGTGACGAACTGTGCAAGCAGGAGCACGGGCAACGTGGCGCGGGAGGTCTGCGACGAGTCCATGGGTCACCTTCTTTCCGAGAGGTACGATAAAATACGTACCTATGACATAGTTCGTTGCATGCCCTGTCAAGACGAGAGCCTCGCCCCAGGACTGACCGTGCACGCCGCCGTCTACACAGGCGTGACTTTCATCGGCCCCGAGATGCTGCGCGAAAGGTCGCCGACGAGATCCGGGCCACGCCACGCAGTCGCTCGGGGTGGCCATCCACCGCGGCACGATCCTGGGCCTGCCAGTCGTCCTCATCTCTGCGACCCGGTCACCTCAGCGGTCGTCGAGATTGCCGCGGCGACCTCGGTTCGTCGGGACCCTTTGCAGGCAACCCGTCTCGATACACCCCCGACGGCTGGATCTCCGCACAGCGCGAGTGACCATCGTGGGCAAGGTCCCGGTCGCAGACTTCGCTACCGGTAACAGCGCGTACGCGTCATCGACCTACGAGCCAGCGCCCCAGCAGAGTGCCGTCCTGCTCGATGAGCGAGGCCAGCGTCACCGGGACGTCGATGGGTGGCCCGGTGACGATCCGTCGGCCGTCGCCGCCGAGCAGCTTGGGCGTGATCGTGTGGGTGAGCTCGTCGACCACGCCCGCGTCGAGCAGGGAGGCGAGCAGGGTCGGGCCGCCCTCGCAGAGCAGGTGGCGAAGGCCCTCGTCGTGCAGCCGGGCGAGGAGCGCCGCCAGGTCGACCTCGGAGGAGCCGACGACGTACACGTTCTCCGCGCCGAGCTCGTCTCGTGCGGCGGTGAGACCGGGCGAATCAGAGCAGGTGGCGAGGCGGACCGCGCCAGGCTCGGACCCACGGAGGTCGTCGGGGACGCGGCCGCGGCCGGAGACGACGACGATGGGCGTACCGCCGGCCTGATAGGTCTCGGCGATGGCCGTGCCGGCGCCGACCAGCACAGCATCAGCGAGGTCGCGCAGGGCATGGAAGACATCGACGTCGACCTTGTTGTTGACGGTGCCGGAGAGGCCGTCGGCGCCCGTCGCCGCACCGTCGACCGAGCTGACCATGTTGACGCGCAGCCAGGGCAGCCGCGGAGGCGCATAGATGGCACGCAGGCCCTCGGAGGTCGTCGGGTCACCGTCGCCGCACAAGAGCTTCATCCTGCGAACCTAGGGCATCGTCATGTACGGGCCCTTGGACGACGCGCACGACGCTCACCGCTATCGTCTGCGCCATGAGTTGGTTGGTTACCGGAGGCGCGGGCTACATCGGATCGCACGTCGTGCAGGCGCTGCTCGACGCAGACCTGGAGCCGGTCGTCATCGACGACCTGTCCTCGGGGTTCGCGAAGTTCGTGCCCGACAACGTCACGTTCGTCGAGGCGTCGCTGCTCGACAAGGCCGCGATCGAGCGGGCGATCACCGACCACGGTGTCGAGGGCGTGATCCACCTCGCCGGCTTCAAGTACGCAGGCGTCTCGGTGCAGCGGCCGCTGCACACCTACGCGCAGAACGTCACCGGCACCGCCAACCTCCTCGAGGCTATGGTGGCCAGCGGCGTCGACAAGCTCGTCTTCTCCTCCTCCGCCGCCACCTTCGGCACCCCCGACGTCGACCTGGTCACCGAGACCACGCCGACCACGCCGGAGAGCCCGTACGGCGAGTCGAAGCTGATCGGCGAGTGGCTGATCGCCGACGTGGCGCGCGCCGAGGGCCTCTCGCACACCAGCCTGCGCTACTTCAACGTGGTCGGCTCCGGGAGCGACGACCTCTACGACACCAGCCCCCACAACCTCTTCCCGCTCGTCTTCGACGCGCTGGCAGGCGGGAAGACGCCGCAGATCAACGGCGACGACTACCCGACCCCCGACGGCACCTGCGTACGCGACTACGTGCACGTCGCCGACCTCGCCCACTCCCACGTCGTCGCCGCCAAGCGGCTCGCCTCGGGCGCCGATCTGGAAGCCGTCTACAACCTGGGCTCCGGCGACGGCTCCTCGGTGCGGCAGATCATGGACACCATCCGCGAGGTCACCGGCATCGAGTTCGTGCCCGTCATCAAGCCCCGCCGCGCCGGCGACCCCGCCCGCATCGTCGCCACCGGCGAGCTCGCCCGACGCGACCTCGAGTGGGAGATGCGCCACGACCTCCGCTCGATGGTCTCCACCGCCTGGGAAGCCCGGCAAGCCGCCGGCGCCGACTACCCCAGCTGACCCTTCCCGGTCGACACGTCACCCCGCCGCCCGAGAAGTCACTCCTGCAGGCCGAGAGGTCACTCGTGCAGGTCGAGACGTCACACCTGCAGAGCGAGGAGTCACTCGTACGAACCGAAAGGTCGCTCGTACGGTCGAGGCGTCGCTCCTGCAGGCCGAAGCGTCAGCCCTGCAGGTCGAGAGGTCAGTTCTGCAGGTCGAGATGGCACCGCGTACATCTCGATCTGCACATGTGACTTCTCGACCTGCAGGAGCGACGCCTCGACCTGCACGAGCGACCCCTCGACCTACAGACGTGACCCCTCGACCTGCAGGGGTGACTTCTCGGCAAAAGAAAAGGCGGCCCGCTCTTTCGAGCGGGCCGCCTTCTCTGAGACCTGGGTCAGATCAGGCCTTGGTGCTCTTGGCCGTGGACTTCTTGGCCGGAGCCTTCTTCGCCGGGGCGTCGGTGGACTTCGCCTGGGTCGACTTGGCCTGCGTGGACTTGGTCTCGCTCGACTTGGCCGGGGTGGACTTCGCCTGGGTCGACTTGGTCTCGGTCGACTTGGTCTCGGCGGGCTTGGCCGGGGCGTCGGCGGTCTTGGTCGCGGTCGCCTTGGCCGGAGCCGGGGTGGCGTCGGACTTCTTGAACTTGGCGACGACGGACTCACCGCGGTTGGCGAGCTTGTCGTAGGTGCCCGTGGCGTTGCCGGCGGTCTCGTCGAGCTTGGCCTTGACGGTGGTCTTCACCTTCTCGGGGAGCACGGTGTACTGCTCCTTGGCCAGGGCCGGGAGGGACTTCGGGTCGAAGCCGGTCACGGTGGTCCGGGCCGCCGTGGCCTTCTCGGTCGCCTGGGTGCGGTAGGTGGTGGCGCGCTCGGTGACCTTGCTGCGGGCGTCGGTCAACTTGGTGGTCGCGTCGGAGCGGTAGCCGTCGACCTTCTTCTGGACGTCGGTGGCGTAACCCTTGACGGTCTCGTAGGCGAGGTCGGCGACGCCGGCGACGGCGTTGAGGGGCTTGGTGGTCTCAATCTTGGGCAGGGTGGGCATCTGGCTTCTCCTCTGGGTTGGACTCTTGGGCGGATTCTTCGACGGCCGGCGCGTCGTCGGTGACACGATTGTTGAGAGCAAGGAACGAGTGGTAGACGTCGAGCAGCGAGTGCTTCTGCCGCTCGGTCAGGCTGGGATCGGCGAGCACCGCGAGCTCCACAGAGCCTCCGACGTTGGAGTCAGGGCTGAGGATCCCGGCACGCACGTAGACCTGCTCTGCCGAGATGCGCAGCGCCTTGGCGATCTGCTGGAGGACCTCAGCCGATGGCTTGCGCAGACCGCGCTCGATCTGGCTGAGGTAGGGGTTGGACACGCCCGCCTGGTCGGCCAGCTGGCGCAGAGACATCTCGGCAGAGACCCTCTGCTCCTTGAGGTATTCGCCAAGCGAGCCGACCGCACTCGTGACCTTGTTCTTGACCATGTCTCCAGTGTGCTAACAAATGCTAGCAAACTCAACCCTGAACGGGCTCAAGTGACACGGATCACCCCGGTAGTTGCAGGGTCAACAGGCGGAAATGCCCCGCCCCGCACTCCGTCGGCGCTTGCTAGCAACCCGCTAGCAATCTTCGGCAACCGCCCCGAAACACTCCGGCGATCACAGCAGTGCGCGCAGCTCCCCCACCCGATGCCCGCCGCCGAGGATCGCCGCGTCACCCGTCGCTCGCAGCGCCTCGGCGTCGACGCCGTCCAGGTCACCGACGCCGTCGCGCAACAGCGCGGCCGCCATCACGACCGGGCGCGCCCGGTCGCCACCGTCGTCGGTCTTCAGCGCCCAGGCCCGGCCGTCGGGAAGCGCGACGGCGTAGACCGCCTCGGCACCGAGCTTGCCGATCAGACCGGGTACGGCCCGATGCAGTGCGAGCTCGTCACGGGTCGTGCCCGAGACATGCTCCGGGTGCGTACGCATCGCCGCGGCGACCTTCGCGGCCGGGCCGTCGACCGCCGAGGCGATCGACGCGAAGGCCCGGGCCAGGCCGGTCAGCGACGTGGACAGAGCCGGCGCACCGCAGCCGTCGACGGTGACGTACGCAGCCTCGCCGGTGTACGCCTCGAAGGTCTCCTGGATGCTCTGCTGCAGCGGGTGCGCGGGGTCGAGATAGCCCTCGAGCGGCCAGCCGGCGGCGACGCAGGTCGCCAGCATCGCGGCGTGCTTGCCGGAGCAGTTCATCGCCAGTCGGGTCTTCGGCTGCCCGCGACGCAGCGCCTCCTCACGCGCCCCGACGCCGAACGGGTGGTCCACGATATTGCCCAGCGCGGACTCATCGAGCCCGGCGATCGAGAGGAGGCGGCGTACGCCCTCTTGGTGGAAGGCCTCACCGGAGTGGGAGGCGCAGGCGAGAGCGAGCAGGTCAGCGGGGAGATCGAGGCCGAGGCTCACCATCGCGAGAGCCTGGACCGGCTTGGTCGCCGAGCGCGGCAGGATCGCCGCCTCGATGTCGCCGAGAGACCATCCGACCGTGCCGTCGGGGCTCAACGAGACCACCGATCCGTGATGGTGCCCCTCGACGAAGCCGGAGCGGACGATCTCGACGAAGGGAACAGGTGCGGGCATGGTGTGGAGACTATGTGAGAGTTGCATCGTGTTCGGCGACCTCCTCACCCAAGACGCGCTCGGCGTGCTCGTGGTCAGCTTCGGGATCGGCATCGTTGTCGGCCTGACCGGTATGGGCGGCGGCGCGCTGATGACTCCCGCGCTGATCTTCCTCGGCGTGCCACCGACGACCGCGGTGGCCAACGACCTGGTCGCCGCCTCGGTGAACAAGTCGGTCGGCGCAGCGGTGCACTGGCGCCACGGCTCCCCCAACCTCCGGCTGGCGACCTACCTGATCATCGGATCGGTGCCGTGTGCCTTCCTCGGCACGTTCGTCCATCGGCTCGCGCCCGGCGACACCGACCACTTCCTCAAGCTGATCCTCGGCGGCGCGCTGCTGTTCGCGGCCGCGTCCTACATGTTCCGCATGTATCTCCAGCTGCGGCTGGTCACCCAGGGCAACGAGGCTCCCCAGGACGCACCTGACCTGAAGCCGCTGCTCACCATCTTCATCGGCGCCGTCGGCGGCCTGCTGGTGGGCGTCACCTCGGTCGGCTCCGGGTCGGTCATCATGATCGCGCTGCTGCTGGTCTACCCGACGCTGTCGGCGGTCAAGCTGGTCGGCACCGACCTGGTGCAGGCGGTGCCGCTGGTGCTCGCTGCCGCGATCGGGCAGGTGCTCAACCACGGCGTCGAGTGGGCGGTGCTGATCCCGCTCATCCTCGGCGGCACCCCCGGCACCTTCCTCGGCTCCCGGATGGCGCGCTGGGTCTCCCAGTCGGTCATCCGCCGCGGCATCGTCATCATGCTGACCCTCTCGGGCGCCAAGATGCTCGGCGCCGACGGCGACCTGCTGCTCCTCCTCGGCGGCGCGATGCTCCTCCTCGGCCCGCTGGCCTGGGGCTTCCTGCGCCAGACCCGTGGCCTGCCCGCGTTCGACAACAACGCCGCAGCCTGGCGCCTCCCCGACCGTACGAACAAATGACCCGTCGAGTCGGCTCGTTCTAACGAGCCGACTCGACGCGGATATCGGTCAGAACGAGCCGACTCGGCGCTCAGGGCGTCAGATAGCGGCGCAGCGCCTCGAGGTGGTCCTCGGGCTCGAAGCCGGTGGCGGTGAGCTTGTCGAGCACCATCACCGAGTTGAGGGGACGCGGCGCGACGCCTTCCTTGCCGGCGAAGTAGGCCTCGGTGGAGGTGGCACCGACGTCGCCCGGCTCGCGGCCGCTGAGCGCGTAGACCTCGGCGGCGATGTCGCGCCACGAGCACGGTTCTCCGGCGTTGGTGCAGTTGTAGATCCCGTACGCCGCCTCCGACCGCAGCAGGTGAGCGGTGGCCGCGGCGAGGGTGTCGGTGAAGGTGAGCCGGCCGATCTGGTCGTCGACCACGGTGGGCGAGACGCCCTTCTCGGCAAGGCCCTTCATCGTCGCCACGAAGTTCTTCCCGTCGCCGACGACCCAGGAGGTGCGCAGGATGTAGTGGCGAGCGGTGCCGGCGGCGGCGATGTCGCCGGCCGCCTTGGACTGCGCGTAGACGCCGAGGGGCGAGATCGGCTCGTCCTCGGTGTGCTCGGTCGCGGTGCCGTCGAAGACATACTCCGTCGAGTAGTGCACGAGGGTGAGCCGGTGCTCGGTCGCCACCCGGGCGAGCCGCGCCGGGGCGGTCGCGTTGGCCGCCCAGGCGGTGCGCCGACCGTCGTCGGTCTCGGCGAGATCGACTGCGGTGTAGGCGGCGGCGTTGAGGATGAGCTGGTAGTCGGCCCACGGCCAGGCCTCGACCGCCTTCTCGTCGGAGATGTCGAGCTCGTCGAGGTCGACCGCGTCGGCGTCGGGGAAGACCTCCGCGAGCGCCCGGCCGAGCTGGCCGTTGGCGCCGATGATCAGCGTCTTCTTCGGCTTCATCGGGGTGACGTCGGCCAGGCGCGGGTTCGCGAGGTCCTTCTCGGAGATCTCCGCGGACTCCAGCGGGATCGGCCACGCGAACGCGGCCGTCTCGTCGGCGAGGTTGACCGCCGGGTAGGCGATGCCAGGCCGCCAGTGGTCGTTGACCAGGTAGGAGTAGACGGTGTCATCCTCCAGCGCCTGGTAGGAGTTGCCGACACCTCGCGGCACGAAGACCGCGACATCGGGGCCGATCTCGATCGAGAAGGTCGCCCCGAAGGAGTCGCCCTCGCGCAGGTCGACCCACGCCGCGAAGACCCGCCCGAACGCGACGGAGACGAACTTGTCCCACGGCTCGGCGTGGATGCCCCGGGTGGCTCCGCGGGCGGCGTTGAAGGACATGTTGTTCTGCACCGGCCCGAAGTCGGGCAGCCCGAGCTCGGTCATCTTCGCGCGCTGCCAGTTCTCCTTGAACCAGCCGCGGGCGTCGCCGTGCACGGTCAGGTGGGTAACCAGCAGACCCGGGATCGGGGTCTCCTCGAGGGTCAGATCGGGCACAGTCACTGCCCCTTCGCGGCGTACTTGGCTTCGGTCTCGTGCTTGAGCGGCGACCACCAGGCCTCGTTGTCCTGATACCAGGCGATCGTCGCGGCCAGGCCCTTGTCGAAGTCCTCGTAGGCCGGCGACCACCCCAGCTCGGTGCGCAGCTTGCCCGACTCGATGGCGTAGCGACGATCGTGGCCGGCGCGGTCGGTGACCCACTCGATGTCTTCTTCGGGACGCCCGAAGCGGCGCAGGATCGCGCGGACCACGTCGACGTTGGACTTCTCGCCGTCGGCGCCGATCAGGTAGGTCTCCCCGATGCGCCCCTTCTCCAGGATCGTCCGGACCGCGGAGGAGTGGTCCTCGGTGTGGATCCAGTCGCGCACGTTGAGCCCGTCGCCGTAGACGCGCGGCCGGCGGCCCTCGATCACCTCGGTGATCTGGCGCGGGATGAACTTCTCGACGTGCTGCCACGGGCCGTAGTTGTTGGAGCAGTTGGAGATCGTCGCGCGCACCCCGAAGGAGCGCACCCAGGCGCGCACCAGGTGGTCGGAGCCCGCCTTGGTCGCCGAGTAGGGCGATGACGGCTGATAGGGCGTGTCCTCGGTGAAGCGCTTGAGGTCATCCAGGTCGAGGTCGCCGTAGACCTCGTCGGTGGAGACGTGGTGGAACCGCACATCATGGCGACGGACCGCCTCGAGCAGCACAAAGGTGCCGACGATGTTGGTCTGCACGAACGGCGCGGGGTCGGAGAGCGAGTTGTCGTTGTGCGACTCGGCCGCGTAGTGCACCACGGCGTCCGACTCCGCCACCAGCGGCTCGACGACCGCGGCGTCGGAGACGTCCCCGACGACGAGCCTGACCCGATCCTCCGGGAGCCCCGCGATCGCCGCCTCGGAAGAGGCATAGGTCAGCTTGTCGAGCACCGTGACGTACGCATCGGTGTTGGCCACGAGGTGGTGCACGAAGTTGGAGCCGATGAACCCGGCCCCACCGGTCACAAGAATCGAATCCACCGGCTCATCGTAGGCAGAATTAACCGCGCCTTGAGCCCCGGGCCTCGGCGGGTTCCACGGAACGTCGGATGAACATCCGTAGGATCGACGAACCATGAAGGGCATCATCCTTGCCGGGGGCACCGGCTCACGTCTGCACCCGATCACGCTGGCGATCAGCAAGCAGCTGATGCCGATCTACGACAAGCCGATGATCTACTACCCGCTGACCACCCTGATGCTCGCCGGCATCCGCGACATCCTGGTGATCACGACGCCCCACGAGGCCACCGGGTTCCACCGGCTCCTGGGCGACGGCAGCCATCTCGGCGTCAACATCAGCTACGCCGAGCAGCCCTCCCCCGACGGCCTCGCCCAGGCCTTCACGATCGGCGCCGACGTCGGCTTCCTCGACGAGTCCGAAGACGGTGTCGGGCTGGTCCTGGGCGACAACATCTTCTACGGCCCCGGCCTCGGCACCCAGCTGGCCCGCTTCAAGACGATCACCGGCGGCGCCGTCTTCGGCTACCGCGTCGCCGACCCGCGGGCCTACGGCGTCGTCGAGTTCGACGAGTCGTTCACGGCGATCTCGCTCGAGGAGAAGCCCGACAAGCCGAAGAGCCCGTACGCCGTGCCCGGCCTCTACTTCTACGACAGCTCGGTGATCGAGCATGCCCGCAACCTGCGGCCCTCCGCGCGCGGAGAGCTCGAGATCACCGACCTCAACCGCATCTATCTCGAGGCCGGCACGCTCCAGGTCGAGGTGCTGCCGCGCGGCACCGCCTGGCTCGACACCGGCACCCTCGAAGACCTCAACGAGGCCGCCAACTTCATCCGCGCCATCGAGCACCGCCAAGGCACCAAGGTCGGCTCCCCCGAGGAGGTCGCCTGGCGTCAGGGCTGGCTCTCCGACGAGCAGCTCTCCGAGCTCGCCCAACCGCTGCTGAAGAGCGGCTACGGGAAGTATCTGCTCGGGCTGCTGGCCTGAGGCTCGCTCACGCCTCTGCCGTGGCCGCCTTCTGCTCAGCGCGACCGAAGTCGTCCTCGAGCCGGACGATGTCGTCCTCGCCGGTGTAGCCGCCGCGCTGCACCTCGATGATGGAGAGCGGCTCGTCGGTCTCGTTGCAGATGCGGTGGGCCTGGCCGACGGCGACGTCGACCGACTCACCTGGGCCGGCGACGGTGGTGACGCCGTCGATGACGCAGGTCGCCTTGCCGTAGATGACCACCCAGTGCTCGGAGCGGTGGTCGTGGGTCTGGTAGGAGAGGCGGCTGCCCGGCAGCACCTCGATCCGCTTGACCTTGTAGCCCGGACCGATGTCGATGACGTGCCACGAACCCCAGGGGCGGGTCTCGGAGTCACCCATGATGTTGCCTCATTCCTAGACGCTGAACAGAAGACGCGACCATAACTGTACGCATCAGCGCACTCTCGGCTGCGGGCCGAAGTTCATCGGCCTGCGACCCGCTGGTCGCCCACGGGCGTACGTCGCGGGTCAGTCTCGCCCGTAGATGTCGCGGGTGTAGACCTTGTCGGCGACGTCGGCGAGCACGTCGGTGCGCCGGTTGGCGATGATCACGTCGGCGCGCTTCTTGAACTCCTCGAGGTCGTTGATGATCTCGGAGTTGAAGAAGGTCGCCTCGTCGAGCTCGGGCTCGTAGATGACCACCTCGACGCCCTTGGCCTTGATCCGCTTCATCACACCCTGGATCGACGACTCACGGAAGTTGTCGGACCCCGACTTCATGATCAGGCGGTAGACGCCGACCACCTTGGGCTCGCGGCGCAGGATGTCGGTGGCGACGAAGTCCTTGCGCGTGGTGTTGGCCTCGACGATCGCCGAGATGAGGTTCTGCGGCACGTCTTGGTAGTTGGCCTGCAGCTGCCGAGTGTCCTTGGGCAGGCAGTAGCCGCCGTAGCCGAAGCTCGGATTGTTGTAGTGGGTGCCGATCCGGCTGTCGAGCCCGACGCCCTCGATGATCTGGGTGGTGTTGAGGCCGTGGGTCGCGGCGTAGGTGTCGAGCTCGTTGAAGTAGGCGACCCGCAGCGCGAGGTAGGTGTTGGCGAACAGCTTGATCGCCTCGGCCTCGGTGGCCCCGGTCATCAGCACCGGCACGTTGGACTCCAGAGAGCCCTCGAGCAGCAGCTCGGCAAAGCCCTTCGCTGCCGGAGAGTCGTCGCCGACGACGATGCGGGAGGGGTGCAGGTTGTCGTGGAGCGCCCGGCCCTCGCGCAGGAACTCGGGGCTGAAGATGAGCGTCGTCTCGGGGTGCTCCTCGCGCTTGGCGGTGATGTATCCGACCGGGATGGTCGACTTCACCACGACCGTCGCGTCCGGCGCATGGCTCGTGGCGTCGGCGATCACACCGTCGACGCTGGAGGTGTCGAAGTAGTTCGAGGCCTCGTCGTAGTTGGTCGGCGTCGCGACGATGACGTAGGTGGCGCCGGCGTAGGCGTCCTCCTTGTCGAGGGTGGCGCGCAGGCCGAGGTCCTTGGTCGCCAGGAAGGCGGCGATGTCGGCATCCTCGATCGGGCTCGTGGCGTTGTTGACCAGGTCGACGCGCTCCTGGGAGATGTCGAGGACGACGACCTCGTGCTTCTGGGCGAGCAGGACCGCGAGCGACATCCCGACGTAGCCCACGCCGACAACGGTGATCTTCATGTTCGGCACTGTAAGCAGCGGTTTGAGCGCGGTGACAGCACCATCGCCCGACGGTGTTCCCGTACGGGAACACCGCGATAGACTGTTCACCGTGCCGTCGCCCTACCTGACCTCCCCGGCCGCCTTCGGCGCCGCCGTACGCTCCGCCAGGCAACGTGCCGGCCTGACCCAGGGCGATCTCGCGCAGAGCGCCGGCGTCGGCCGGCGCTTCGTCGTCGACGTCGAGGCGGGCCATCCGCGCGCCGAGCTCGGCAAGGCGCTCGCGCTGCTGGAGGTGCTCGACGTCTACCTCGCGCCCGCCCAGCTCACCGCCATCGCCCCGCACCTGGAGGACGTCGACCTCGACGCCGTGCTCGCGCACTGCACCGGCTGATGGCGGAGCTGTACGCCTTCGCCGGCCGCCGCCGTATCGGGATCTTCCGCCACGCCGGGCCGCGGATCGCGTTCGCCTACGACGACAGCGCCGGCCCCACCCCGATCTCCCTCTCGCTGCCCCGCTCCGGCCAGCCGGTGACCCCGGCAGCCGCCCGGGCATGGCTCGACAACCTGCTGCCCGCCCGGGAGGACGTACGCCGCCGATGGGCGCGCGAGCGAGGCCTGCCCGACACCGAGCCGATGACGCTGCTCGCCTCCTACGGCGACGACCTCGCCGGAGCGATCTCGCTCTCCCCCGACCCCGACCTGCCGTGGCGACGCGCGCCGCAGCCCGTCGAGGCTCCCCTGCACGAGATCGCGACCCGGCTCGCGGCGCTGCGCAACCAGCCCACCTCGTGGCTCGACCAGCGCGCGCGGCCGAGGTTCTCGCTGGGCGGTCACCACGGGAAGTTCGCGCTGCGGCGGGCATCTGGCAAGTGGCTCTGGCCGACCTACGAGCACCCCTCGACCCACATCCTGCGACCCACGACGCCCGAGGAGGGCGCTGCACGCATCGCGGACCTCGACCACGCCCGCTCCCGCGGGATCCCCGCGACCCGCACCGAGCTGGTCACCTTCGGCGGGCAGTCGGCCCTCGTCGCCGAGCGGTGGGACCGGCTCGGCGGCCAACGGATCCATGCCGAGACGATCCGGCAGGCGCTGGGACTTCGCCCGGCAGACGACATCGACCCCGGCCGCGTACGAGATCTGTTCCTACGGCTCGGGCTGGGCTCCACCGTCGAGCATCACGACCTGCCCGGGCGCGCGCTCCTGCTGGCGGGCGATCGCTGCGTCCTCGCGCCGTTGTCTCGGGCGCCACGACGTGGCGCGGGCGTTGAGTAGAGTCGACGCATGACCTCGACGCCGGCAAGCAGCGAGACCGTCACCTCCCTGCTGCGCGGCCTCGACGTCCTCGGGATCCTGAGCCGCGCGGACCATCCGGTATCCCTGGCGGAAGTGGCACGGCTGGCCGACACGACCCGGGCGACCGCCCGCAGGTTGCTGCTGACGCTCGAGAAGCTCGGATACGTCGCGACCGACGGCCCGACCTACTGGCTGCGCCCCAAGGTGATGGAGCTCGGCGACCTCTACCTCGCCGGGCTGGGGCTCCCCGAGGTCGCTCACCCACACCTGGCCGCCCTCGCCGCGCGGGTGCACGACACCTGCTCGCTCACGGTCCTCGACGGCGACTCGGTCGTCTACGTCGATCGCGTGAAGGCCTCACGGATGATGACGGTCAACATCGCCGTCGGCACCCGGCTACCTGCCTTCGCGATGTCCAGCGGTCGCGTCCTGCTCGCCGACCTGGGCGAGCAGGACCTGCAGCGGTTCCTCGACGGTCTGCACGGCGAGCCGATCACCGGCCACACCCGCACCTCGCCCGCGGAGGTGGCGCGCCTGGTCGCTCGGGCTCGCGCGGACGGCTATGCGATCACCGACCAAGAGCTCGACCCGGCGCTGCGCTCGCTCGCGGCACCCGTGCGCGGCCCGGACGGCCACACCGTCGCGGCGGTCAACGTCGCCGTGCACGTCACCCGCACCAGCGTGCAACAGCTCCGCGACGACGTCCTCCCAGAGCTGCTCGTCACGACACGGGCGATCGAGGCCGACCTGGCGGCGGCGCCACAGCTCAGCGCCGGCTGAGACCCCAGGGGTCAGAGGTCGAGCACCAGACGGGGGCCTTTGGACCGGCCCACGCAGACCATCATCGTCTTCCCGGCCTCCCGCTCCCTCTCGTTGAGGATCGTGTCGTGATGCTCGGGCGTGCCCTCGAGCACAGCGGTCTCGCAAGTGCCGCAATAGCCGTCCTCGCACGAGGTCATCACGTCGCAGTGAGGTTCGATCACCTCGAGCAGGCCCTGATCGGCTCCGACGGTGAGCACCGTGCCCGACCTGCGCAGCTCCACCTCGAATGCTCCCCCGCTCGCCGACTCGGCCGCGGCCGCGCCGTCCGAGGCGAACCGCTCCGTACGCAGCTGGCCGGCACGGCCGGCTCGTTCGCAGGCCGCCTCCAGATCCTTGAGCATCGCGTCCGGCCCGCAGGCATAGACGAGGGTGTCGTCGGTGACCGAGCCGACGAGCTCGTCCAGGTCAGGGCGACCGGTTGCCGAGCTCACCAGCACCTTGACGTGCGGGCCGGTGGCCAGCTTGTCGCGGAACGCCATCGACTCCAGGTGGCGGCCGACGTAGACGACCTCGTAGGGCGACTTCTCGCGCTCCGCCCGGATCACCATCGCCAGCATCGGGGTGATGCCGATGCCCCCGGCGATGAACAGGTAGCGGGGTGACGGCTCGAGCTGGAAGTGGTTGCGCGGCCCCCGGATCCGTAGCCGCTTGCCGACGAGCATCGTCTCGTGGATCTCCGCGGAACCGCCACGTCCCTCGGGCTCACGCAGAACGGCGATCCGATAGAAGCTCAGATCGGCCGGCGGGCTGCACAGGCTGTATTGGCGCACCACGCCGGAGGGCAGCTCGATGTCGAGGTGGGAGCCCGGCTCGTACGCCGGGAGCAGCCCGCTGTCCGGAACCAGCTCCAACGAGATCACGCCGTCGGCCTCGAGCCGAGCCTGGCGGACCGTGACCTCGAAGAAGTCCTGCTCCTCGCCGGTCATCGCGCCACCTCTGCCACCAGCTGCGGGTCGATCTCGGCACGGGGACCGCCCCGCAGCACGTCGAGCAGCGCCGCCAGCAGCTTCGGGCCGCGTACGGTGACCAGCATGTCGACCTCCTGGCGGAGGGTGACCATGGCCGCGGCGCCCGCGGGTGTATCCCAGTTCTGAGGCGCCACCAGCACCGCGGCGATCAGGTCACCACCGGCCCTTGCCGCCTCGCAGACCTCGCGCACGGTGTCGACCGGCGCGTCGGCGAGGTCGGTGGCCACCAGGACCACCATGTCGGCCGCCTCGGTGACCTGGCCGGTGCTCGCCGGTGACGGCGGCTCCCAGGCGCTCTCCCCGAGCGGCTTCGTCGTCGCGTCGACCAGGTCAGCCCCGGTCAACACGCGTACGCCGTCGACCCCGAGGCCGACGAGCTGATCGGCGAGCGCCGCGTTGCCGGCGCCCAGCGGGACCATCAGCACACGTGCTTCGTAGGAACGGCGAAGTGGATTCATCGGGTTGCCTCCAAAGATGAACGATCGTTCTCGTCGACCGCGAGCAGCTGCCAGGGGTCGATCACGACATGCGGTGTGGCGGGGCCGGTCCCGGAGCCCATGGCGTGCAACGCGTCGCCGACCTCCTCGAGCGGAACCGCAAAGGTCGGTACGCCATCCAGCCGGGTCGAGCCGGCATCAAGCAGCGCGATGGCTCGGGCGACGGACTCCGGGGATCGTCCGCGGACGCCTCGCACGGTCAGCATGTTGCGTACGATCGCGGTCGAGTCGAGCGTGGGGCCACCGCCAGCCAACCCGGCCAGCACCAGCACACCGAAGCGGCTCAGAAGCTGAACCGCCGCCGCCGAGGTCTGCGGTGACCCGATGGTGTCGATGACAGCGTCGACAGGACCGGACCTGTCGAGCACCCGCCCGACGACGCCATCGTCGCTCAGCTCGGTGTGCGCACCCATCCGTGCCGCCATGTCGAGCCGGGCAGCGCTGCTCCGCCGACCCAGGACGGTCACGGACTCCGCCCCACCTGCCAGAGCAGCGGCCACGCACGAGATGCCGTGGTAGCCGGGCCCGATGACGACCACGTTCTTGCCGGGACCCACCTGTCCTGCCTCCAGCGTCCAGTCGACGGCGTTGGCCAGGGGAAGGGTCCACGCGGCCATCTCGACACTGAGGTGCTCGGGCAGGGCGTGCAGCACGTGCCGCGAGGTCAGCTCCAGGTATTCGGCGTTGCCACCGTGCAGGCCCGAGGCGCGGGTGGCGGGGATCATCCCGACCCGCTCGCCGCCGGTCCACAGGTCGACCGAGGGGCACAGCCGGTAGCGGCCAGCACGGCACTCCGCACACTCACCGCAGCCTACGTACTCCTCCACGGCGACCCGGGTGCCGACCGCGACGCCGAGAGACTCGGCGTCGGACTCGGTCAGATGGTCGACCCGGCCGATGACGTGGTGCCCGAGGATGGCAGGCTTCTCGAGCCCGCCCGCGTGGAGCGTCACGTCGGTCCCGCACACCGCCGAGGACTCGATCTTCAGACGGCTGACGTCGTCCGGTAGCCCGAGCTCCCGGACGGCCGTTCCACCGCGGCCGTCGCTGACGGCGCCACGCACCCGGATCGTGCTCATCGTCGGAACAACCCCCGCCTCGTGGGGGCTTTCTTGGCCTCGGCCTGCTGCTTGGCGCGCTCGACCTCTTCACGCAGCTGCTGCCAGATGTCGTAGACGATGGCGCCGTACTCCGGGCGATGGCGCAGCTCGAGCACGTCACGCGGTCGCTCGAACGGTACGTCGATGAAGGCCTTGGCGGTGCCGGGCTGGGCACTCATCACCATGATCCGGTCGCTCAGCGTGACCGCCTCGTCGACCGAGTGGGTGATGAAGACGACGGTCTTGCGGGACTCGTCCCAGATTCGCAGCAGCTCGGCCTGGAGCAGTGTCTTGTTCTGCTCGTCGAGCGCCGAGAACGGCTCGTCCATCAGCAGGATCTCGGGGTCGTTGGCGAAGGCGCGGGCGATCGAGACGCGCTGCCGCATGCCTCCCGAGAGCTGGTGCGGGTAGGCATCGGCGAACTTGGTCAGGCCGGTGGCGTCCAGGTAGTGCCCGACGGTGTCCTTGATCTCGGACCTGGAGGCGCCCCGAACCGCGAGGCCGTAGGCCGCGTTGTCCCACACACTCATCCACGGGAAGATCGAGTCGCCCTGGAACACCATCGAGTTCTCGGGGCGCCCGGCGGTGCCGCCGTTGACCTCGATGGTGCCGCTGGTCGCCGCCTCCAGACCTGCGAGCATGCGCAGCAGGGTCGTCTTGCCGCAACCGGAGGGGCCGACGATGGTCAGGAACTGTCCCTGGGGGACATCGAGGTCGAAGCTCTCCAACGCGGTGACGACATGGCCACCCGAGACGTCGAACCGCTTGTCGAGGCCACGGATCTTGATCTTGGGTTCGTCGGTCGCCGACGCGGTCGTGCTCGTGGAGGCAATCGTGTTGGACATGGTGAATCCCTTCTCGGTTGGGTCGTGGCGTCAGTGACGAGTGATCCACGGGGTGAGCCGACGGCCCACGAACCCGACGATCAGGGCGAGCAGGAGACCGACGATGGCGAAGACCAGCAGGTAGGCGTACATCGACTCGATCGTGAACAGCTGGAAGGAGTTCCAGACCATGAAGCCCCAGCCGTTGCCCTGACCGCCCATCATCTCGGCGATGGCGAGCATGATCAGCCCCATCCCCGCACCGAGCTCGAGGCCGGTGATGATGTTGGGCATCGCACCGGGCAGCGCCACCGTCCAGAAGACCCGCGCCCGCTTGGCGCCAAAGTTCTCTGCGACGTCGTAGTAGATCCCGGAGACGTTGGCCACCCCGGTGAACGTGTTGATCACGACCGGGAAGAAGACGCCCATCGCGACGAAATACCAGATGGTGTCCTCGCCGAGGCCGAAGAAGAGCAGGAAGAGCGGCAGCACCGCGCTCTTGGGCACGGGATAGAGCGCCGAGACGATCGGGCGCAAGGCAGCGTTGACCATCTTCGACAGGCCCATCGCCACGCCGAGCACGACGGCCGGGACGGCACCGATCAAGAACCCGACCACCAGCCGGCTGAGACTGTGCCGGGACTGCTCCCAGAGCGCACCGGTGGTCGCTTCGTCCCACAGGGCCTGGAAGATCAGGGTCGGGGCCGGGAAGAAGCGCTCGTCCAGGACTCCTGCTCGGGAGAGGATCTCCCAACCGACGAGCAGGAGCACCGGGCTCAGGACAGAGACCGTACGCAGCGCGGTGCGGCTCGGCGTCAGACGTCTCTTGACCTGGGTGGCCGTGACGGCGGCCGGCGGCGCCGTCACCTCTGCGATGTTCGTCATCTCACTCATCCCTCCGACGCGGACTGCGTCGCCTTGTCGACGAAGCTGGTGTCGACCAGCGAGTCGAAGTTGATCTCTGACTGGCCCTGGTAGAGGCCCTGCTTGACGAAGACGCCGTAGTCGCGCTCGAGGCTCGCGACGTTGAGGGCGGCACCCGCGTCGACGAAGCTGGGGACGGTCTTCTTGATGGCCTCCGAGTCGGTGTCGACGTTCGTCGCGATGATGTCGGCGATCTCGTCGGCCCCTGGGCCGGTCCACTCGCCCCCGTCCACGGCGGCGTTGTAGTCCTTGGCGGCACGGGTGTAGGCGTCCATGAAGCACTGCGCCGCGGCGCCCTGCTCCTTGGGGAAGTCGCCGCTGTAGAGCAGGACGGCGAGCTGTTGGTTGTTGTAGACCTCGGTGGAGTCGGCGAGCTTGACCACCGCGCCGCTCGCGAGCGCCTTGGTGGCAGCCGGCTCGGTGGTGAGCGCGGCGTCCACAGAGCCGTTCTGCAGAGCGGCAACATGATCGGGGAACCCGATGTAGGTGTGCCGGATGTCGTCGTAGGTCAGCCCGGCAGCCTCCAGCAGTGCTGCCGCGGTGGAGGTGGTGGCGGTGCCCGGCGCGGGCTCGGCGACCTTGAGGCCCTTCAGATCAGCGACGGTCTTGACCTTGCCGGAGTCGACCAGCTCCTTGCGGACCAGCAGCGGCATGTAGTCGTAGTCGGTGACCAGCTTTCCCTTGTCAGCGACGATCTTGATGTCGATGTCCCGGGCGATCCCGTTGTAGAAGCCGGCCGAGGGCGCGCCGGCGCCGACAGCGAGGTGACCGGCGGCGAGATACGGGATCATCTCGCCGGCGGACTTGAACGGACGGAGGCGTACGTCGAGACCTTCTGCCTCGAAGTAGCCGCGGTCCTTGGCGATGTAGAGCAGCGAGTCGGAGAGGCTGTTGG
The DNA here is from genome assembly GCF_006716315.1 of Nocardioides albertanoniae. Taxonomy (NCBI): domain Bacteria; kingdom Bacillati; phylum Actinomycetota; class Actinomycetes; order Propionibacteriales; family Nocardioidaceae; genus Nocardioides; species Nocardioides albertanoniae. Next base: position 871,844 of record NZ_VFOV01000001.1, on the reverse strand, counting down.
TGATCCCCGCCTCCACGCTGGCCCCCTCACAGGACGTTGCGCCTGCCGACTCGCTGGCCGTGCATCCGGCGAGCGACGCCGCGGCGAGGCCCAGCGCCACAGCGCTCGCCAACCGCGTACGCAGCAATGACTTGTGCATGAGAGCTCCCTGGTGGCTCAGATGGAGACGAAGTTCTCGCCCGGCCGGACCTGGATCGCTTCGGCAGCACCCTCCTCGAAGGGCACCTCCTTCGGCAGCAGCACCGAGGTCGAGCGGACATTGGTGTGCGCCGGGTCGAGACCGGGCAGGTCGTCGGAGTCGACGTCCTCGAGAGCAGCCAGCAGACGGCGGCGAGCCAGGATGATGGCGGCGTCGCTGGTGCCGAGACGCTCCTTGGTGCGGTCGCAGATCTGGCCCATCGACTCCTGCAGGGAGAAGTCCTGTGCCGCGATGCCTGCGATGCCGGAGAAGGACTCCTTGCGCCGCTGGGCGCCACGGTCCATCAGGTAGTCGTTGGACCGCTCGGCGATCGGATCGTAGGTGCCGGGCTTGTACTTGACGTGGATGCCGTCGCCGCCCTGGAGGGCGTCGAGCTCGCGTTCACCGAAGTCCTGGGTGGGGTGGTAGTTCCAGCTCCAGGCCCAGCAGGTCTCGTCGTCGATCGGCACCCAGGCGTGGCCGCCGAGCGGGTTGTGGGTGCCGAACGGCGGGATGATCGTGTACCACGGCATCATCCACTGGGTGATGCGCCAGTAGTAGTTCTTCTCGTCCGCGTTGCGTCGGGCGCCGATCAGCAGGCCGCCGTCGGACTCGGAGACCTCGAACCTCGGCCTGGTGTCCGCCTTGAGGTATTTGTTGCCCTCGGTGCCCGAGTGCAGCGGGTCGTCATCGAGGTTGAACCGGTGCGCGAAGGAGACGTGGCTTGAGTCGATGCCACCCTCCATGGCCTGCAGGTAGTTGCTGAACTGGCGCCGCTTGGAGATGAAGCGCTGCTCCGGACGAAGACCGATCCATTCCAGCTCCGGCAGCGGTGGCTTCTTGTCCGCGGGGCCCATGTAGATCCAGATGACCCCACCCGCCTCGACGGCCGGGTAGGCCCGCAACTTGATCTTCTCCCGCATCTTGGTGCCCTCGGGTTCGGAGGGCATGTCCACGCAGTTGCCGTCGACGTCGTACTTCCAGCCGTGGTAGGCGCAGCGCAGGCCGCACTCCTCGTTGCGCCCGAAGAAGAGCGAGGCCGTGCGGTGTGCGCAGAACTCGTCGAGGATGCCGATGCGGCCCTCGCTGTCACGGAAGGCGATGAGCTCCTCCCCGAGCAGCTTGATCCGCACCGGGTCGCTGTCCGCGCCCTCGATCTCCTCGGCGTGCAGCGCGGGGATCCAGTAGCGGCGGAACAGATCACCCATCGAGGTTCCGGGACCCGTCTTGGTGAGGAGGTCGTTCTGTTCGCGGGTGAGCATGGTGCGTGCCTTTCAGGAGATGCGTACGGGACGGGTGAGAGCAGAGCGAAGGCCGATCAGCGCAGCGACACCGAAGGCGCACAGCGGGAGCAACCACGCGATGCCGAAGCCGGCACCATGGTCGAGAACCAGGCCGAACCCGAGCGGACCGGTCGCAAAACCGGCGTACATGCCGGTGACGAGCAGGCCGGTGGCCGAGCCGAGCGAGGCGGCCGGCACGCTGCGCACGAGGGCCACCATGGTCACGGCGTTGGAGGCGAGCGCGGCGGCACCGAAGACGCCCGCGCCGAGCCAGACCAGCCAGCCGCCGAGCCACATCGCCAGCACGCAGAGGACCACACCGAGCGCGGATCCGGCGGCGAGGGTGAGCAAGGTGGTCGAGCGGAGGCCGACGCGGTCCGACGTACGCGCCCACCAGATCCGGCTGGCCAGCCCGACGCAACCGACGACGGCCGCGGTGAGACCGGCGGTGCCGATGTCGAAGGCGAGGCGGCGGTGGGCGAAGAGCGGGAGGTAGGCGTTGGTCGCCTGCAGACCGAACCCCATGAAGAACGTGTACGCCGTCAGCGTGCTCACCGACGCCTGGGGCCGTTCCGCCGAGCCGGCGCCGTCGGCCGGGGCAGGCGCGTGCGGCCGGATCCGCAGGGCACTGACGACACCGGCAACCGCGACCAAGAGGCCGGCCACCGCGGCCCAGCGCCAGCCCACGAGCAGCGCGATCGCCGGAGCGGCGAGCCCGGCAGCCAGCTGCGCCATCTGGACCCCCGACTGTTTCCAGCCGATCAGAGCGCCCCGGCGATCGGCGGGGAGACCGGCGACGATGCGGTTGGTGGCCGGGTTGGAGAGCGCCTGCGCCAGACCGCTGACCAGCGCGGCGGCCAGGATCACGGGGTAGGAGTCGGCGACGGCGAGCAGCGCCAGACCGGCGCCGGCCCCGATCGAGACGGCGACCATGACGGCGCGAGCGCCATAGCGGCTGCTCGGGGCCGCGAGCAGGAGCGCGCCGAGAGCCGCGGAGATGAAGGTGATGGCCGCGATCGCGCCGTACTGCGCCGGGCTCAGGCCGAGGTCTTCGATGATCAGCGGCGAGACGGCGGTGAGCGTATAGAGCATCAGCGGGCCGACGGCCATACAGAGCGCAAGCCCGGCCCAGAGCGCGACCTCGCCGCGTCGCTCGGTGGCGACGTCGTCGTGTGTGGTGGCCGGCATTCGCTCTCATTCCGCTATGCGTACAGTTGTGCGCTCTTGTCGTTGGTCACGGTGTCACGCACGTCACATCGACGTCAAGAGCGCGTCACGACATTCCTCCGGTACGCACCGAACGTCCGGCCCCGAGAAGTACAGTGGTACGCATGGCGGAACATGTTGCGGTTCGGGGAACGGCGGAGTCCTCTGACCGTGATGTCGTCCAGTCCCTCGCGCGCGGGCTGGCCGTGGTGCGCACCTTCGACGCCGGACACCCGGCGCTGAGCCTGGACCAGGCCGCAGAACGCGCCGGGATCAGCCGCTCCGCCGTACGTCGCCTGCTGCTGACCCTCATCGAGGCGGGGCTGGTGACCTTCGACGGCCATCTCTACCGGCTGACCCCGCGACTGCTCGACCTCGGATACGCACAGCAGTCCCGTCTGAGCCTCGCCGAGGTCGCCGAGCCACACTGCGCGAGCCTCTCCTCCGAGCTGGGCCGGACGGTCTCGATGGCGACGCGCGACGGCGCCGAGGCGGTCTATCTGGTCCGCGTCGGCGCGCCGCGGCTGATGTCGATCTCGGTCCACGTCGGAACGCGCCTGCCCGCCCACCATCTGGCGATCGGCCGCGTCCAGCTGGCGTGGCTCCCCGAGGCAGAGCTGGCAGGCTTCCTCGGCTCGGCCACCTTTCTCGACAACCCCGGTCGCACGCCGCGCACCGCCGACGAGCTCCGCGCCGAGCTGGCGGCGACGCGCGAACGCGGCTGGTGCCACGTGGCCGATGAGCTCGAGGCCGGGCTCAGCGCGGTCGCCGCGCCGGTGCGAGACCGCACCGGCCAGGTCGTCGGCGCGGTCAACGTATCGAGCCGTTCCGACGGCCGCCCGGACGTACGCGACCTCCTCGAGACCGTCCCGGATCTGCTCCGCACCGCGGAGAGCATCGGTGCCGACGTGCACCACAGTCATCTGTGGTGAGTCTCGATTCCAAGGCCGGCGGCGTCTGGCGGAGAGCGATGCTCGAGCCCCATCTCACCGTGCGAGTGGCGGTACCGGCGAGGTGTCGGCTGCTGCGTACACTCGAATCCTGCCCAGGCGGGGGCTGGGACATTTCGCCGTGCCGTGGAAGCCGCCACTAGCATGGGCGCCTCAACCTGACGGAGAGGTCCTCTGGTTTCGTAATGACTGCTACACACGCCGACTACCGGCTCAGCCAGCTCGACCAGCTGGAAGCCGAGTCGATCCACATCTTCCGCGAGGCCGCGGCAGAGTTCGAGAAGCCCGTCCTGATGTTCTCGGGCGGCAAGGACAGCATCGTGATGCTGCGCCTGGCGGAGAAGGCCTTCTTCCCGGCCAAGATCCCGTTCCCGGTGCTCCAGATCGACAACGGGCTCGACTTCCCCGAGGTCGCCGAGACGCGCGACCGCTGGGTCAGCCGCCTGGGCGTACGCCTGGTGATCGCGAGCATCGATGACGCCATCGCGCGCGGCATCGTCGTCGAGGACGGCAAGACCTCGCGCAACCGGCTGCAGACGCCGACGCTGCTCAACGCCATCGAGGAGAACGGCTTCACCGCCGCCTTCGGCGGTGGTCGCCGCGACGAGGAGAAGGCCCGCGCCAAGGAGCGCGTCTACTCCCACCGCGACGAGTTCGGTCAGTGGGACCCGAAGAACCAGCGTCCCGAGCTCTGGTCGCTCTACAACGGCCGCCTCCACGAGGGCGAGCACATGCGGGTCTTCCCGATCTCCAACTGGACCGAGCTCGACATCTGGGACTACATCGGCCGCGAGGGCATCGAGATCCCCTCGGTCTACTTCGCCCACAAGCGTCGCGTCTTCGAGCGCGACGGCATGCTGCTCACCGAGACCCCGCACAACCCGCTGCGCGAGGGCGAGGTCGTCACCGAGCGCACCGTCCGCTACCGCACCTGCGGAGACATGACCATGACCGGCTGTGTCGAGAGCACTGCGTCGACCATCGAGCAGATCATCGACGAGGTCGCCTCGGCGCGCGTCACCGAGCGCGGCGCCACCCGTGGCGACGACCGGTTCTCCGAGGCAGCCATGGAAGACCGCAAGAAGGAGGGCTACTTCTGATGGCCACCCCCGCAGGAAAGATGGACCTCCTCCGGTTCGCGACCGCCGGTTCGGTCGACGACGGCAAGTCCACGCTCATCGGGCGTCTGCTCTTCGACTCGAAGTCGATCTTCACCGACCAGATGGAGTCGGTCGAGCGCACCTCGCAGGACAAGGGTCACGGTTACGTCGACCTCTCGCTGCTGACCGACGGTCTCCGCTCCGAGCGCGAGCAGGGCATCACCATCGACGTGGCCTACCGCTACTTCGCGACGCCCAAGCGCAAGTTCATCATCGCCGACACCCCCGGCCACGTGCAGTACACGCGCAACATGTTCACCGGCGCCTCCACCGCCGACCTCGGCCTGGTGCTGGTCGACGCGCGTCACGGGCTCACCGAGCAGTCGCGTCGTCACGCGGTGCTGCTCTCGCTGCTGCGGGTGCCCCACCTGGTGCTGTGCATCAACAAGATGGACCTCGTCGACTACTCCAAGGAGGTCTACGACAAGATCTCCGCCGAGTTCAGCGCCTTCGCGACCAAGCTCAACATCCCTGACCTCGAGGTCATCCCGATCTCGGCGCTCCAGGGCGACAACGTCGTGTCCCGCTCGGAGAGCATGGACTGGTATTCCGGTCCGACGCTGATCCACCACCTCGAGCACGTCCACGTCGCCTCCGACCGCGACCTGGTCGACGTGCGCTTCCCGGTTCAGTACGTCGTGCGCCCCAAGTCGGACGAGCACCACGACTACCGCGGCTACGCGGGGCAGCTGGCCGGCGGCGTGATGAAGCCGGGCGACGAGGTCATCGTGCTCCCCAGCGGGATGACGAGCAAGATCGCCGGGATCGACCTGTTCGACAAGGAGATCGCCGAGGCCTACCCGCCGATGTCGGTGACCGTGCGCCTCGAGGACGACGTCGACGTCTCCCGCGGTGACATGATCGCGCGCACGAAGAACACGCCGGAGTCGACGCAGGACATCGACGCGATGATCTGCTGGATGACCTCCGCTCCGCTGCGTCCGCGGCAGAAGCTGGCCATCAAGCACACCTCTAACTCGGCGCGTGCCCTGGTCAAGGACATCCAGTACCGGCTCGACGTCAACTCGTTGCACCGCGATCTGGAGACCAAGGAGCTCGGCCTCAACGAGATCGGCCGCGTGCAGCTGCGCACCACCAAGCCGCTGCAGTGCGACCCCTACTCGAAGAACCGCACCACCGGCTCCTTCATCCTCATCGACGAGGCGACCGGCGTCACCGTCGGCGCGGGCATGATCAACGACTGACGAGAAGCGTTCAGCCAGCACTGAGTCGGCGCACCCTGGCGACGGGGTGCGCCGACTCGCCATCTCAACCGAACCCACCAGGTGATCTTGTGCCCCAGCAGCTCTCTCCCACGCCGCGCGAGCTCGACGACATCGAGCTGATCGTCTCCGGCGCCCTCCCGGGTCCGCTCAACGCTCCCGGGTCGCCGCTGCGGCTCGACCTGCCCGCCGCGGTCGAGGAGAGCGCGGTCCGCGACGGCGCGGTGGAGATCGTCGATCCCGAGGGGCTTCCGCTGGCCCGCGTCAGCTGGCCCGCCGGCGAGGTCACCGGGCTCTCCTCCCCCGCCTACGGTCCTTTCCGGCGGCTCTATCTGACCCCGGAGCAGACCCGAGAGGCGTACGCCGGGCGCACGGTCGTGCCGGTCACCGACGCCCTCACCACGACGGAGATCGAGGAGATCGGGGCCCTCGGGCCGGTGCTGCTGCTCGCTCTGGTCGGTCACGGCACCCCGTCGCTCACCACGGTCGCGCTCCTGCGCGCGACCACCATCGCCGCAGGTCAGCTGCCTGATGCCGCCGTGGTGGCGGTGCCGCTGGCCGCCCACGACGACCCCGAGGCCGACCATGCGCTCGGCGTAGCCGTCGTCGAGGCGTACGCAGGGGGCGACCCGGTGCACGCACTGGCCGCACCCACGTCCAACGACGACCCCGACGACTACCCAGACGACATCGCTGCGGTGGTCGACAGCGACCGGCCGGCACCCGAGGAGCAGGGGCTGGTCATCTTCTTCACCGGCCTGTCGGGCTCGGGCAAGTCAACACTCGCCCGCGCCCTGATGGACCGGATCCTCGAGCAGGGTGCACGCACGGTCACCTCGCTCGACGGCGACGTCGTGCGCCGCAACCTGTCGGCAGGTCTGACCTTCTCCAAGGAGGACCGCGAGACCAACATCCGCCGCATCGGCTGGGTCGCCGCCGAGATCTCCCGCCACGGCGGCCTCGCCGTCTGCTCCCCCATCGCCCCCTTCGACGCCACCCGCCAAGACGTACGCCGCTACGTCGACGACGCCGGCGGCGCGATGTTCCTGGTGCACGTGGCCACCCCGCTCGAGGAGTGCGAACGCCGCGACCGCAAGGGCCTCTACGCCAAGGCCCGACGCGGCGAGATCCCCGAGTTCACCGGCATCTCCTCCCCCTATGAGGAGCCGGCCGACGCCGACGTACGCGTCGACACCACCGGTCGCTCCATCGACGACGCGTTGGACGACGTTATCGCCGGGCTGCGCGAGTCCGGCTACCTGTCCCTCTGAGGACGCCACCGTCCTGCGATCTCAACGGCCGCGGTAGACCAGACCGGAGAGACGCCAGGCAAGCATCCGGCGGAAGCGCGGGACCTTCGCGAGCACGGACAGCACCACGTTGCGTACGCTGCGCCGAACCCCCTGAGCGAGACCGAACTGGGTCAAGCGGTCGGAGAGCTCGACGACTTCTTGGGCGACCGGTCGGCGGCGGGCGCCATAGTCGTCGAGAGCGGTCTCATCGCCACCGGTGATCACGGCGACGAGCGCGTCACCGAGCACAACCGCATCCTGAAGTCCGGTGTTCATGCCCTGACCCCCGGCCGGACTGTGCACGTGGGCGGCATCGCCGGCGATCAGCACTCTGCCCGCACGGTAGGTGTCGGCGACGCGGTGGTGGACCAGGAACCGCGACCCCCACACCACCTCGGTGACCTTGACGGGGCTGCGTCCGCCGCGCCGGTCGAGGAGACCTTGGACGTAGTCGACGTCGGGCTCGGCCGGCGCTTCCTCGACCGGAGCCACGAACCGGAACGAGCCGTCGGGCAAGGGCGCAGAGACCAGGGTGCCCTCGGGCGAGAAGTAGAGGATGACCTCGTCGTGCGGCAGGTCGCCCTCGAGGCGCACGTCAGCAAGGCTGAACGACTCGGCATACTTTCCTCCCGGGAAACCGATCCGGGCCTTGTCGCGCACGGTGGAGTGCATCCCGTCGGCGCCGACCAGATAGCGTGCGCGGATCTCCGTACCGTCCTGGGTGGTGGCCGTGACGCCGGTCTCGTCCTGGGCGAGGTCGACGAGGCTGAGCGGTCGACGCACGTGACCACCGAGCTCGGTGAGCCGCTCCAGGAGGACCCGTTCGGTGACCGCCTGAGAGACCATCAGAGCGTAGGGGAAGTCGCTGGGCAGGTCGTCGAAGCGGATCGGCACCAGCACTCTGCCCCGGTCACGGATGGTGAAGCGAGGTGCCTTGCTGCCCTCCTCGACCAGGCGTCGGGAGACATCCAGGTCGGCGAGGACCTCGAGAGTGCGCGCGTGGACGACCGCCGCGCGCGAGGTGTTGTCGCCGGTCGCCTGGTGGTCGATGACGGTGACGTCGACACCGGCCGCTGCCAGCTTGGCCGCGACGGCGAGCCCGGTGGGGCCGGCTCCGACGACGAGGACATCAGTGGTGATGGTGGACATGATGCACTCCTTGCTCGACATTTAGTCAACACGTGTTGGCCAACTGATGTTGACCAACGTAGACCCGCAGAGGTATTGCCGTCAACGCCCGTTGGCCTACACTTGTTGACATGACCGACGTACGCCGCTCCGGGGCCGAGAGCCGCGAGCGCATCCTCGCCGTCGCACGGGAACATTTCGCGCGGCAGGGATACGACCGCACGACGATCCGCGCGATCGCCGCCGAGGCACAGATCGACCCGTCGATGGTGATGCGCTACTTCGGCACCAAGGAGGATCTGTTCACCCTGGCGGCCTCGATCGACCTGGCGCTCCCTGATCTCACGTCCGCACCGACCGGCGAGGTCGGCCGGACGATGGTCCGCCACTTCATGAAGATGTGGGACTCCGACGGCACGCTGATGGCTCTCCTGCGTCGAGCCGCCACCGACCCCGGCGCGGCCGAGCAGATGCGGACCATCTTCGCCACCCAGGTCGCGGTCGCCGTGGCGCCGGTCTGCCCCGATCCCTCCCAGGCACCGCGTCGCGCAGCGCTGGCGGGCGCCCAGCTCATCGGCATCGCACTCGGCCGCTACGTGCTCGACCTTCCACCCATCGTCGAGATGGACGCCGAGGAGATCGTCGACTGGGTCGCCCCCACAGTCGAGCGCTACCTGACAGGCCCGCTCCCCAAGCCAGCCGACGACTGACCCTCCACTCCCCCTGCCGAGTCGGCTCCTTCTGACCAGAATCCGCGTCGAGTCGGCTCGTTACAACGAGCCGACTCGACGTGCTTTTCGGTCAGGACGAGCCGACTCGACGGGTTAGTGCTTGAGGCCGAGGAGGGACCAGGCCTCGTCGGTGCTCATCAGGGTGCGCTGGGCGACGGAGGCCGCCTCGACGGCGCGCTCGACGAGCTGGCGGTTGGAGTCGACCGGGACGCCCTTGGCGAGGGTGAGCACGTCCTCCATGCCGACGCGGAGGTGTCCGCCCATGGCCAGGGAGGTGAGCATGACCGGCAGAGTGGTGCGGCCGATGCCGGTCGCAGACCAGGAGGTCACCTCGGGCGGGAGGGCGGCGACACCGGCGACGAGCGCGGCCGAGGTGCCGGGCATGCCGCCGGGCACACCCATGACGAAGTCGACGTGCACCTTCCCACCGGCCGGCAGGCCGTACTTTCCGAGCAGACGCTGCAGCGCGGCGACATGGCCCAGGTCGAAGAGCTCGAACTCCGGCACCACGCCGCGCTCCTGGGTGAGCTGGTAGAGCTCGGCGATGAACGGCCACGGGTTGGAGAAGACGTCGTCGCCGAAGTTGGTGGTGCCCATGGTCAGTGAGCACGAGTCGGGGCCAGCGTCGAGCACCTTCAGCCGCTGGTCGAGAGGATCATGCACCGAGCCGCCGGTGGAGAGCTGCACGATCAGCTCGGTCTTCTCGTGGAGCGCGTCGACGGTGTCGGTCAGCCGCCCCATGTCGAGGGTGGGCGCGTGGGCGTCGTCGCGGATGTGCACATGGATCATCCGCGCCCCGGCGGCCTCGCACTCGACGGCCGTCGCCACCAGCTCCTCGAGCGTCGTCGGCAGCTGCGGGCAGTCTTCCTTCGCGGTCTCCGCCCCGGTCGGCGCCACGGTCACAAGCAGTCCAGTCACCCGGACAACCTACCGCCAAATAGCACAACGACCGCAAGATCTCCGCCACAGAACAGTTCTGGGCAAATCAGAACGTGGGAGTCCCGAGGCCACCCAGTGACCTCAGAACTCCCACGTCCGGTGGCTGTCAGCCGATCGGGATCGTCACCTCGGCGACGTTTCCGACCGCGGCGTGGACCAGCTTGTCCACCGGCTCCGCCTTCGGCGCGAGCGTACGCAGGGTCCACTCGCCGTCGCCGGCGAAGAACCGGAAGTGGCCGGTGGCCGAGGTCGGCACCTCGGCGGTGAACTCGCCGGTGCGGTCGAGCAGGCGCACGTAGGCACCGTTGACCGGCGCACCCTCGCGGGTCACCTGACCCTGGATGACTGCTTCCTTGGCGACATCGACGCCGTCGAGCGAGAGTCCGCCCTCAGTTGCTCCGCACATGCGCTCAGGCCTCCCCGGGCTCGTCGCCGAGGGCCACGGGCACGCCGACGAGCGAGCCGTACTCGGTCCAGGAGCCGTCGTAGTTCTTCACGCTCTCGTGACCGAGGAGCTCCTTGAGCACGAACCAGGTGTGCGAGGAGCGCTCGCCGATCCGGCACAGGGCGATGGTCTCCTTGCTGTCGTCGAGACCGGCCTCGCCGTAGATCACACGCAGCTCGTCGTCGGACCGGAAGGTGCCGTCGTCGTTGGCCGCCTTGCTCCACGGCACATTGATCGAGGTCGGCACGTGGCCGGCGCGCTGGGCCTGCTCCTGCGGCAGGTGAGCCGGGGCCAGCAGGCGACCGGCGTACTCGTCGGGCGAGCGCACGTCGACGAGGTTCTTGACGCCGATGGCCTCGACGGCCTCGTCGCGGAAGGCGCGGATCGAGAGGTCCTGCTCCTGCGCCGTGTAGGTCGTCGCCTCGCGGGTGACGGCGTCGTTGGTCAGCTCGCGGGAGTCGAGCTCCCACTTCTTGCGGCCGCCGTCGAGAAGCTTGACGTCCTGGTGGCCGTAGAGCTTGAAGTACCAGAACGCGTACGCCGCGAACCAGTTGTTGTTGCCGCCGTAGAGCACCACGGTGTCGTCGTTGGCGACGCCGCGCTCGGAGAGCAGCGCGGAGAACTGGTCCTTGCTGACGAAGTCGCGGCGGACCTGGTCCTGCAGATCAGTGGTCCAGTCGAGCTTGATCGCACCCTTGATGTGGCCCTTGTCGTAGGCGGTGGTGTCTTCGTCGACCTCGATCAGCACCACCTTCGGGTCCTCGAGGTGCTCCTCCACCCACTGGGCGGAGACGAGGGAGTTCTCGCGGGTCATCTGGGTACCTTTCGTCTGCGCCGGAGCGGCGCGGTTTTCACTGGGGTTGATGCTTGTTGGGATGCGTGCGGATCAGGCGAAGCGCTTGATCAGGAGGTAGACCTCGCAGCCGAGGCAGAACCGGAACACGGCGTTGAGCACGGCCGCGAGCAGCGCGAACCCGAGGGCGATCTGGGCCACGAGCGTCGCGCTGAGGAGATAGGCGACGAGGCCGACGACCGTGAACGCCAGGCCGACACCCTGGGCGAAACGCGGCGGTGCCGGATCCTCGAGCTCGTGCGGAGCGCTGAGTCGGGGGCGCAGGAGCGTCTTGAACAGCCACGCGTGTGGCGTGCGCTGCACACCGAGACCCGCACCAATGGCGAAGAGCACCGTCTGGACGGCGGTCACCACCAGCGCCCACGGCTGTGGGAGCAGCAGCGCCAGGAGAAGCACGACAACGGTCAGCGCCGCAGCGAACTGCGGGCCACGCGGATCGATGCCGGTCTTGGGCGCCGTCTGGCTTGAGGTCTCGGACATGGGTCAGCTCCTGCGAGAGAGAAGGGGATCGTCAGGACGAGCCTGACAGGCGAAGCGATCCCCAGGGTCGACTCGATCGACAAATCTCGGGATTCAGCGGCAGGAACGACACAGCGCCGAGCGCACGCGGCAGTGGTCCACTGCGCGGCGCTTGGTCAGCATGGTCGAGAACATGGAATGACAGTAGCGCGAGCCGGATCGGACGCGAAATGAATGTCTCGCATCGCGGACGCGCGTTTCAGGATTCGAGATCGTAGGTCGGGATCGCGCTCAGGACCTGCTCCTTGCGGGGCGCTCCGGTCGCGCGCGCGACCTCGGCGCCGGCACCGTCGAGCACCAGCGTGGTCGGCGTACGCAGGATGTCGAGGCGTCGCACCAGGTCGAGGTGGTGCTCGGCGTCGATCTCGATGTGGACCACGCCCGGCACGATCTCGGCGACCTCACCGAGGATCCGGCGGGTGGCGCGGCACGGGGCGCAGAAGGCGCTGGAGAACTGCACGAGGGTGGCCCGCTCACCGCGCTCCGCGTCGCGCTCGTGGAGTGCATCGGTCACCGCGTCCCACGCGCGCGGCTCCGGCACGGCATGTGGCTCGTCGGACACCGCGAGCTCCTTCGTACCTCGGAAATGGCCGTCGGTGAGCAGGCGGAACAGACCGAACGCCAGCGCGATCACGATGGCGGCGACGGCGATCCAGGCTCCGGTGCTCACGAGGGGCACAACCCCTCGCCCGCGCCGATTAATCCCGAGAACCTCATCCTCAGCCCCCGGCGAAGGGCGGGAGGAACTCGACCGTCGACCCGGGCGCGACCTCGACCGATGCCGGATCCTGGGACCCGACCGGCTGGTCGCCGACCATGGCGGAGCACACCGCGAGCACCTCGGAGAGGCGCGTGCCGGCGTGGAGATCGACCGCGCGGCGTACGACCTCGGCCAGCGTCAGCGGGCCGTCTGCCTCGATCCGGTCCGACCCGGTGCCTGCCGCGGCCTTGGCCGCGGCCCAGTAGTGAACCTCTATTGCGTTCGTCACTTTCTCGTGGACAACCTTCCTATGTCACCTCGAGGTTTCGATAATATGGTCCAACGATCACCTCACCGAGGCTCAGTGTTGCGTTTCGGTGCTCCTCTTTCGCTGACCGAGAGGCACCATCCCATGAGCTCGCTCGTGTTGTTGACCAGTTCGCTCCAGTGCTCGACCGAGGTGCTCCCCGGGCTCTCTCTGCTCGGTCACCACGTGAAGATCCTCCCCGCCGAAGGTAGCGCGCTCCTCGAGGCGCCCGACTCCGACCTGCTGCTGGTCGACGGCCGGCAGGACCTCGCCCAGTCACGCGACCTGTGTCGCCTGATCCGCGCCACCGGCACCGACGTGCCCGTGCTCCTCATCGTCACCGAAGGCGGCCTCGCCGTCGTCTCCCACGACTGGGGCATGGACGACGTCGTGCTGCACACCTGCGGCCCGGCCGAGCTCGAGGCCCGGATCAAGCTCGGCATCGGCCGCATCTCGGCGGCTCGCGAGGCCTCCGACCCCGACGCCCACGTCATCCGCTCCGGCGAGGTCGTCGTCGACGACGCCACCTACACCGCCAAGATCGGCCGCCGCACGCTCGACCTGACCTTCAAGGAGTTCGAGCTCCTGAAGTATCTCGCCCAGCACCCCGGTCGCGTCTTCTCCCGCCAGCAGCTGCTGGCCGAGGTGTGGGGCTACGACTACTTCGGTGGCACCCGCACCGTCGACGTCCACGTGCGTCGTCTGCGCGCCAAGCTCGGCCCGGAGAACGAGACCCTCATCGGCACCGTACGCAACGTCGGCTACCGGTTCGTGGTGCCCTCGAAGGGCAAGGAGGCCACCGCCGACGGCGCGCGCATCACCCCCGCGCCACGGATCGGCGCCGACGCGGTCTGACGCGCTCCGACCCGCCGATTACGCTCCTCGTATGGCACTCACCGTCGAGCAGGTCCTGGCGATCACCAAGGCAACCGAGGCGTACGACGGGGTGGCCCCGCTCGACGAAGCCACGCTGCTGACGCTGCGCAACCGTCCCGAGGCGGCCACGATCTGGGGTGACGTACGCGGATTCGGGCTGCTGATCGGGACCGAGCTGTCGCTGGTGGTGCTGACCCAGCACCGCGGCGTCGGGCTGGGGCGCCAGCTGCTCCTCCGGGCGCCGGCGACGGAGCCCGGCACGACGGCCTGGTCGCACGGCGACAACCCCGCGGCGGCCCGGCTGGCCACGAGCCAGGGCTGGGAACGCACCCGGGAGCTGTGGGTGATGCGGCGCGCGGCCGCGGATCTCCCGCCGGCCCCGGCCACCCCCGACGGGGTCGTCGTCAGGGGTTTCGAGCCCGGCGACGAGTCCGAGCTGCTCCGGGTCAACGCCGCCGCCTTCGCGCACCACCCCGAGCAGGGCGGCATGACCGCCTCCGACCTCGCCGAGCGGATGGCCGAGTCGTGGTTCGACCCGGCCGGGCTGATCACCGCCTGGGAGGGCGAGCGGCTGCTGGCCTTCCACTGGACCAAGCGCCACAGCGACTCCGAGGGCGAGGTCTACGTCGTCGGCGTCGACCCCGCCGCCCAGGGCCGCGGGCTCGGCAAGCTGGTCACGCTCCTCGGCCTCGAGCATCTGGCCGCCTCCGGCGTCGCGGCGATCCACCTCTACGTCGAGGGCGACAACACCCCGGCCGTACGCCTCTACGAGGGCCTGGGCTTCACCCGGGCCGCGGCGGACACGCACGTGCAATACACCCGCCGCCCGACGGACACGGCCTAACCTCAGGTCGTGTGAAGCTCACCGACTCTCAGCTCGACCGCGCCGTCGGCGCCGTCCTCGGGACAGCCGTGGCCGACGCCCTCGGCGCTCACTACGAGTTCGACCGCCCTCGGCTCGGCGCCGACGAGAAGGCGCAGATGCTCGGCGGCGGCCTCGGGCCGTTCGCGCCCGGGGAGTGGACCGACGACACGACCATGTCGTGGTGCATCCTCGACGTCGCCGCGAGCGGCCTGGACCTGCGCACCGACGAGGGGCTGACCGCGGTCGGCCGCAGCTTCCGCACCTGGGCGGAGTCGGACCCGAAGGACATCGGCAACCAGACCGCCCGGGTGCTCGGCACCGTCGGGCCGGCGCCGAGCGCTGCGGGACTGCGGCAGGTGTCCGAGGCCCTGCACAAGGCGACCGGCCACACGGGTGGCAACGGCTCGCTGATGCGCACCGCGCCCGTGCCGTTGCGCCATCTCGACGACCGCGCCGCCGTCGTGGCCGCCGCCGACGCCGTGAGTGCGCTGACCCACTGGGACGAGCACGCCCGGTCCGGCTGCGCGCTCTGGTCGCTGGCGATCCAGCACGCGGTGATGCACGGCGAGATCGACGTACGCTCCGGCCTCGCGCTCCTCTCCCCCCACCGAGGCCGCCTTCTGGTCCGAGAGGCTCGACGAGGCCGAGACCGAGCCGCCGTCGACGTTCAACCCGAACGGCTGGGTGGTGACCGCGTTGCAGGCCGCGTGGTCGTCGATCGCGCAGACCCCGGTGCCCGAGACCGACCCCGGGAGCCACTACGTCGAGGCGCTCGACACCGCCATCCGGATCGGCAACGACACCGATACGGTCGCCGCGATCGCCGGCGGCCTCCTCGGCGCCCGCTGGGGCACCGCAGCGATCCCCGCCGAGTGGCGCGAGCTCAGCCACGGCTACCCCGGCCTCACCGGCGACGACCTCGCCGCCCTCGCGCTGAAGACGGTCGCTCGCGAGCCGCGCTGACGGTCTGCGTCAGCGCAGCGGGCGGACGTGGAGGCCGATCTCGGGGTCGACGAGCACTTCCTGCGTGACCGGCATGCCGTCGACGACGAGCTGCGCGTCGACGGGCACGTTGCGCTTGACCAGGCCCAGCGCGATCGGGCCGAGCTCGTGGTGACGAGCCGACGAGCCCACGAAGCCCACCGTCTTCTCGCCGTTGACCAGCTCCGAGCCGGCCGCCGGCAGTCGGTTCTCCGAGCCGTCGAGGTGGAGCAGGACGAGGCGTCGGGGCGGGCGCCCGAGCGTGTGGACGCGCGCGACCGTCTCCTGCCCGCGGTAGCAGCCCTTGTCGAGATGCACCGCGAACTCCGCGCCGGCCTCCCCCACCGATCCCGGCACCCAGCCGACCTCGTTGGGGATGGTGCGCTGGTCGGTGTCGATGCCGAAGCGCGGCTCGCCGCGCTCGATCCGCAGCGCCTCGAAGGCCCACAGCCCGCAGGCGGGGCCGGCAGCCTGGGCGTACGTCTCCAACGACTCGCGCGGGACGAACGAGTAGCCCTGCGCCGGCCGCCAGACCGAGGCCAGCGGGGGCTCCAGCGTCACCGTCACGTCGGACCAGAACTTCATCCGCTCCAGGAAGCCGACCAGGGCCTCGCCGGCGCCCGGCTCCGTCCAGGCCGTGAACGCGGTGCCGTCGTCGACGCCGGAGAAGAAGTGCTCGACGTGACCCTGCGGCGACAGGATCAGCGCCGAGGTCCACACCCCCGCGCCGAGGCCCTCGAAAGCCTGCGAGGTCAGCGAGTGCAGCCAGGTCAGCCGGTCGGGCCCGGCGACCCGCACCACGTCGCGATGAGAGAGATCGACGAAGCCCTCACCGGAGGTGAGGGTGCGCTGCTCGAGGTTGAACGAGCCGTAGTGGGCGGCGACGGGCGCGTCGACCCCGTCGCCGGCGACAGCTCCGGGCAGCGACAGAAGTGGGCTGGCGGTGGTCATGTTGGCTCCTGGTTGCAGTCGACACACACCCCGAAGACGGTCAGATGAGCGACATCTGCCTCGAAGGCGTATTCCTCGCGCAGCCGTCCGCAGATTCCGTCGGCCACAGTGGGGTCAACACTGGTGACCTTCTGACACTTCCTGCAGACGGCATGAAAATGCGGCCGCCCCGAGACCGCGTGATAGGTCGAGGCCCGCTCCCCCAGATGTGCGTGGCGCACCAGGCCGAGCTCCTCGAGCACCTCGAGGTTGCGGTAGACGGTGGAGAGGTTGATCGCCGCCGACGACTCGCGCACCACCGCGAGCACCTCTTCGGGGGTGGCGTGCCGCAGGCTCTCGACGGCGGCGAGTACCAGCTCGCGCTGGGGCGTGAGGCGATAGCCCTTCGCCCGCAAGGCTTCGCGCCAGTCGGCGCGCGTCGCGGGATCCGGCGACGCCTGACCGGCGCCCTCCGGGTTTCGCGACTCGCTCCGTGCCACGGCCATCGCTGCTACTGGGTCGCTCGCTGGAGGCGCGCCCACAGGTGCGGCTGCAGCGACTGCCCCATCGCCGCCATGTCGAAGGCGTAGAGCAGGTCGCCCTCGACGTTGCCGTAGAGCCGCTTGCCGGCGGTGTATTCCTTGGCGGTCTCGGTGCGGCCGACCGCGTCGGTGGCCAGGTCGAGCTTGCCGCCCTCCGCCTTGCCGTACCAGACCTCGACGATGCCGGTGCTGTGGGTCATCACCCACTCGACGTCGCCGCCGGGGCGGAACCGCAGGAAGCCGGTCTCCAGCGCCGCGTCGCGCACCTTCTCGCCCGACTCCGGGTCGATGATCCACGAGCGCGCGAAGTAGTGGAAGAACGGCCGACCGTCGTGGGTGAAGATCAGCTCCTGCCCGAACTCGAACTTGTCGATCGTCGGGTAGTCACCGTGCCCGTTGCCTCGCCAGGTGCCGAGCATCCAGGCGCAGGGACCGGCGTCGGGGTGAAGATTCTCCGGAAGTTCGAAAGCCACACACCGAGTTTAGGCGTACTCCTGGCGTGACTCGAAACGCTAGTCTGCTCCGCATGCGAGATCTCGTGGTGAAGGTGACCGTGGGCGCAGAGGCGCCCGAGCGTACGAACCAGGCCTTCACGGTCGCTTCGGCGGCCGCGACGGCCGGGGCGAAGGTGTCGCTCTGGCTCACCGGCGAGGCCACCTGGCTCGCGGTGCCGGGCCGCGCGGAGGAGTTCGCCCTCGAGAAGGCGACCCCTCTCAACGAGCTGATCGCGCTGATCCTCGAGACCGGCCAGGTCACCGTCTGCAGCCAGTGCGCCACGCGGCGAGAGCTCACCGAGGACGATCTGATCGAAGGCGTAAACATCAAGGGTGCGTTCGTGTTCTCGGAGGAGATCTTGCGCGATGGAGTGCAGGCGATCGTCTATTAGCCGAATGCCAACGGTGTAGTTCCAGGTAGCAGTCGTGTTATTCCTCTCGGAGACTCCACGAACCACCTACTTCGCCGTTAGCATTCACCGTCGTGAGCACGCAGACCCCCAGTGGCAAGTGGTGGAGCCGGGATACGGCCGCCCAGCCGGACGACGAGGAAGACCTGACGGCGCGCGCTGCAGAGCTGGCTCGCGCCGCTGCCGCAGCGGAGTCGCTCCGTATCTCCGCCGAGCATGCGGCCGCCGAGCAGGCCGCCGAGCGGCTGGTGGCCGAGGAGTCCGCGGCCAAGCACGCGTCCGCGCGCGCCAAGGCCGACGAGACCGCCAAGCTCCACGCCGAGCTCGCCGCTGACGCGCACCAGGCGCGCGAGGCGGCAGAGAAGGCCGCCGAGGAGTACGCCCGCGCCCGCGTCGAGGCCGAGAAGCTCGCCGACTCCCGCGCCAAGGAGCGCGCCGAGGCCGAGCAGGCCGCGGTCGCCAAGGCGAAGGAGCTGGAGGAGGCCGAGCGGCGCCACCTCGAGGCCTCCCAGGCCGCCGAGGCACAGACCATCGCTCGCACCGAGGCCGAGGAGAACGCTCGCCTCAGGGCCGAGGAGGCCGCCGCGGCTGCCGAGTCCGCCGCCGAGGCTCACACGAAGGCGACCGAGCACGCCGAGATGGCCCAGGCCGCCCACGCGGCGCGCAGCCTCGCCGAGGCAGAGGCCGAGGCTCGCGTCGAGGAGATGGAGGAGCTTCGCGACGCCCTCGCGGCAGCCGAGAAGGCCGCCCGCAAGGCGGCCGACGAGGCCCGCGCGGCCCACCAGGCCCGCAGCGAGGCCGAGACGGCGGCCGAGACCGCCTACACCGCGCGCACCGAGGCCGACAGCCGCTCCGAGGAGCTCGCACGGATGCGCGAGGAGGCCGACACGGCCGCCGCCGGCCGCGCCGAGGAGGCGCTGACCGCCTTCACCGCGCGCCAGGCGGCCGAGCAGGCAGCCAACGAGCGTGCCACCGAGGCCGAGAAGGCCGCCGCCGCCCGCATCACCGCCGAGGAGTCGGCGGTGGCGATGGCCACCCAGGCCGAGGAGGCCGAGGAGGCTCGCAAGGAGGCCGAGACCGCCGCAGCGGCCGCGCACACCGCTGCCGAGAAGGCGGAGAGCGCCCGCGCCAAGGCCGAAGAGGCCGCCAAGGAGGCCTTCGACGACCGGCAGGCCGCCGATGCCAACGCCGAGGACCACGCGATGAGCCGGGCCGCGGCCGAGGCCGCCGCTGCCGACCAGTACGCGGTGGCGGCCGAAGCGCTCGCCGCCCGCACCGAGGCCGAGGAAGCCGCCCTGCGCGCCTTCAAGGCGGCCGACGCCGCCAGCGACGCCCGGCTCGAGGCCGAGAAGAGCGCGAAGCAGTACGCCGAGTTCGCTGCCGCCGCCGCGCGCGAAGCCAACGAGAACGAAGACCGCTACCGCGAGCTCACCGAGCTCGCCTCGCAGGCAGAGCGGGCGGCGGAGAACGCCAACCGGGCCCGGATCGCGGCCGACCAGCGCGCCTCCGAGCACGCCGACCTCGCCGTCCAGGCCCTCGAGGGCCGCCGCGCCGCCGAGCGGGCTGCGACCGACGCCAACGAGGGCCGTCGCGCGGCCGAGCGCGCGCTGCGTACGGCGCACGAGTCGATGACCGAGCTGGTCAACGAGCAGGCGATCGAGCGCGACGAGGCCGAGCGCCGGATGACCGACATGATGAACCGTCTCGCCGACGTGCAGGAGCTGGCCGCCGAGGCCGTACGCCTGCGCACCGAGGCCGAGGAGGTCGCCGGCCAGAAGGCGATCGACCGCCAGGCCGTCGAGGCATCGATCCTGCACAACACCGAGCTGGTCGAGCGGGCCATCGGCGACCGTCAGATCGCCGAGCGGCGCAGCGCCCAGCTCGCCAAGCAGCTCGCCGACCTGCGCGAGGCCGTCATGCTCACGGTCAAGGGCGGCAGCACCAACAAGCGGGCGATGCAGGCCCTCGAGCTCACCCTGGCGGCGACTCCCTCGCCGCCGGAGGCGAAGCTTCCCATCCCGGACGCTCCCGACCCGGCCGACCTCCCGGACGTCGAGCCGCCCAAGGCGACCGCGCCCGCCCCGGTCACCTCACCGGCACCGCCCCAGGCCGGCCCGCCCACCGCGCCGGTGACCCTGCCCGAGCGCTCGAGCGCCAAGAACGGCGGTAAGAACGGCGGCAAGAAGCAGTCGAAGGACCCGCTCTCGGATCCGCTCGACCTGCCCGACACCCCTAGCGACGCACTCCCCCAGCGCTCCAGCGGCTGGCTGGCGGCGGTCAAGCTCGCCGAGTCGGGCAAGTTCCCCGGCGCCAAGGTGTCCGGTGGCTCCACCAAGATCCCCGGCGCCGACACGCCCGCCTCCGGCACCACCATGCCCGAGACGACCGACTCCGGCGAGAAGCTCAACGGCAAGAAGCTCACCGTCCGCACCTTCGCCCCCGAAGACGGGTCGCTGATGACCGAGAGCACCGTGACCGTCACCGAGGAAGGTGTGCTCGACGTCCGCAAGGACGAGCAGAGCCACACCTACGACCTCTACGACACCCACACCGACATCACCATCAAGGGTGAGCCGGCCACCGACGAGTGGGTCGTCGAGTTCAACACCGACGAAGCCGGTGCGGTCAAGGTCGACAAGTCGATGGTCGACCCCGAGGCCTTCCAGCGCGAGGTGCTCCGCTGGCGCCCCGACATGGCCGGCTGAGCGGCTCGTTAGCACGCATCCGGCGGCGCAGTCGCCGGCTACGCACTAGCGAGCCGCTCTGTGCTCAGAGGTTGGTCTTGAGCACCTGAGCGAGCTCGAGGACGGCGGCGCGGGCGGTACGGCCGGCGCCGACCACGTTCAAGAAGCCGTGGATCTGGTCGTCGTAGCGCTTGTGGGTGACCGTGACCCCGGCGTCGCCGAGCTTGGTGGCGTACGCCTCGCCCTCGTCGCGCAGCGGGTCGAAGCCGGCGGTCGCGACGTAGGCGGGTGCGATGCCGCTCTCCGGGATGTCGGCGTGCAGCGGCGCGTGGCGCGCATCGAAGAGGTCGGTGCCCTCGGGCAGGTAGTTGCTGGTGGCCGCCTCGATGAACCCCGAGGTCAGGTAGAAGCCCTCGCCGAGGTCCTTACGGCTCTGCGTGACCTCCCCCGACTGGGTGACGGGGTAGATCAGCAGCTGGAACGCGCAGTCGTCACCGACGGCGAGCGCGACGCCGGCCGCCAGGTTGCCGCCGGCCGAGTCGCCGCCCACCCCGATCCGGGACCGGTCGGCGCCGAGCTCGGCGGCATGGTCGACCGCCCACCGGAAGGCCGCGACGGAGTCGTCGTACGCCGCCGGGAACGGTGCCTCGGGAGCGAGCCGGTAGTCGATCGAGAGCACCTTGACCCCCGACTCGCTGGCGAGCAGACGGCAGGGGGCGTCGTGGCTGTCCAGGTCACCGAAGATGAAGCCGCCACCGTGCACGAAGACCAGCAGCGGGTCGTTGCCCGAGGCGCCCGTCGGCGAGTAGAGCCTCGCCTTGAGACCGGCGACCCAGAGCTCGCGCACCGACCCGATCTCCTGGTGACCGCCGCCGAGCTGCGACTGCCGCAGCAGCGCGACCCGGCCCTTCGGGATCGGCAGGGTCGAGGGGTCCGGCTCGCCGGAGACCTTCATCAGCGCGAGCATGAGCTGGGTGTCGACCGCGAGCGTCTGCCCGTCGTACGTCACCGGCTTGCCGACGATCTTGCGCTGCACGGTGCCGGGCAGGTTGAGCGCCGTCGTGAACAGCCGGCCCTTGATCGGGTCCAGCGCCGGGACCAGCAACGGTTCGATCAGGTCTTTCACGCTCTTGAGAATCGCCATGCGCTCAAACTACCGGCCAGTCGGACACGATGTAACAGGTAGTTCACCCGGCGAGCAGACCAGGCGAACCTCAGATTTCGGATCTTGTCTCCCGCAAGGTCATGGCGGTGCGTCACACTGGCCCCATGAGTCTCGACCCGCAGGCACCGACGCGCTCGGCGGAGGACACGGTCAGCCTGACCGCCGTCCCCGACCAGCCCTTCGACGTCGAGCCCGAATACATCCCCGACCACGAGGCGCTGGCCGAGGTCGAGAAGTTCGAGGACCGCTTCCTCGACCGCGAGCTGTCCTGGCTGCGGTTCAACGAGCGGGTGCTGGAGCTGGCCGAGGACGAGACGCTGCCCCTGCTCGAACGCGTACGTTTCCTGGCCATCTTCACCTCCAACCTCGACGAGTTCTTCATGGTGCGCGTCGCCGGCCTGAAGCGTCGGATCGCGGCGGGCGTGGCCCTGCGGGCAGCCTCGGGGACGATGCCTCGCGAGGTGCTCGAGGCGATCTGGCGTACGGCCCGCGAGCTCTCCGAGCGGCACGCTCGGGTCTTCCGCGAGCAGGTCAAGCCGGCCCTCGTCGAGGAGGGCATCCAGCTGCTGCACTGGGAGGATCTGACGCCGGAGGAGGTCAAGGCCTGCAAGAAGCTCTTCAAGGAGCGGGTCTACCCGGTGCTCACCCCGCTCGCGGTGGACCCGGCCCACCCCTTCCCCTACATCTCCGGTCTCTCGCTGAACCTCGCGGTCCGGATCCGCGACCCGAAGACCAAGAAGAAGCACTTCGCGCGGGTGAAGGTGCCGCCGATCTTCAGCCGTTTCGTGCCCCTGGGCAACGACCGCTTCGTGCCGCTGGAGGAGGTCATGGCCGAGCGGCTGCAGAAGCTGTTCCCGGGCATGGAGATCATCGAGGTGCACACCTTCCGGGTCACGCGCAACGAAGACCTGGAGGTGGAGGAGGACGACACCGAGAATCTCCTCACCGCGCTGGAGAAGGAGCTGCTCCGCAGGCGCTTCGGCCCGCCCGTACGCCTCGAGGTGCAGGAGTCGATGACCGACTCCACGCTCAACCTGCTGGTCTCCGAGCTCGGCATCTCCGACAAGGAGGTCTTCCGGCTGCCCGGCCCGCTCGACCTGCGCGGTCTGCACGGCATCGCCGACATCGACCGGGAGCAGCTGAAGTATCCCGCGTTCGTGCCGAGCACCCACCCGTCGCTCGCGCCGGTCGAGTCGGCCGCGCCGGTCGACGTCTTCAAGGCGGCCCGTCGCGCCGACGTGCTCCTGCAGCATCCCTACGACTCGTTCGCGACCAGCGTGCAGCGCTTCATCGAGCAGGCTGCCGCCGACCCGCGGGTGCTGGCGATCAAGCAGACGCTCTACCGCACCTCGGGCGACTCCCCCATCATCGATGCCCTGATCGACGCCGCCGAGGCCGGCAAGCAGGTGCTGGTGCTGGTCGAGATCAAGGCCCGCTTCGACGAGCAGGCCAACATCCGCTGGGCGCGCAAGCTCGAGCAGGCCGGCTGCCACGTCGTCTACGGCCTGGTCGGCCTCAAGACCCACTGCAAGCTGGCGATGGTGGTGCGCGAGGAGCCCGACGGCTCCATCCGCCGCTACACCCACATCGGCACCGGCAACTACAACCCCAAGACCTCCCGGCACTACGAGGACATGGGGCTGATCACCACCAACGAAGGCATCGGCGAAGACATCGCCCACCTGTTCAACAACCTCTCCGGCTGGAGCCGCGAGGCGACGTACGAGCAGCTGCTCGTCGCTCCCGACGGCGTGCGCCGTGGGCTCATCGACCAGATCCACGCCGAGATCGCGCACCACCTGGCCGGGAGGCCGGCCCGGATCCGGATGAAGGCCAACTCCGTGGTCGACGAGGCGGTCATCGACGCGCTCTACCTGGCGTCGCAGGCCGGCGTGCCCGTGCAGCTGCTGGTGCGTGGCATCTGCGCTCTCCGCCCGGGTGTGCCGGGGCTCAGCGAGAGCATCGAGGTGCGCTCGATCCTCGGCCGGTTCCTCGAGCACTCGCGGATCTTCTGGTTCGAGAACGACGCTACCGACGACGGCGACGGGCCCGCGGCGTGGATCGGCTCGGCCGACATGATGCACCGCAACCTCGACCGCCGGGTCGAGGTGCTCGTACGCCTCCCCACCGCCGATCTGGTCGAGGAGGCCGGCGCGCTCTTCGACCTGGCTTTCGAGCCGACCACCGACGCCTGGGTGCTGGGGCCCGACGGATCCTGGACCCGCAACCACGCCGCCAACCATCTCCAGGCGTCGCTGATCGCCCGGCAGCGGCAGCGCCGGCGCGCATCGACAGGCTGAACAAGCCCCTGACTTTCGCCGTGTCAAGGGGACTCGCCTACCATGGGTCGGCACTCTGCCTAGCGATGTCCAGGAGCCCCCGTGCGTTTCCGTATCCGACCGGTCGACACGTCGTTCTACGACCTGTTCGCCGATTCCGCCAACCACCTCGTCAACGGTGTCTCGCTGTTGGCCGAGATGCTGAGTGAGTCCGCAGATCGTGAGGACGTCGCTCGACGGATGCGCGACGCGGAGCACGCGGCCGACGAGTCCACTCACGCCATCGTCAAGAAGGTCAACTCGACCTTCGTCACGCCGTTCGACCGTGAGGACATCTACGCCCTCGGCTCCGGTCTCGACGACGTGATGGACTCGATGGACGAGGTCGTCGACCAGATCTTCGTCTACGGCGTCAACGTCCTCCCCGCCGAGCTCTCCGACCAGGTCACCGTGCTCCAGCGGTGTGCCGAGCTCACCGCGGCCGCGATGCCCAACCTGCGCTCCATGAAGGAGCTCTCCGAGTACTGGATCGAGATCAACCGTCTCGAGAACCAGGGCGACAAGAACCACCGCCGCATCCTCGCCAAGCTCTTCTCGGGCGAGTACGACGCGATGGAGGTCCTCAAGCTGAAGGACATCGTCGAGTCGCTCGAGGACGCGATCGACGGGTTCGAGAGCGTCGCGAACACCGTCGAGCAGATCGCCGTCAAGGAATCCTGACACCGTGGAACTAGCCATCGTCATCGCGGTGGTCGTCGTCGCCCTGGTCTTCGACTACACCAACGGCTTCCACGACGCCGCCAACGCCATCGCGACCTCCGTGTCCACCCGCGCGCTCACGCCGCGGATCGCCCTTCTGCTCGCTGCGGTGATGAACTTCGTCGGCGCATTCCTGGGCCAGAAGGTCGCCCACACCGTCTCCGACACGATCACCCCACCATCAGGCGCGCACGGTCTGACCGTGGTGATGGCCGGGCTGCTCGGCGCGATCGCCTGGAACCTGATCACCTGGTACTTCGGCCTGCCCTCGTCCTCCTCGCACGCCCTCATCGGTGGTCTGGCCGGCTCGGCCATCGCCGCCGGCGCGTTCGTCAACTGGATGACGGTGCTGGAGAAGGTCGTCATCCCGATGTTCGTCTCCCCCGTGGTCGCCTTCGGCCTCGGCTTCGGCGTGATGCTCGGGGTGATGTGGATCTTCCGCCGCACCAACCAGCACCGTGCGCAGAAAGGCTTCCGGATCGCCCAGACGATCTCGGCCGCCGCGATGGCGCTCGGTCACGGCCTCCAGGACGCCCAGAAGACGATGGGCGTCATCTTTCTCGCCCTGGTCACCGGTGGCTTCCTGAGCGCCGACGAGGGGCTCCCCTTCTGGGTCATCGCCGCCGCCGCGACCGCGATCTCGCTCGGCACGATGTCGGGTGGCTGGCGCATCATGCGCACCCTCGGCCGCCGGATCATCCACCTGGACCCCTCCCGCGGATTCGCCGCCGAGTCGGTCGCCGCCTCGGTGCTCTACACCACGGCGTACGTCTGGGAGGCCCCGATCTCGACCACGCACACGATCACCTCGGCGATCATGGGTGTGGGCGCGACCAAGCGGTTCTCGGCGGTCCGCTGGGGCATCGCGAAGTCGATCGTCGCGGCCTGGGTCTTCACCTTCCCCGCCGCCGGCGGTGTCGCGGCTCTCACCTACCTGATCTGCCACTTCGTCTTCCAGCTCCCGTAAAAACCCCGCCGAGTCGGCGCATCTGACCCCGTGCCTCGCGAAGCGAAGCGAGCGAGAGGGGTCGGATGCGCCGACTCGGCAGTTTTGCGCTCAGCCGAAGCTCAGCCGAAGCGACCGGAGATGTAGGCCTCGGTGTCGGCGTTGTCGGGCTTGGTGAACATCTGCTTGGTGGGGTTGAACTCCACCAGGTGGCCCGGCTGGCCGGCAGCCTTCAGGTTGAAGAAGCCGGTGTCGTCGGAGACACGGGCGGCCTGCTGCATGTTGTGGGTGACGATCACGATCGTGTAGTCGGACTTCAGCTCGTGGATGAGGTCCTCGATCGCAGCGGTCGAGATCGGGTCGAGCGCCGAGCACGGCTCGTCCATGAGCAGCACCTCGGGCTGGACGGCGATCGCGCGGGCGATGCAGAGCCGCTGCTGCTGACCGCCGGAGAGACCCATGCCGGGCTTGCCGAGACGGTCCTTGACCTCGTTCCACAGGTTGGCCCCGCGCAGCGCGCTCTCCACGATCGAGTCGGCCTCGGCCTTCTTGATCCGCTTGGAGTTCAGCTTGTTGCCGGCCAGCACGTTGTCGTAGATCGACATCGTCGGGAACGGGTTTGGCCGCTGGAAGACCATGCCGACCTTGCGGCGTACGGCGACCGGGTCGACCCCGGCGCCGTAGATGTCTTGACCTCCGATGGAGATCTTCCCGTCGACGTAGGCGCCGGGGATGACCTCGTGCATCCGGTTGAGGGTGCGCAGGAAGGTCGACTTGCCGCAGCCGGACGGACCGATGAACGCGGTCACCGCCTTCGGCTTGATGGACATGGAGACGTCCTCGACGGCCTTGAAGTCGCCGTAGAAGATGCTGGCGTCCTTGACTTGGATGGACATGTGTTACTCCTAGCGCCCGGTCTTGGGGGCGAAGATCGTGCCGATGATGCGGGCGATGAGGTTGAGGACCATGACGAGGATGAAGAGCACGAGCGCTCCACCCCAGGCGTACTCGACGCCCTTGCCGGTGGCCTCCGACAGCTGGGTGTAGATGAAGACCGGCACGGTCATCATCGGGCTGTCGTCGAAGGCGTTTCCGTTCATGTTCGGGTTGAAGCCCGAGGCGACCAGCAGCGGCGCGGTCTCACCGATCACTCGCGAGATCGCGAGCACGACACCGGTGACGATGCCGCCGATGGCTGTCGGGAGCACCATCCGGGTGATGGTGCGCCACTTCGGCACCCCGAGGGCGTACGACGCCTCGCGCAGGTCGTCGGGCACCAGCTTGAGCATCTCCTCGGTGGAGCGCACGACGGTCGGGATCATCAGCAGCGAGAGCGCGACACCGCCGCCGAAGCCGAAGCGCGTGCCCGGCCCGACGATCAGGGTGAAGAGCGCGAACGCGAACAGACCCGCGACGATCGACGGGATGCCGGTCATCACGTCGACGAGGAACGTGATCGACCTGGCCAGGCGGTTGCCCTTGCCGTACTCGATCAGGTAGATCGCGGTCATGATGCCGATCGGGATCGAGATCACCGCGGCGATGCCGGTGACGATCAACGTGCCCATCAGCGCGTGGTAGAGCCCGCCCTGATCGTCGCCGGTGACCGAGCGCATCGAGTAGGTGAGGAACTCCGGGCTGATGGTCGCCAGACCGCGGGCGAAGACCATGTAGACGAGCCAGATCAGCGGGATGACCGCGACCCCGAAGGCCGTCCACACCAGCCCGGTGATGAGCTTGTCGGTCGCCGAGCGCTTGTTCTCGACCAGCAGCGCCCACAGCGGGTAGCCGATGAGGAAGCCGAGCAGGCCGATCGCGACGGCAGCGACGATGCTCAGGCCGAGCACCAGGGCCAGGCCACCGAGCGCGACGGCGGCGATGCCGACCAGCCACTGCGCGCCGCGCGGGAGCGTGGCGTGGGAGAGCCTGGTCTCCAGCTGGGCCGTGTCGTTGACAGAAGGGTCGATGTTGGTCACTTGGCCCTCCCTCGGGCGACGATCCAGCGAGCGAGCGCGTTGACCAGGAAGGTGAAGGCGAACAGCACGAGGCCGGTCGCGATCAGCACGGAGAGCCGGTCGGGCGTGCTCTCCTTGTAGCCCTGGGCGATGTACGACGCGATGGTCTGCGGGTTCTGGGTGCCGACGATGAACAGCGAGACGACCACCTTCGGCGAGGCGATCATCGCGATCGCCATGGTCTCGCCGAGGGCGCGCCCGAGGCCGAGCATGACCGCGGAGACCATGCCGGAGCGGGCGTAGGGGAAGACCGCGTAGCGGACCATCTCCCAGCGGGTCGCGCCGAGCGCGAGCGCCGCCTCCTCGTGCAGACGGGGGGTCTGGGCGAAGACCTCGCGGCAGATCGAGGTGATGATCGGCAGGACCATCACGGCCAGCACGATCGAGGCGGTGAACAGCGTGCGCCCGTTGCCGGAGGGCTGGCCGCTGAAGAACGGCAGCCAGCCGAGGTGGTTGGCGAGCCAGGTGTGGGCCGGCACCAGGTAGGGACCGAGCGCGACCGCGCCCCACAGGCCGAAGACGACCGAGGGCACCGCGGCGAGCAGGTCGATGATGTAGGCCACGGGGGCCGCGATGCGCCGCGGGGCGTAGTGGCTGATGAAGAGGGCGATCGCGATGGAGAACGGCACCGCGATGATCAGCGCCAGCACGGCGGCGTACATCGTCGCGAAGAGCAGCGGCACGACCAGGCCCAGGAACGAGCCCTGGCCGGTGTAGTGCTGCGCGTCCACGTTGAACCCTGGGAAGCCCTCGAGCCCCAGGAAGATGAAGACGGCTGCCAGCGCCACCAGGATCAGGGCGGCAGCGGTGACGGCGAGGCCCCGGAAGACGACATCACCCACCGAGCCACGGCCGGAGAGCTCCGACTTCGTGTCAACGCCAGGGTCGGCGCCGGGGTCAGCGGCGACAGTCACAGGCATTCCTCGACTTTCTAGTTTCGGTTCAAGACAGCCGTACGGGCGGCGGCCGCAGCCACCGCCCGGACGGCGATCAGATCAGACGTGAGGACACTTACTTGATGCCACCGACGAGCTCGAGCGCCTTGTCGGCGATCTTGCGGTCGAGGGGCGCCGAGCCGGCCTCTTCGGCGGAGGCCTTCTGGCCCTCCTCGGAGAGGATGTACTCCAGGTAGCCCTTCACGTTGGCCGCGTCCTCGGCGTTCTCGTAGGACGGGCAGGCCAGCAGGTAGGAGACCAGCACGACCGGGTAGACGCCGGCCTCGGTGGTCGTGCGGGCGACCTCGACGGCCATGTCGTTGTCGCTCAGCCCGGCCGGCTTGGAGGCGGCCAGGATCTTCGCGGCGGCCTCGGGGCTCGGCTCGACGAACTCGTCGCCGACCTTGATGTTGGCGACCGTCAGGTCGTTCTCACGGGCGGCCGACTCGTCGAGGAAGCCGATGTAACCGGCACCGGAGAGCGAGGTCACGACACCGGAGGTGCCGTCGGCGCCCTCGCCGACCTTGACGCTGGAGGGCCACTCACCGTCGGGCTCCTCGGCCCAGTCACCGGCCTGCGAGAGGTAGTCGGTGAAGTTCTCCTGCGTGCCCGAGTCGTCGGAGCGGTGGACCGGGGTGATCGCGGTGTCCGGAAGCTTGGCGTCCGGGTTGAGCGCGGTGATCGCCTTGTCGTTCCACTTGGTGATCTTGCCCGAGAAGATCGCACTCAGCGTCTTGGCGTCGAGGTTGAGCTCGTCGACACCCTCGACGTTGAAGGCGACGGCGATCGGCGAGACGTACGCCGGGACCTGGATCGGGTCGCCGCCGCACTTCTCCTTGGCGCCCTTGAGCTCGCCCTCGTCGTCGTTGAGGGCGGAGTCGGTGCCGGCGAAGAGGTAGCCGCCGGAGACGAAGCCCTCACGGCCGGAGCCGGAGCCGACCGGCTCGTAGACGACGCTGAGGTCGGGGTTCGCGTCCTGGATGCCGGCGACCCATGCCGCCTGGCCCTTTTCCTGCGAGGAGGCGCCGCCACCCTTGATGGTGCCCGAGAGGCCTTCCCCTTCGCTGCCGCTGTCCTGCTCGTTGGCAGCGCCGCAGGCGCTGATGGCGAGAGCAAGGGTCGCAGCCGTGATGGCCGGGACGAACGCCCGGCGCAGCGAGGTGGTGTTCACGCAAGTCTCCTGAGGATGCAGTCGATTCGGAGTTGTCTCGATGACCGTAAGGAGTCGAGGTGGACGGGAAACTCGACGTAGGTGAACGCAGGCTGAACGAGGAAAACAATGTCGATGGCATGTCCATGTCGGTTACGGGCACAGAAGATGAACAAGCCACCCTCGGGCCGGTTTCAGGCCTGGAGTGCCTCAACTGCTCGCACTTCATCTTTGTGCATGTGCAGCACCATCAGCTCGCCCTTCGCCAGCTTCGGGTTGCGCACACCCAGGCCCGCGAAGAGCCATGGCAGCACCGGTCGGTGCGTGCAGATCACCGTCGGAACCGACAGGTCACCGACGACGTCGGCGACCAGCGCCGACACGCTATCTTCCTCGGCGCCCTCCTCGCTGAGCCGTCTCATCCGCTCGGGCTCCAGACCGGCGAGCCCGGCGTACGGGGTGACGGTCTGCACGCAGCGGGTGCTCGTCGAGGTGAGGATCCGGCCGACGCCGTAGGCCGCCAGCAGGCCGGCCACGGTGACCGCCTGGGCGCGGCCGGTGTCGTCGAGCGGCCTCTCCTCGTCGTCACCGGACCAGGCCGACCGGCCGACGGCCGCGGCGTGGCGGAGGATGATGAGCGGCGCGCTGGGGTGGCGTACGTCCTCGGCGTGCTGCAGCGTCTCCCGGTCGTGGGCGTAGGTGAGGCGGCGGCGCGCCTTCTTCACCGAGAGCCAGCGGACGGCGTCGATCTCGTCGTTTGCCTGATAGCCGTCGACGTCGTCGTCGGCACCGTCGGCGAGCCGGCCGACCCAGTAGTGGACCACCTTCTCGCCGGCCACGACCGGATAGCGCTGCGACGGCAGCGGTCGTCCGAGTGTGACCCGCAGCCCGGTCTCCTCGCGCACCTCACGGATCGCGGCGACCGGCACCTGCTCACCGCGATCGACCTTGCCCTTGGGAAAGGACCAGTCGTCGTACTTGGGTCGGTGGACCAGCACCACCTCGGTCCTGTCGTCGTGCTCGCGAAAAACCACTACGCCGGCGGCCGGGATCTCGGGCATGGCCCCAGAGTATGTCGACCAGGATCGGGCCGAGCGGGTATGTCCGCGAGATGCCGCGTCGTCTAAGGTTCGTCGGGATGCTCAGCACCCGCCAGCTTTTCGACCGCTCCACGACGTGGGCAGGTCGTGCCGTACGAACCATGCGCACGCACCCCGTGGTGACCGTGATCGTGGGCGTCGTCGTCATCGCTCTCGTCGTCGTCCTGGCCCGCGCGTGGGTGACCCGCGGTGGCGACATGGACGAGGCGCTACGACTCGCACCTGCCGAGGCGACCCGGGTCTCCTTCACCGATTGGAAAGGCATCCGCGAGAGCGTCGGTGCCGACCTCGACGCCGACTCCTCCCCGGAGGAGGTGCACGAGATGATCGACAAGGCCTACTCGAGCGACCTCACCTCGACCTCGGTGCTGCCCGACTCCTCCGGGCTGCTGCAGCAGCAC
Source organism: Nocardioides albertanoniae (assembly GCF_006716315.1). Classification (NCBI taxonomy): domain Bacteria; kingdom Bacillati; phylum Actinomycetota; class Actinomycetes; order Propionibacteriales; family Nocardioidaceae; genus Nocardioides; species Nocardioides albertanoniae. The sequence continues at coordinate 840,398 of NZ_VFOV01000001.1, read as the reverse complement.
TTCGGCTGGTCACCGGCGACCATCGACTGGGAGCTCTTCACCCAGTCGACCGAGGGCGCGCTGACGATCGCGCATCTCGACGACATGGACTCCGACCACCTCGCCGAGCAGCTCACCTCGATGGGCTTCGAGGCCCCCAAGGACGATCCGAACGACGGTGGCGTCTGGGACGGCACCCTGGTCCCGTTCTCGACGTTCACCGACTCCGGGGTCGACTCCGAGACCACCCCGCAGATCAGCTACATCGCATTCCTGCCCGAGCGCGACCTCATCCTCGCCTCCGACGGCCGCCGCTACCTGAGCGACCAGGTCGACAAGCTCGGCGATGGCGACCTGCACGAGCCGATGACAGCCGCGGCCGGCAGGCTCGGCGACCCGCTCTCGGCGTTCATCTACGACGGCGACTACACCTGCCGCGAGATCGGGCTCGGCGACTCCATGGCCGCCGACCAGGACCAGGCGGACGCGCTCGTGGACAACGCCGGCGAGATCAACCCGATCGCCGGCTTCGCGATGGCGGCAGAGCCGGGCGGCGACGTACGTGCGTCGATGGCGTTCGAGAACGACGACCAGGCGCGCACCAACGCCGACTCCCGGGCCAAGCTCGCCGTCGGCCCGGCGCCGGGTCAGGGCGGCAGCTTCGACGAACGGTTCAAGCTGGGCAAGGTGGCCGCGGACGACGAGGTCGTCACCATGCAGCTCCAGCCGAAGAACGACACCGCCGTGCTCTCCGACCTCGCGAACGGGCCGCTCCTCTTCGCGACCTGCTGACCGAGGCCCCGCTCAGGGGCCGGTCGGGGGGCCAGTCAGGGGATGATGCCGAGGATGCGGTCGATCTCCTCCTGGGAGAGGTGATCCTCGGACTCGGTGGCGGCGACGATGAGGTTGGTGGTGAGCTCGACCTCGAGGAGCAGCTCAGGATCTTCCAGCGTCACATCGAACTGGTCAGCCACTTCCGTCGCCTCCTCACGTCACCCTCAGAGCTCGTCGTCACATCATCGCCCAGTCTTGGTTGATCTGCGCGCTGATCCGCGAAGAACCACCAAAAGTTGTCATATCAAGCGTGACACAGGAGCCTGAGAGGCCCCAATCAGACGACAGCACAGACGACGAGGCCCCAGCCGAACGGCTGGGGCCTCGTTGCAGATGATCAGTGTCGACAGGTGCCGAACCCGAGATCGTCTTGGTTTCTCAGAGAGGGCGAACGTTCTCCGCCTGCGGGCCCTTCGGGCCCTGGGTGACGTCGAACTCGACCTTCTGGTTCTCGTCCAGCGACTTGTAGCCGTTGGTCTGGATCGCCGAGTAGTGCACGAAGACGTCGTCGCCGCCGTCCTCCTGCGCAATGAAGCCGAAGCCCTTCTCGGCGTTGAACCACTTAACGGTGCCCTGAGCCATGTGCTCGATACTCCTTAGTCGGGGCGAGAGGCCGCCAGGTTCGGCGGCCCCACATCAGATGCGGGTGACACGTCGCTCCGACCTGTGTTCCCAGACCGGGGCCTGGGTGGGCACAGAGCAGAAACGCCGTTGGATCACAAACTCCGCAGGCGTCAGACCTTCTGGAACTTGCACCTGTTGCGGGAGTGACATTAGCAACTAGTGAGCCTGGGGGAACCCCCTTGGCCGATGGTTTTGTACGTGGCGCCGCCAACGTGCCGCCGCAGAGGCCCGAAACCAGCGATCTGCTGGCCTTCCACTGCCCGTTCTGATAGTGGTGCCGCGCTCGCCCCGGTCACCCTCGGTCCACGACGAGCCCACGCACGAGCGCGTCGATGATCTGGACGATCTCCGCCCGCGCGGCCGCCCTGTCGTCGGCCGCGTGCATGAACATCGCCGCCTCGTCGGCGACGGCGATGAGCAGGTGCGACAGCGGCTTGATCGGGAGCGGCATCAGCTGACCGTCGGCGGCCGCCTGGCTCAGCACGATCTCGATCATGCCGAGCACGTAGGGCTGGCAGATGGCACGCCACCGCACCCAGCCGAGCACCGAGGGGCCGTCGACGAGCACGATGCGCTGCACCTCGGGGCTCTCGCAGGCGTCGAGCCAGGTCTCCACGGCCTGTCTCATCACCGTGACGAGGTCGATGTCGCCGTCGCCCGCCGGCACCGCCTCCGCCAGTCGCTGGGTGACGTCGGCCTCGACGGCGGCGAGGACCTCCGCGAACAGCTCCGTCTTGTCGCCGAACTGGTGATAGAGGGCACCCCGGCTGACACCGGCCTCACGGACCAGGGTCTCGGTGCCGACGCCCGCGAAGCCGTGCTCGGCGAAGAGAGCCCTACCCGCGCTGATCAGAGCGGCGCGCGTCGCCGCGGTCCGCTCCTCTTGTGTCCGTCGGGAAACTTTCATACGATCTGTCCGTAAGTTCCATACACACTGTATGTTACTCCATGGCGAAGGAGATCTCATGTCAGCCATCGATCTGCCCAGCGGCACCGTCCACTACCGCACTGCCGGGCCCGAGCAGTCCACCCAGCCGCCGGTCGTGTTCGTGCACGCGTTCCTGATGAACGGCTCGGTCTGGTCCGGCGTCGCCGATCTCCTCGCCGAGCAGGGCATCCGGTCCTACGCTCCCGACTGGCCGCTGGGCTCCCACCCCACTCCCCTGCACCCCGACGCCGACCAGAGCCCGCGCGGCATCGCCCGCCAGATCCTGGCCTTCCTCGACGCGCTCGACCTCGACGACGTCACCCTCGTCGGCAGCGACACCGGCGGCGGGCTCGTGCAGTTCGTGCTCGACACCGACGCGAGCAGGATCGGGCGTGTGGTGCTGGCCAACTGCGACGCCTTCGAGGCCTTCCCACCGTTCCCGTTCAACGTGATCCTGGGGCTGCTCAAGGGTTCGCGGAGGATGAAGCTCAACCTGCTGCCGATGCGAAGCACGATGCTCCGCCACTCTCCGCTCGGGTTCGGGCTGCTCGTCAACGAGCCGGACGCCCAGCTCACCCGATCGTGGATCGAACCAGCGCTGACCCAACCAGGCGTCCGAGACGATGCCGTACGCCTCCTCCGTGCCCTCGACCCGCGCGAGCTGCTCGATGTCTCCACCCGGCTCAAGCACTTCCAGGGGCCGGTCCGCATCGTCTGGGGCACGGCCGACCGCTCCTTCACCCTCGACCTCGGCCGCCGCCTCCAGCAGGCGTTCACGGATGCCGAGCTGGTCGAGGTGCCCGGCGCTCGTACGCTCGTCCAGCTCGACGCACCGCAGATCCTCGCCGACCAGATCGCCGGCTTTGCCGCCGCGCGCCGGTAGCGACCGGCTCGAGCCTCCGCCCGATCTCTCGGGCGGAGGCTCGAGCCACGCGTGTGCGGTAGGCCGTGTCGGGCTCGAACCGACGACCCATGGATTAAAAGTCCACTGCTCTACCAACTGAGCTAACGGCCCGGGGACAGTCTGCCGTACGCGGCGGCCGCGGCGCCAAAGAGGTCAGGGTGTCGCGCCACCGGGTCGATGTCGGTCTTCGCGGCGTTCGAGGATCTCGGCACACCGGTCGGCGGCTTCCTGGCCGACCAGAGCGTGCTCGAGCAGGAGTCGGGTCCAGCGCTCGTATCGGGCGACCTCGGCGGGGTCGGCGACCTCGAGGTCACCGGCGGTGGTCTCGACGGTGACGATCTTGTCGCGCTGGTCCCACCCGTGACGGAGCAGCACCGGCACGCTCTCGAAGGGGACGATGCCGATCGTCGCGCGAGTGCTGGTGGCCAGCCTGCCGATGTGCTCGATCTGCGCTCGCATGATGCTCGGCGAACCGATCAGATGACGCAGGGCGGCCTCACCGAGCAGGATCGTGATCGACCGGCCGGGCTCGTAGAGGACCGCCGAACGGCGAAGCCGGGACGCGATGGCGGAGGATGCCTCCTCGGGGTCGGCGTCGCCGCCGCCCGCCCCGGCCAGCGCCAGCAGGGCGCGGGCGTAGTCGGGCGTCTGCACCAGGTCGGGGACCATGCTCGGGTGAACGCTGGCCAGGACCTGCGCAGCGGACTCGGCGATGGCGTACGCCTCCTGGCGACCCTCGACGCCACCTGCTGAACGACGGGCCTCCCGGAGGGCCGAGACCTCGTGGCGGGCGCGCGCGTGGAGCGCGACGAACTTCTCCGGGTCGACGCCGGTCGCCTCGGCCCAGGCCTGGATGTCGGCGGCGCTCGGCACCTGCCGGCCGGACTCGATCTTGGAGACCTTCGGCTGGGCCCAGCCACTACCGAGAGCGTCGGCGAGCCCGGCACCGGTGAACCCCGCGGAGCGACGCGCATCCCGCAGCGCTTCGGTCAGCGCTTCGGCGGCGCGGTGGTCGGGGCGGGGCACGGCAGCTGCCTCCTCGTGTAGGTCGCAGGTCGACCACCATGTGGCCAGGCACATAGATGGCGTCCGGATCGGCATCAACGTTGGCATGAGGAGAATATCATGCTCTAATGAGCTCGGGGTCGACGCCGACAGGAAGGTAGGGCCTCGATGAACGCCCAGCGAGCACACCCCGGACGGCCACGTCTCGTGCCACCGACCACCACCGCCTCACCACACGACCAGGTGCTGCACGCCGCGGCCGAGCTGTTCGTGACCAAGGGCTTCGCGGCCACCTCGACCCGGGAGATCGCCGAGAGGGTCGGGATCCGCCAGGCGTCGCTCTACTACCACTTCACCGGCAAGGACGAGATCCTCGCCGAGCTGCTCCAGCGCTCGGTGCGCCCCGCGGTCGACAAGGTCGAAGAGATCGAGAAGCTGGCGGCGACCGAGACCGACGAGACCGCGCTCTATGCACTGGCCCTGGTCGACGTCCACACCTTGGCCGAGGCGCCCCACAACGTCGGCATGCTCGCCACCCTCCCCGACGTGACCAGCAGCGGGGCCTACGACGCCTTTCGGAGCACCCGCGTCGAGCTTGCCGAAGCCTACGGCCGGCTCGCCGCCCGGGTCGCCACCCCCGGAACCTCCGAGACCCCCGAGCCACGCCATCTCGGCGAGATGCTCATGCACCTGGTGGAGGTGGTGACCAGCCTGCGCGGCATCGGTGCCACGATCGACCCCGCGACCGCCGACGCGATCGCCGCCACCTGCCTGCGGGCGTGCGGGGTTTCCGGCGGTCGCATCTCCGCGGCGGCCGCATCCGCAGCCGCTCTCGTCCGGCGAATGCCCGCGTCGGCCTACTCGCGCACCGCTTCGCCGTAGGCACCGACGAAGGTCTCGAGCAGGTCGAGGAACTCGTCGGAGTCGTCGCCGAGCGCGGCCAGCCCGTCGGCGTACGCACCGAGCGCCCGCGCCGAGGCGGCCTCATAGAGGGCGAGCCCCTCCTCGGTCGGCTCGATCAGCCGCGCCGGCAGCCCAGGCTCGGCGAAACGGCGTAGGTGACCGGCCGAGAGCGCGGCGTTCACCTGGCGGTTCACGGTCGACTGTTCGAGGTTGAGGCCGTCGGCGATCTCCCGGAGCGTACGAGGCCGGCCGTCGGAGAGGAACCAGAGCAGCCGCCCGTCCGACTGGTTGAGCGCGCTGCGGTCCTCGGCGAGACGCCGATGCACCTCGAGCCGCCAGAGCAACGAGGCGACACGGCGCTCGTCGCGCAGACCAGCACGCACCTGATCGAGGGTCCGGTCCGTCGACGACGGTGTTGTGGACGGCATCACACCTCCGTGCGTTGTGGTTCGAACCTCATGGTGTGTAGTCTACACACCTGATATGTAACTTACACACCCGAGGTGTACCTTGACTTCCGCTCCGCCCTCCGCCACCGGGGCGACCGCTCACCAGCGGCCGCCCCGCTCGAACGGCGGCGCCGTCGCCGTCATCGTGGTGCTCTGCTTCGGCAGCCTCTGCGCCGCCCTGATGCAGTCGCTGGTCATCCCGATCCAGAGCGAGCTCCCCGAGCTGCTCTCCACCACCGCCAGCACCTCCTCCTGGGTGGTCACCGCGACGCTTCTCGGAGCCGGGGTCACGATGCCCGTCACGGGCCGCCTCGCCGACCTCTACGGCAAGAAGCCGGTGCTGGTGATCTCCGGCATCGTGCTGGTCGTCGGCTCTCTCGTGGTCGCGCTCTCCGACGCGGTCGGCCCGGTGCTCGTCGGTCGCGTGCTCCAGGGCATGGCGATGGGCTACATCCCCGTCGCGATCAGCCTCGTGCGCGAGGTCGCCCCCGTCCACCTGCGCAACACCGCGGTCGCCGGGGTGAGCGCCACGCTCGGCGTCGGCGGTGCGCTCGGTCTGCCGCTGGCCGCCTGGATCGCCCAGGACTTCGACTGGCACATGCTCTTCTGGGTCTCTGCCGTCCTGGCGCTCCTCGTCACGATCGCGACCGCGACCGTCGTCCCGCACGTACGCGACGCCCACCCCGGCCGCCTCGACCTCGTCGGCGCGCTCGGGCTCGCCGTCGGTCTCGTCGGCGTGCTCGTCGGTGTCTCCAAGGGCAACGACTGGGGCTGGGGTCAGCCGGAGACCATCGGCATGATCATCGGCGGCATCGTCGTGCTGCTCCTGTGGGGCTGGTACGAGCTGCGCCACGACGACCCGCTCGTCGACCTGCGCACCTCCGCGCGCAAGCCGGTGCTGCTCACCAACATCGCCGCTGTGCTCATCGGGTTCGGCATGATGGCGCAGTCGATCGTGGTGCCGCAGCTGCTCCAGATGCCCGAGGCCACCGGCTACGGCCTGGGCCAGACGATCTTCCAGGCGGGCATGTGGATGGCGCCGGCCGGGCTGATGATGATGCTCTTCACCCCGGTCTCCTCGCGGCTGCTGTCCCGCCTCGGTGGTCGCGGCACGATGGCCATCGGAGCGCTCGTGCTGGCCGCCGGCTACGTCGTCGCGGTCTTCCTGATGGACGCCCCCTGGCAGCTCATGCTCGCCTCCTGCGTCGCCTCGGCGGGCGTCGGGATCGGCTACGCGGCCATGCCCACGCTGATCCTCAGCAACGTCCCGGCGGCCGAGGCCGCGGCGAGCGTCGGGCTCAACAGCCTGATGCGCTCGATGGGCACCACGGTCGCGGGCGCGGTCATGGCGATCGTGCTGACCAGTCGCACCATGGTCCTGGCGCCCGGCACGCCCGAGATCCCGACCGCCGGAGCCTTCCAGCTCTGCTTCGTGATCGGGGCGCTCGCCGCCGGTGTCGGGGCGCTGATCGTGCTCCTCATCCCCCGTCCGCGCCGGGAGCCGGCCGGCGACACCACCGATGAATCGGTGCTCGCCGGATCGCGCTGACCCGACCCGGAGACCACACCCGGAGACCACACCCGGAGACCACACCCGGAGACCACACCCGGAGACCACAGCGGGCCCGACCAGCTCAGAGCTGGTCGGGCCCGCTGCGTACGGACGCTGTCTCGTTTCGGGGTTCGTTCAGTGGGTGCCGGTGATGCGGTCGAGCGCGCCCGGGGTGTAGGGCGAGCTGGCCTCCAGGTAGTTGGCGAAGGCGTCGATGTCGAGGCCGCCGTAGTAGGGGTCGGTGCCCTTGGTGAACGCCTCGAAGGCGTCGCCGCCGCCCTGCAGGAAGTTGTTGGTCACGACCCGGTAGGACGCGGCCTTGTCGATCGGCTCGCCGTTGAGCTTGACGGAGCCGTCGACGGGACCCGAGGGGCTGATCTCGTACGAGAAGCCCTTCGAGACCTGCAGGATCTTGTGAGAGCCGGCGTTGGCGCCGGTGACCTGCTGGGTGAGCAGGTCGTAGATGTCCTGGCCGGTCATGGTCAGCGAGACCAGGTAGTTGTTGAACGGCTGCACCGTGAACGCCTCGTCGAAGGTGACGTCGCCGACGGGCTCGCCGTAGGGCGAGTTGGCCGCGGTCAGATCGGCACGGATGCCACCGGGGTTCATGAACGCGATCACCGGCGCCTGCCCGTTGTAGACCGTCGACTCGTCGGCGAGCTGGGCGTCGGCGATGAGGTCACCGAGCGCGTTCTCGCCGGCGGGGCTCTGGACGCGGTTGACGTCGGCCGAGATCGAGCCGAGCACGCGCGAGGCGATCGGGGTGACCAGCTCCTTGTAGGTGTTGATCAGCTCCGTCTGCTCCGGCGCCTTGGCCACGTCGCGGGTGACGAGCAGGTTGGACCCCTTGACCGAGGAGCGGACGATGTCGTGCTTCTTGAGGTCGTACTTCAGGTTGGTCTCGGTGAAGAGGCGCCCGAAGGACGAGGCCGAGGTGACCAGGCGCGACTTGCCCTTCGGGTCGGGTACGTCGCAGACGTAGGGGTTGTGGGTGTGGCCGGTGACGACCATGTCGATCTGCGGGTCGAGGCCCTCGGCGATCGGCACGATGGGCGAGTCGGCGATCAGCTCGCCACCGCCCTCGCAGGTGTAGTCGAAGGAGGCGTTGACCTCGTGGACGGTGCCGGTCGCCGGGTCGGTCCACTTCTCCTTGGGCAGGTTGGCGCCCTCGTGGATCAGCGTGACGATCGCCTTGACGCCCTTCTTCTTCAGCACCGGCACGAGCGCGTTGGCGGTCTCGACCTCGTCCTTGAAGGTGAGCCCCTTGACGCCCTCGGCGGTGACGATGTCGGGGGTGCCCTCCAGGGTCATCCCGATGAAGCCGATCTTGGCGCCGTCGACCTCCTTGATGGAGTAGGACGGGAGGATGGTCTTGCCGCTGGCGTCCTCGACCACGTTGGAGGCGAGGATGTCGAAGTCGGCGCCCTTGAACTCGTGGGCGGCGCACGAGTTCTGGTTGTCCTTGCCGTCACCGTCGTCGATGCAGCCTCCGGCGTCGATGCGCTGCAGCTCCTTGTAGCCCTCGTCGAACTCGTGGTTGCCGACCGCGGTCACGTCGAGGCCCACCTTGTTGAGGGCCTCCACCGACGGCTCGTCGTGGAAGGCGGCCGAGAGCAGCGGCGAGGCGCCGACCAGGTCGCCCGCAGCGACGGTCAGGGAGCGATCGTGGCCCTTGCGGGCCTCGGCCAGATGGGTGGCGAGATACTCCACGCCGCCCACGTCGGCGGTCTCGTCGACCGGCTTGCCGGTCGCCGGATCGATCTGGTGGCCGGTGACCAGCCGCCCGCTCGACCCCGACGGCGCCTCGAGGTTGCCGTGGAAGTCGTTGAAGGAGAGCAGCTGGATATCGACCAGGTGCTTCCCAGGCTTGGCCGAGGCGGAGTTCGCGACCGGGTTGGCGACTGCGGCGGCCGCGAGAGCAACTGCGGCGACGGCGACAACAGGGCGGAGTCTTCGGGTGTTACGAGGCATTGCTGTGCTCCCCATCTGAGTGATCGACGAAGCGAACAATGCCCCTTCGGGTTCCCGTTGTGAAGAGGTAATCCGGTTACCGCTGCCGAATCGTCATCAACCGTTAATCAGTCGCTTCAGCCGCACATATTGCTTCGGGCTTCGCCTCAGCCGAAGAACTCGTTGACGTCTACCGCGCCACCGGCGTCCTCGAACTCCTCACGCACCGCGTCGCGCAGCTTCGCGTCGGAGAGGTAGTCGACGGCGACCCCGGCGAGACCGTAGGCGGCGTCGACGAGCACCTCGTCGGCGTACGGCGTGACCGCGGCAGCGGCGAACTCGCGGCTGTGCAGCGAGACGTCGGGCTCGGCGATCTTGACCATCGCGTGCAGGCCGGGGATGCGGAAGGAGACGTTGCCGAAGTCGGTGGAGCCGGCGAGCAGGTCGGGCACGACGCCCGGAGCGAGCACGGTGTGGTTGCGCTCCTGGTAGCGACGGTTCCACGCCTGCGCGAGCCCGGCGTTGTTGCGGATCGGCAGGTAGACCGGCGACTCGTCCCAGCTGAACTCGACGCCGCAGCCGGTCATCAGCGCCGCGCCCATCGCCATCTCCTCCAGCCGCTGGGAGAGGATCTTGAGCGTCTCGGGGTAGGCCGAGCGTACGTAGAACTCGACCGCCGAACGCTCCGGGATCACGTTGGGGCGCAGCCCGCCGTCGGTGATGATCGCGTGCACGCGGTCGGTGGGTGGCATCTGCTGCCGGTTGAGCGCGACGCCGGTGTAGAGCAGGTTGGCCGCATCGAGGGCGTTGCGCCCCATGAACGGCTGGATGGAGGCGTGGGCCGGCACCCCGACGTAGGTCACCTTCAGCTGACGGCGGCCGAGGAAGACCGGCTCGGAGCTGTCATAGGTGAACGGGTGGACCATGATCGCCGCGTCGATGCCGTCGAAGGCACCCTGCTGCGCCATCAGCTCCTTGCCACCACCGCCCTCCTCGGCCGGGGTGCCGAGCCAGACGACCCGGCCGCCGACGCGGTCGATCACGCTCGCGATGGCAAGGAACGCACCGACACCGACGGTGGCGATCAGGTTGTGCCCACAGCCGTGACCGATGCCGGGCAGGGCGTCGTACTCGGAGAGCACCGCGATCGTCGGCCCCTCCTTCGTGCCTCCGGCCGAGGCGTAGAGCGCGGTCGGGAGGCCGTAGGCACCGCGGGCCACCTCGATGCCGTGAGCCTCTACGAACTCGGCCAGGCCGGCGGCGCTGCGGTGCTCCTCGAAGCTGGTCTCCGGGTGCTCGGCGAGGTCGTGGGAGACCGAGACCAGCTCCGGACCGAGCTCGTGGAGCTTGCCGCGGATCGCGTCGAGGATGCCCTGCGGCGCGCCCGCGGCGCTCGACTCGACCGCCCTGGTGACGAGCGCTTTCGCGTCGGCCTCGTCACGCAGCTGGTTGAGCAGGAAAGGATTCGTCCGCTGCGGCTCGCTCATCGTGCCGCCTCGGTAGCGAAGGTCAGAGAATACCGAGAAGGCGGCCTGAGGCCCGTTGTCATTCGCTGGCGCTCACTCATGCCGCCGAGGTTATCGGTGACACGTCACCGATCGCTGAGCGCCCAGCCGTCGGTGACGATCCGCGCCGCGTCGGCGCGACGAGAGGAGTCGAACAACGTACGCCGCCCCTGGCTGACCACGATGTCGTCGACGAAGATGCCGCGACCCTGCGAGGTCGCGTCGGTCTCGTAGATCCACCTGAGCGCGGTGGTGCCTGCCGGCAGGTCGGCGCTGCCCCGCAGCCACCGCCGACCGCCGTAGCCGTCGACCGCCTCGCTGGTCTCCCAGTCGAACCCGCCGCCCTCGAGCGTGAACGGCAGCGGGCTGAAGGTGGTGCCGTCGGTGGAGTAGCGCAGCCGGCCGTAGTCGTAGAGCGGCTCGGTGTCGAACCAGTAGCTGAACCGGAGCCTGGCGCCCGCGGTCGCCGGCAGCGGCACGTCCAGCGTCGCCTCCGTCGAGCTCGCGCGCCCCGAGAACCACGACGTACGCCCGCTGGCCGGCCGCACCGCCGAGGCCATGCCCAGGGCGTCGGAGACCGCGCGGCGAGACGGGTTGTTGCTGCCCCAGTCACGGCTGGGGTGGACGCGGTTGGTCATCAGCACGACGAGCTGGTGGCCGATCGGGTCCATCACGATGCTGGTGCCGGTGTAGCCGGTGTGGCCGAAGGAGACCGGAGACCAGATCGGGCCGTGATACCAGGTCGTGGCGAGCTCCCAGCCGAGGCCGCGGCTGCTGCCGGGGAACTGGGCGCCGGTGTAGTCGTGCAGGCTCAGCCGGACGGTCTCCTCCGACAGGATCCGGGTGCCGCGGTAGACGCCGCCGTTGAGGAACATCTGCCCGAACCTCGCCATGTCGGCGGCGGTCGAGAAGACGCCCGCGTGGCCGGCGACGCCGCCGAGCGCCCAGGCGTTCTCGTCGTGCACCTCGCCGCGGATCATCGGGCGCCCGGCCCAAGGTTCGTACTCGGTCGCGGCGACCCGGTCGAGGCGGTCCGCGGGCGGGTTGTACATGGTGTCGTGCATGCCGAGCGGCCCGGTCACATGGTCGCGGACGTAGGCGTCGAGCGTCGTGCCGGAGAGCCGCTCGACCAGCAGCCCGAGGGTGATCAGGTTGATGTCGGAGTAGCGGTAGACCTGCTCGGGCGCGTGCGTCGGCTCCGTGTCCATGATCGCCGCGACGCGCTCCTCGTAGGTGTCGTAGCCCTCCCACAGCGACGGGACCGGACCGGCGAGCAGGCCCGAGACGTGGGTGAGCAGGTGACGCAGGAGGATCGCGTCCTTGCCGTGCGGCGCGAACTCGGGCAGGTAGGTGACCACCGGCTCCTCGAGGTCGAGCCTGCCCTGCTCGATCAGCTGGAGGATCGCGGTCGTGGTGAACAGCTTCGACATCGAGGCGATGTCCCACATCGTGTCGAGCCCGGCGTCGACCTGCTGGTCGTCGGGCAGCTCGACGACGGTGGTGCCGTCGAGGCCGTAGCGCAGCGCCTTGCCCACGCTCTCGTGGGCGACGATGACGCCGTCCTTGACCGCGATCGCGGTGGCCCCGGCGTAGAGCGGGTGGTCGGGATTCTCCGGGGTCGGCTCGAGGAAGCGGGTGAGCTCGGTGCGGATGGTGGCGATCTGGCGAGGGTCGAGGCCGACCTGGCGGGGATGACCTGGCCGCAGCCACGTGCGTGGGGTGAAGGTGAGCTCGTCAGGTGCGACCGTCGGTGGCTGACCGGCGAGCGACGCGAACGTCCTCGCGCCCGCCTTGGTCGGATCCTCCGGTGTCGAGGCGACCGCGGCGCCGCCGATCAGCGACATCGTGATCCCGCCGAGAGCGCCGCCGAGAAGGCTGCGACGCGAGGGCATGAACAGGTCCGGCCGTGGGGGCGTCATGCTCCGATACTGCTCCTCCGGAGGCGTCCGCGCGCCCGAAAGAGAAAATTCCGTCAGAGCAGCGCCCGGTGCTCCGCCCACGGCGTCGCCTGCTCCAGCTGAGCGGCGACCTGCAGCAGCAGACCGTCGTCGCCGAGCTGACCGGAGAGCTGTACGCCGAGCGGCAGCCCGGCTCCGGTGCGGTAGGTCGGCACCGAGATCGCCGGGCGTCCGGTGAGGTTGGCGAGCTGGGTGTAGGGCACCCAGCCGAGGTTCTCGTCGACCAGCTGGTCGATCAGGCCGGTCGCCCGCATCACCCGGCCGCCGCGCAGCTTGTAGAGCAGCCGCGCCGCGGTCTGCAGGGCCTTGGGCGTGGTCACCTCGCCCACCCGCAGCGGCGGCTTCGCCAGCGTCGGCGTCAGCAGCAGGTCGTACGCCGCGTGGAACTCGCTCAGGCGGCGTACGTGGTTGCGGCGGTTCATGTGCGCCAGCTCGACCGCCACCACTCCCCCGGCGCGGCCGAGCTCGGCGACGGCCAGGGTGTCGGCCTCGAAGTCGGTGTCCTTGGCGCCGGTGCGACGCTTCACCTCGGCGACGTTGGCGGCTGCCGAGGCGAACCAGATGCTGAGGAAGTCGCGGCCGAGCTCGGCCGCGTCGTAGGGCGCCTCGACCTCCTCGACCTCGTGGCCGAGCGCCTCCAGCGCGGCTGCCGCCTGCTCGACCGCCGCGATCGCCTCGGGGTCGGGGGCGGTGATCGACGACGCGGAGGTGAACCCGATGCGGAGCTTGCGCGGCGAGGTCGCGACGGCCTCGGCGAAGGCGGTCTCCGGCCGGGGCGCGTGGAGCATCGCCAGCGGCTGGTCGCCGGCAAGCGCGTCGTAGAGACCCGCCGCGTCGCGCACGGTGCGGGTCACGACACCTTGGACGACGAAGCCGTTGGAGGGGTCCAGGCTGTGCGGACCCAGCGGCAGCAGGCCGCGGGTGGTCTTCAGCCCGACCAGGCCGTTGCAGGCGGCCGGGATGCGGATCGAGCCACCACCGTCGTTCGCGCCGGCGACCGGGACGATCCCGGCTGCGACCGCAGCACCGGAGCCGCCCGAGGAGCCACCCGGGGTGTGGTCGGTGTTCCACGGGTTGCGGGCCGGCCCGAACAGCTCCGGCTCGGTGATGCCCTTCGAGCCGAGCTCCGGGGTGTTGGTCTTCCCGAAGATCACCAGACCGGCGTCGAGCGCGCTCCGGGTGAAGTAGGAGTGCTCTTCGGCGACGTCGTCGACCAGCGACCGGGAGCCGTAGGTCGTCGGGTGGCCCGCGTACTCCTGGGCCAGGTCCTTCACCAGGAACGGCACCCCGGCGAACGGTCCGCTCAGCGCCTCGTCGGCGGCCTGCTCGTCGGCCTCCGGGATGTCGGCGACGATCGCGTTGATCCGCGGGTTCACCGCCGCCGCCCGCTCTCGCGCCGCGGCCAGCACCTCGGTCGCGGTCACCTCCTTGGCAGCGATCAGCTGCGCCAGCCCGGTGGCGTCGTACGTCAGATACTCATCGACCCGCATGAGCGCAGGCTAGCGCCCCTGCTCGGGTGGCCCCACCGGACGTCCACCCACCAAATCAGGTGCCGTCTCCGGAATGCCTGGCTATGTTCTCGACCATGACCACCATCGACGGCGACGCCACGGCGCTATCGGACCGGACCGCCGTCGAGGATCTGGTGCGCGGGTTCTTCTCCGCCTTCACCTCCGGGCCCGACGTGGCCGCGCGCCTGGACGAGCTGCGGCGGATCATGATTCCCGGAGCGACCGTGGTGCGCACCTGCGGGATGCCGGTCGAGGTCTACGACGTCGAGTCGTTCATCGCGCCGCGTCTCGCACTGCTGACCGGAGGCGAGGTCACCGACTTCGAGGAGTGGCCGGAGCCGGGTCGCGTCGAGATCTTCGGCGACATCGCCCAGTGGTGGGGCGCGTACGGCAAACGCTGGCGCGTCGACGGCGAGCTGCACACGGGGCGAGGCATGAAGACGATGTCGTTCGTGCGCACCGCCGAGGGCTGGCGGATCAGCTCCGCCGCCTGGGACGACGAGCGCGAGAGCGTACGCCGCGCCGTCAGGGCATCCGCGGGCTGACTCCGGGCCCCACGTCGAGGCCGCCGAAGTAGAAGACGACCAGCACCAGCAGCCAGGCGACCCAGAACGGGATCACGAACGGCAGCGTGCGGGAGATCAGGGTGCCGAGGCCTGCTGCCGGCTCGTACTTCCTGATCATCATCAGCACCACGAACATGTAGGGGTTCATCGGCGTGATCACCTGGGTCGCGCTGTCACCGATGCGGAAGGCGGCCTGGGTGAAGCCGGGTTCGAAGCCGATCAGCGCGAACATCGGCACGAAGACCGCGCCCATGATCGTGTACATCGAGGATCCGCTGATGATGAACAGGTTGAGGATCGAGCACAGGACGATGAAGCCGATGATCACCGGGAAACCGGTCAGGCCGGTGCCCTGCAGCCCATCGGCGCCGACCTTCGCCAGCGCCGGGCCGACGTTGGACCAGTTGAACAGCGCGATGAACTGACCGAGCATGAACGCCAGCACCAGGAACGGGGCCATCTCCTTGATCCCCTCGCCCATCACCTTCGGCACGTCGGCGGCCGTCTTGAGGGTGCCGGCCACGAAGCCGTAGACGATGCCCGGAGCGAGGAAGAGCACGAAGGTGATGAAGACGATCGAGTCCATCAGCGCCGACTCGGGCAGGAAACCGCCGTCGTCGTTGCGCCAGGGCGATCCGTGCGGCAGCACCGCCAGCACCATCGCGACGGCCAGGGCAGCGCCCGTCCCGATCGCCGCCCAGAGCGCCTTGCGCTCCCGCGCGGTGAGCTCGGCGTCGAGCGGCCGGCGGTTGTTGCGCAGCGCCGCGGCGACCTCCTCGTCGTTGCTCACGAAACGCTCGTCCTCGTCGACGGCGACCTCGTCGGTCGGCACGTTCTGGCGCACCATCCTCGGCTCGAGGATGCGGTCGATGATGAAGCCCGCGACCAGCGCGAGCACGATCGCCGAGGCGATGTTGAAGTAGTAGTTGGAGACCGGTGTCACGGCCGCGCCCGGATCGGGCAGGGTCGCGGTCACCGAGTTGGTGATGCCGGAGAAGAGCGCGTCGAGGCTGGTCACCACGAGGCTGGTCGAGTAGCCGGCGCCCGCCGCCGCGAACCCGCCGACGAGGCCCGCCATCGGGTGTCGCCCGGCGGCCTTGAACACCGCCGCGGCCAGCGGCGGGATGACGATCATCGACGCGTCGGCCATCACGCTCGCGGTGACACCGACGATCCCGAGGGCGTAGGGCAGCAGCCACCGCGGCGCCGAGGCCAGGGTCAACCGGATCGCTGCCGCCAGCAGGCCGGTGCGCTCGGCGACGGTCACGGCGAGCAGGATCGTGACCACGGTCAGCAGCGGCGGGAACCCGATGAAGTTGGCGCCGAGGTTGACCGTGAGCCAGGTCAGCCCCTCGGCGGTGAAGAGCCCGTTGATCACCAGCGGCTTGTCGGCACCGGGCAGCGTCACCTCGGCGTGCATCGCCGCCAGGAGCGTCGAGATCGCCCCGACGACCAAGAACAGGATCAGGAACAGGATGAACGGGTCGGGCAGCTTGTTGCCGGTCCTCTCGACCCAGGCGAGCAGCCGGTCGCCTCGCGTCGACGCGGTGGGTTCGGTGGTTGCGGACATGCGGCTCTCCTACCGAGTCGGAGCGTGGGGTCGCCTGCAACAACGAAGGCCCCGCGACGTTAGCAAATCCGCCTCTTCCGAGCGGGACGATTCGGGCGATCCGCCGACCGGCCGTCGACGGGCCGGCGATCTGGCGATGGCTCGTGCGCCACACTGGCCCCATGGCGGCCGAGCTTCATGACCTGACCGTCGACGTCCGCACCGACCGCTGGCACGCACGCGTGCTCACCGAGGTCAGCCTGAGCGTTGCGCCCGGGGAGATCACCGCGCTCGTCGGCGGGCCGGGTGCGGGCAAGTCGATGATCGCGCGCGCCCTCACCGGCCGGCTGCCGGCCTCAGCGACCGCCAGCGGTGAGGTGGTGGTCGACGGGATCGTCGGCTACGTGCCCCAGGACGGCGTCGACGCGTTCGCGCCCGGCAGGCCGGTCGGCGCCCAGCTCCGCGATCTCGCCGGCGACGCGGGAAGCGTCGAGGAGGCCTGCGCCGCGGCTGCCTACCCGGCCGAGCCGATGGGCCTCCTGCCCGAGGAGAACTCCGCGGGCCAGATCCAGCGGGCCGCGCTCGCCGCCGCCCTGATGGGAGAGCCCGACATCCTGGTCGCCGACGGCCCGACAGCCCCGCTCGACCGCGCCCTCGGCAACGTCGTGTGGCGGTCGCTGCGCAGGTACGCCGACGCCGGCGGCACCCTGCTGGTCATCACCCACGACCTGCCGCTGATCACGGCCGCCGGTCTCGCCGACCGGATCGTCGTGGTCGACGACGGCAGGGTGCTCGCGGCGGGCACGCCCGCGGAGGTCGCCGCCGTCGACGACCCGCTGGTCCGGATGTACTTCTGACCGGCGACGTCGCTGCCGTGGATCAGTTGAAGATCTCGCGGTGGTCGCCCTCGACCCGCGCGCGCTTCCACAGGTCGATGGCGTCTCCGGTGCCTGCGGCGTACTCGTCGATCCTGGCCAGCTCCTCGGCGGTGAACTCCGGCCCCGCGAGGGCACCGACGCAGTCGGTGACCTGCTCGGGCCGGGAGGCGCCGATGACGACCGAGGTCATCCTCGGGTCACGCAGCGCCCAGGCGAGCGCCATCTGCGCGAGGGTCTGGCCGCGGTCGGCGGCGAGGCCGTTGAGCGACTCGATCGCGCCCAGCACCTCCGGGGTGAGCGTCGAGGCTGCCAGCGACTTCTCCTGGCTCGCCCGGGAGCCGTCGGGGACGCCACCGAGATACTTGTTGGTCAGCATGCCCTGAGCCAGCGGCGAGAACGAGATGGCGCCGGCTCCGACCTCGTCGAGCGTGTCCAGCAGCGAGTCGGTCTCCAGCCAGCGGTTGAGGATCGAGTAGGACGGCTGGTGGATCAGCAGCGGGGTGCCGAGGTCGTTCAGGATCGCCACCGCCTCGCGGGTCAGCGTCGAGGAGTAGGAGCTCAGCCCGACGTAGAGCGCCTTGCCGGAGCGCACGATCTGGTCGAGCGCGCCCATCGTCTCCTCCAGCGGCGTGCTGGGGTCCGGGCGGTGGTGGTAGAAGACGTCGACGTAGTCGAGACCCATCCGCTGCAGCGACTGGTCGAGGCTGGAGATCAGATACTTCTTCGAGCCGCCGATCTTGCCGTAAGGCCCCGGCCACATGTCCCAGCCGGCCTTCGTCGAGATCACCAGCTCGTCGCGGAGCCCGGCGAAGTCCTCGCGCAGGTGGCGACCGAAGTTCTCCTCCGCCGACCCGTAGGGCGGGCCGTAGTTGTTGGCCAGGTCGAAGTGGGTGATGCCGGCGTCGAAGGCCGTACGCAGGATCGCCCGCTGCCGCTCGAAGGCCAGGTCGTCGCCGAAGTTGTGCCACAGCCCGAGGCTGACCGCGGGCAGGTCGAGCCCGCTGTTCCCGCAGCGCCGGTAGGTCATCTGGTCATAACGAGAGCCCGACGGCACGTAGGTCATCCGCGCTCGCCCTTCCCGGCGCTCAGCGCGACCTTGATCATCGGCCACTGCAGCGGCAGCCGCGCGAGCGTGCCCGCGAAGAATCCCGCCGACTTGGCGGTGCGCTTCCGGTTGGCCCGCTTGCCGGCGTCGACGCTCATCTGCACGTTGGCCGGGAACACACCCGCCAGCAGCGCCGCGCTCGCGAACCCGGCGACCCGTCGGGTCTTCGGGTGCAGCAGCCCCAGCGCGCAGACGATCTCGGCGACCCCGGAGATCTCCACGACCTTGCGTGTCTCCGGCAGCTGCGGCGGCACGATCGGCTCGAACACCTCCGGCTTCACCAGATGCAGGGTGCCGGACCCGAGGAAGATGGCGGCCAGGCCGGCCAGTGGAAGATCGATCCGGGACGAAGAAGACTCAGTGCTCACAGGGCGACTCTTTCACGCGCACCCAACCGGAGGGCCCTGACGTCACCCAGTGACCTCAGGGCTCCCCGGTCGACCTACGAGCCGAGTCAGCCATTCGTGCAACAGTCTCTGCTCGGCATCGCTCAGGACGTCGGCGCCCTCAGGGAGGGCGGCGCGCAGCGCGCGGGCGGCTGCGGCGGCACCCGGCTCCGCACGGGTGAGCATCGGCTCGGCGTGAGTGACGGCGGCGACCATGGACTCGCGCAGGACGGTCAGCAGCTCCGGGTCGCGACGGTCCGCGGGCGTGGCGTGCCAGGTCAGGACAGCGCCCTGGCCGGTCGCCTGGATGATCTGCGCGGCGAGCTCCTCGTCGACCCGCAACCATCCGGCGGCGGCGAGCCGACGCACCCGCCCGTGCAGGATCTCCAGGCCGGCGCGGTGCGCTGCGCCCGCCCCTCCCCCGACGGTTCGGTTCATCACCGCGAAGAGCTCGGGCCGCGAGACCCCGAACTCGACGACCATGTCCCAGCCGCGCCGCAACTCCTCCACCAGATCAGGCGCGTCAGGATCGAGCTGCGCCTGTTTCCGCTCCAGGAACTGCGCGTAGCCGTGCTCACCGACCGCCTCGAGGAGCCCGTCCTTGTCGCCGAAGATGCGGTAGATCGCGGGCGGCTGCATCCCGGCCGCAGACGCGACCGCACGGGTGCTCACCGCGTCGGGGCCACCGTCCTCCAACAGCTTGATGGCGGCCTCGACGATGCGGAGTCGCGGGCTGTCGGTCGAGTCCTCTGTTGCCATGAATCGACGGTATCAGAGTTTTGCTTCCGCTGGAATTTCCTGTGTTAACATCGAAGTGATTCCACTGGAAACATATGAGGAGGACCAATGATCATCGTCACCGGAGCCACCGGAAAGCTGGGCCGCCGCATCGTCGAGCGCCTCTTGGAGCGGGTCCATGCCGATCGTGTCGGGGTCAGCGTCCGCGACCCCGACAAGGCGAAGGATCTCGCCGACCGAGGCGTACGCGTGCGGCAGGGCGACTTCGACGACCCAGCCTCGCTAGCCCGCTCCTTCGAGGGCGCCGAGCAGCTGCTCCTCGTCTCCCTCGACCGCACCGGCGAGGAGTGCGTCAACGGCCACCGTGCCGCCATCGATGCCGCCGTACAGGCCGGGATCGGCCGCATCCTGTACACCAGCCAGATGGGCGCCGCCCACGACGCCCGCTTCCAGCCCTGCCGCGACCACGCGCGGACCGAAGACATGCTCCGGGCCACCGGTCGACCCTGGACCGCGCTGCGCAACGGCTTCTACGCCGCCAGCGCGCTGCAGTTCCTCGAGTCCGCCCGCCCGACCAGCGACATCGCCCTCCCCGCCGACGGTCCCGTCGCCTGGACCGGGCACGACGACCTCGCCGAGGCCGCAGCAGCGATCCTTGCCGACGAAGCCCGCTTCGAGGGACCCACCCCACCGCTCACCGCCTCGGCGGCGCTCGACTTCGACGCCATCGCCACGATCGCCTCGGAGGTCACCGGGCGGCCGTTCACCCGCACCGTCGTCCCCGACGATGCCTTCCGCGAGCAGATCCTGGCCCACGGCGCCCCCGCCTCAGCCGCCGACATGCTGCTGAGCATCTACGCTGCAGCGCGACACGGCGAGTTCGCTTCCGCCGACCCCACCCTGGCCGATCTGATCGGACGCGAGCCCACCACCTTCCGTGCCGAGCTGGAGCGCGCCTGGGGCGTGTGATGTCTCCATCAGGAAGGTCGGGGTCGACGCCCACACGGCTCGTGACGCGGCTCCGCTCCACCGCTACAGCGGCGAGCTTCGTTAGGCGTACGCCGGACCGGTGACGATCGGCGCACCTGGGGAGTCTGAAGCGCACCAGGTACGCCTCAGACTCCCCAGGTCCGATCAAGCTTCTTCATGCGGCACGCCTCGCCGCAGGCTCTCATGGTTCCGTTCCAACCGTTGCGCCTCAGGATCCTGGCGATCCTCGTGGCGGTCTGACAGGGAGTGTCGAAGACCTGATGGAAGCGGAGACGGGCGGTGACCGCCCCGGTCGACGCGAGGTCGTCGAGGGCGCGATCGGCGTCGCGCGCCTGATCGCGCCAGGACTCGTGACCGAGCGATCCGTCGAGCTCGACGACCAGCTGGTGGGCCGCGTAGTCCATGTCTCGGAACTGGTTCCCATCCGGACCACGACGTGCGGACTGGCGCCTTCCGACAGGCAACCCATGGGCACGCTCGACCTTGGTGAGGTAGCCGTGCTCGAGCACGGAGTGCGTGCCTGCGTCCAGGTCGCCGATCAGACCCTGGAGCAGGGATCGGCGCCGGATGGAGGGATAACGGCTCAGGGCCGCACGAAGCGTCGTCGCGGTGACGTACGTCCTGCTCGCCGCCTCGGCGAGCCGGGCAATGGCATCGATCTCCCGCGTGGCCTCGTGAGCCATCGCCAACGCGTTGTCCTCGACCGCAAGGCGGGGCGGGACACCTCCGTACGCTCGCTGTTCCATGTTCTTCATCCGGTGGATGACGATCCCGTCCTGCGGACTGACCCTGCGGTCATGGTCGATGGCGACGTGGATCGGAGCGCCGTCGTCGCGACCCCTCGGTTCCTCGAGACTGGTCCAGCACAGGTACGCGGGCTCGGCGTAGAGAACGGCGGCCCACGCCCGCTGCGTCCACGTCATCGGTCCGGCATGATCGACGTAGACCCGGGGATGGACCCGGCGGAGCTCCCTCCTCCGAAGCCTCCGCTCGATGTCGGCCTTGGTCACCCCGCCGGCGACCAGCTGCGCGTGGCTGGCCACCCCGTCCTGCATGAGCATCTGAGCAGCCAAGAACCGAGCAGCATCCTCCCGCTCCTCGGTCGAGCCCATGAGGGACGGTAACCCGGGGAGTGTGAAGCGCACCAGGTGCGCCTCACACTCCCCGAGTTCCTTACCTGCCCGAGTTCGCCGCCTCGCGCTCCTCGAGCTTCGTGAGGCAGATGTCGACGATCATGTCCTCCTGACCGCCGACGAGGCCGCGCCGGCCGCACTCCATGAGGATGTCTCGGGTGTCGACTCCGTAGCGGGCCGACGCGTTCTCGGCGTGGCGGAGGAAGCTGGAGTAGACACCCGCGTAGCCCATCGTCAACGTCTCGCGGTCGACGCGGACGGGGCGGTCCTGCAACGGGCGGACGATGTCGTCGGCGGCGTCCTGGAGCTTGAACAGGTCGCAGTTGTGCTTGAAGTCCGACAGGTTGGCGACGGCGATGAACGCCTCGATGGGGCAGTTGCCGGCGCCGGCGCCGTGGCCGGCCAGGGAGGCGTCGACGCGGTAGACGCCGTTCTCGACGGCGACGACCGAGTTGGCCACGGAGAGCGAGAGGTTCTCGTGGGCGTGGATGCCGATCTCGGTCTCGTCGTCGAGCACGTCGCGGTAGGCGCGGGCGCGGTCGCGGACGTCGTTCATCGTCAGCCGGCCGCCGGAGTCGGTGATGTAGACGCAGTGGGCGCCGTAGGACTCCATCAGCTTGGCCTGCTGCGCGACCACCTCGGTCGGCGCCATGTGGTTGAGCATCAGGAAGCCGGAGACGTCCATGCCCATCTCGCGCGCGGCGGCGATGTGCTGAGCGCTCACGTCGGCCTCGGTGCAGTGGGTGGCGACCCGCACCGAACGTACGCCGAGGTCATAGGCCCGCTTCAGGTCGTGGATGGTGCCGACACCGGGGAGCAGCAGAGTGGTCAGGCGCGCGTTCTTGATGACCGAGGCGGCAGCCTCGATCCACTCCCAGTCGGAGTTGGAGCCCGGGCCGTAGTTGACCGAGCCGCCGGTCAGGCCGTCGCCGTGGGCGACCTCGATGGCGTCGACGCCGGCCTCGTCGGCGGCGATCACGATCCGCTTGACGTCTTCGGGCGTGATCCGGTGGCGTACGGCGTGCATGCCGTCGCGCAGCGAGACTTCCTGGACGTAGATGGGCGTGCTCATCGTCAGTTCTCCTTCGCGGCCGCGATGCGTTCGGCCATCTGCAGCGCGGCCGAGGTCATGATGTCGAGGTTGCCCGCGTACGCGGGGAGGTAGTGCGCGGCGCCCTCGACCTCGAGGAACACCGAGACCTGATGGGTCGGCCGGGTCGTCTCCCCTTCCGCCAGCAGCGTCTCAACCGGTTGATCCGAAGGGATCTCCTGCACCTGCACCTTCTGCTTGAGCCGGTAGCCGGGGACGTACGCAGCGACGTCACCGACCATCTTCTCGACCGACTCGGTGATCTCCGCGGTCAGCTCCTCCAGCGACCGGGACCCGCCCTCGACCAGCGTGAAGACCGTGTCGCGCATGATCAGCGGCGGCTCGGCCGGGTTGAGCACGATGATCGCCTTGCCACGCTTGGCGCCACCGACCGTGACGATCGCGCCCGAGGTGGTCTCGGTGAACTCGTCGATGTTGGCCCGGGTGCCGGGGCCGGCGGACTTCGAGGAGATCGAGGCGACGATCTCGCCGTAGGCCACCGGCACGATCCGCGCGACCGCGGCGACGATCGGGATCGTCGCCTGCCCGCCGCAGGTCACCATGTTCACGTTGGGAGCATCGATGTGCTCGTCGATGTTGACGGCTGGGATGACGTACGGGCCGATGGCCGCCGGAGTGAGGTCGATCAGCCGCTTGCCGTAGGGCTCGAGCGCGGCCGCGTTGGCGACGTGCGCCTTGGCCGAGGTCGCGTCGAAGACGATCTCGATGTCGTCGAACTCCGGCAGCCCGATCAGGCCCTCGACACCCGCGGCGGTCGTCGCGAAGCCGAACCGCTCGGCGCGAGCCAGGCCGTCGGAGTCGGGGTCGATCCCGACCATCGCGCCCATCTCCAGGTGCTGGGACGTACGCATCACCTTGATCATCAGGTCGGTGCCGATGTTGCCCGACCCGATGATCGCCACTCTTGTCTTGCTCATCGAGGTCACTTCCCTACGGTGAAGGCCACCGAGCCGAGGCCCGACACGGTGGAACGAACGGTGTTGCCCGGGGCGATCGGCCGCATCGGGCCGAGCGCGCCGGAGAGGATGAGCTGGCCGGCACGCAGCGGCTCACCGAAGTCGCGCGCGTAACGGGCCAGCCACTGGACGGCGTTGACCGGGTCGCCCAGGCAGGCTGCGCCGGTGCCGGTCGAGACCTCCTCGCCGTCGATCGACATCGACATGGTGACCTCGCGCGGCTCGAACTCGTCGAGCGTCTTCCGCTCCGTGCCGAGGACGTAGGCGCCCGCGGAGGCGTTGTCGGCGACCGTGTCACCGAAGGCGATCTTCCAGTCGGCGATCCGGCTGCCGCAGATCTCGATCGCGGCGACAGCGTGGTCGATGGCCTCCCTGACCTGGTCGTAGGAGAGGTCACCGTCGGCGAGGTCGGCCCCGAGCACGAAGGCGATCTCGGCCTCGGCGCGCGGCTGCAGGGTCGCGTCGGCGGGGAGCACGTCGCCGTCGGCGTAGGCCATGTCGTCGAAGAGCACGCCGAAGTCGGGGGTGTCCACGCCGATCTGCTGCTGCACGGCCTCGGAGGTGAGCCCGATCTTGCGGCCGACGATCTTCGCGCCGCCGGCGACCCGGGCCGCGGTGAGCCGCTCCTGGATCGCGTACGCCGTGTCCAGATCGGTCGCGTCGAGCAGGTCGCGCATCGGCGGCACCGGGGTGCCGGTCGCCGCGGCGTGCTGCAGCCGGTCGGCGGCCGCCTCGACGGCAGCGGCGTCAGGCGGAGTGGTCACGTTACTCATGCGACCACGGTCTCAGCAGACGGCCGCGTCAGCAGGGCCCACGTCCCACTGACCGGTACGCTGATCGCATGCCATCCGAGCCTGCCGATCTCGACACCGTGCTCGGCAAGGCCGTCACCATCCTGCGAGCCTTCACGGTCGACGACCAGGTGCTCCCTCTGGCCGAGCTCGTCCGTCGCACCGGGCTGCCGAAGGCGACCGCTCACCGGGTCGCCGGCGACCTGGTCACCAACCGGCTGCTCGACCGCACCAACCTCGGCTACCGCCTCTCGGGCGGCCTCTTCGAGCTCGGCATGCGCGCCTCGGTCGAACGCTCGCTCCTGGAGATCGCGATGCCGTTCCTCCAAGACCTCTACGAGCGCACCCACGAGACCGTCCATCTGGGCGTGCGCGAGGGCCACGACGTGGTCTACGTCGCCAAGATCGGCGGCCACCGCCAGGCCAAGTCGCCGTCGCGGCCGGGCGGGCGGATGCCCGTGCACTGCACGGCGATCGGCAAGATCCTGCTCGCCTACTCCGACACGGAGGTGCAGCAGGAGGTGCTGAGCGGCCCGCTCGAGCGGCGTACGCCTCACACGGTCGTCGCGCCCGGCCTGCTCGAGCGGCAGCTCGCCACCGCGCTCGAGAGCGGCGTCGCGTTCGAGCGCGAGGAGTCGGCGCCGGGCCTGCAGTGCATCGCCGCGCCGATCCTCACCGACGCCGGCGACCGGGCGCTGGCGGCGGTCAGCATCACCGGCCCCGTCGGCCGCTTCCGCCCCGAGGCCCACGTGACCCTCGTCAGAGCCGCTGCCCAGGGTCTCTCCAGCCTCGTCGCCCGCCGCCGCTCGCTGTCGAGCTGAGCCGGATCGGGCCGAGGCCGGCTCAGTCGGTGCGCGCCGGCGGCAGGTCGGCCAGCGCGGCGTCGGGGTGCGCCCGGACCGCGTCGAGCAGCTCCAGCCAGCCGCGGCCGACGTCGTCGATCCGGTCCTGGGAGACGAGCAGGAAGGCAGCGGCCCGCAGGACGTCGACGTCCGCCTCCTCGGGCGTACGCCCGGTGGCGCTCAGGACCGCCAGCACCTGCTCGGCCTGCTCGACGAGCGCAGCCGAACCGCCGTCCGAGGCCCACGCCAGCTCGTCTGCCGTGGCGACGTCGTGCTCGCTCACAGCTCGATCCAGTAGCGCCGCTTGGGACCGTAGCCGTAGGCCGACCCGTCGATGACGTCCTGCAGGCGACCGCCCTGCGACTCGATGGTGCGCGCCGAGGCCGCGTTGTCGTCGTCGCAGCTGATCATCACGCGCTCGAGCCCGAGCGCCCGAGCCTCGGCGAGGGTCAGACCCAACGCGCGCCGCGCGTGCCCCTGGCGACGGGCCGAGGGCCGCACCGCATAGCCGATGTGGCCACCGACGTTCTCGAGGAAGTCGTTGAGCTCGTGGCGCAGCTGGATGAAGCCGACGACCTCGTCGTCGGAGGTGATCCAGAAGGCCGAGGCGTGCACCCGCCCGGGCTCGGGCTCGACCGAGGCGTCCCGGCTCCGGGCAGCCTTCTCGACCAACCGCTCGCAGGCCTCCCGGCTCACGTCGCCGGCTTCCTCGTCGGGGATGGAGGAGCCGTCGATGTGCTCGCCCTCGAACTCGGCGACGGCGGCAGCCCAGGAGGGGTAGAGGCCGAGGGTCGGGTGTGCGAGTGCAGTCATGTGGCTAGCAGAACAGCCCAGAGGCGTGCCGGACAATCCTTTATCGCGGATCGCCCGGGTTCAGGCGTCGATCACCACGGTCCCGCGTGCCCGCGAGACACAGAGGATCATGTGGCCCTCGCGCTCGTAGTCGGCCAGCGCGTGGTCGCGGTGATCGACCTCGCCCTCCAGCACCCGCACCCGGCAGGTGCCGCAGAACCCCTGCTGGCAGGAGTACGCCTGGCCGAGCCGCACCCGCCGCACCGCGGTCAGCGCCGACTCCTCGGCGCCCACCTCGACCTCGGTGTCGGACTCGGCGAGGCGTACGCGGAACGGGTGGCCGCCGAGCACCGGGGGCGGCGAGAACCGCTCGTAGTGCAGGGCGTCGATCTGCGGGTCGGGGATCTGCGCGCGGATGGCGTCGATCATCGGCATCGGCCCGCAGCAGTAGAGCGCGGCACCCTCGGGCGCGAGCGCGAAGATCTTGGCCACGTCCGGGTGCCCCGACCCGGTCGCCGTCTCGTCGTCGGGCCACACGTGGATCTCGTGGTCGCCGGCGATCTCCCGGATCTCGTCGAGAAACGGCATCGACTCGCGCGAGCGCCCCGTGTAGACGAACTCGTACGGCACGCCTCGACGCACCACGTCACGCAGCATCGGCAGGATCGGGGTGATCCCGATGCCGCCGGCGACGAAGAGGTAGCCGGCGGGCGAGTCGACGAACGGGAACGCGTTGCGCGGCCCCTTGAGCACCAGCTGGTCGCCGACGGCGAGGTGGTGCATCTCGACCGACCCGAGCCCGCCACCGGCCGACGGGTCGATCCGGCGCACGCTGATCCGGTAGCCGGAGAGGTCGTCGGGGTCGGAGTTGAGCGAATACTGCCGCAGCCGCCCGCTGGGCAGCAGCACGTCGACGTGGGCGCCCGGGTCCCAGGCGGGCAGGTCGGCGCCGTCGGTCCGCTCGAACCAGATCGCCTTGACGCCCACGCCCTCCTCGTCGATCCGGCTGACCCGGACGCTGAGGTCACGATCGATCCGGCCGAGCGGCTTGCGACGGCGCCAGGAGCGGTAGGCCGCCTTGGTCCAGTAGGCCCCGACGACCCCTTCGAAGGCGCGGTAGAGCCGTGAGTCGGGGATGTCCGGGTGGGTGTAGCGCGCGGCGGTGCTCACGCTCCCACCTCCGTAGCGCAAGCGCCAGGGTACGGACGCGGTCGCGCGTGGTCTTGTCGGGTCGCTCGCTGACGCTCGCTCACTGCGCCTCCGCACCGGACGCTTCGGCCAGCGCGTCGGCCCGCAGGGCAGCAGGAGACTTCGCCAGGTAGCTCACCGCCTGAGCCGTCGAGCCCTCCTTGGACGGGTCATAGGTGGGCAGGAAGTACTTCCAGCTGGCCCACCCGATGCGTACGATCCCGGGCACCAGCCCTCGGCGCTCGGTGTCGATCAGCTTCAGCAGGGTCGCCCGGGGCCGCTTCACGGGGTCGAGCCGGGACCCTTCAGCCTGCTCCGGGTCGAGCGGCGTCGGGTCGTTCCTCATCAGATATCCGGCGCCGCGCCACCACAGCACGAGCAGCGCCGTGCCGCCGAGCAGGTAGGTGCGGACGCGACGGCTGTAGCGCCCGTCGACATGCTGAAAGACGTCGTAGGCGACGTTGCGGTGCTCGACCTCCTCCGCGCCGTGCCAGCGCAGCAGGTCGAGCATCGTCTCGTCGGCACCGGCGGCGTCGAGCTCGGGCGAGTTGAGCACCCAGTTGCCGAGCACGGCGGTGAGGTGCTCGAGGCCGGCGATGATCGCGGCCCGCTCGATCAGCCACTCCTCCTTGGCCCGGCCGGTCAGGTCGCGGTCGCCGAGGATCTTCTTGAAGAGCGCCTCGATCTCGGCCGCGAACGGGCGCACGTCGAGCCCGTTGTCGTTGAAGTAGTCCTGCACACCCTGGTGCGAGGAGGCGTGCACGCCCTCCTGCCCGATGAAGCCGATCACGTCCTCGCGCAGCTGGTCGTCCTCGATCAGCGGCAGGATCTCGGAGAACACCTTGACGAACCACCGCTCCCCCTCGGGCAGCAGCAGGTGCAGCACGCTGATGTAGTGGGAGGCGAAGACCTCGCCGGGGATCCACACCAGCGGCAGGCTGGTCCAGTCGAACTTCACGTTCCGCGGGTGCAGAGCCACCTTGACCGGCTCGTGTCCGCGCTTGGTCCTGCTCGCCCTGCTCATCGCGCACCCGCTCCCTCGATGAAGGCCGCGATCTCGTCCGCGACCAGGTCCGGACTCTTCTCGACCACCCAGTGGCCGCCGTCGATGGCCTTGGTGACCAGCGAGGATGCGTACGCCTTCGGTGCCTCGGTCTGCAGCGGCACCGTGACGTAGGCGTCGTCGCGCGGCGCGAGCACCTGCACCGGCACATCGGTCGAGCGTGGCTCGGGCCGCACCAGCTTGCCGAGGAAGTTGGCGCGGTAGAGCTCCACCCCGTTGACCTGATCCCTCTCCGGGCGCGGCCGGCCACCGACGAAGCGGCTGAGCACTCCCGAGCGCACCATCGCCTCGGGCAGCAGCGGCAGCTGGAAGGCGAAGACATACCAGGAGTGGGCCAGCTGGCGCAGCGAGCTGCGGGCGTGGCCGCGCTCGCGCAGCCAGGTGGTCGCCATGCCCAGGTCGGGTCCCGAGATCGAGGTGTACGACGAGATCCGGCTGCTCAGCGAGGGCGACGTCACCGACTCCCACGTCTGGATCGAACCCCAGTCGTGAGCCGCGACATGCACCGGCGCGTCCGGCGAGACCGCGTCGATCACCGACCGGAAGTCGTCCGAGAGCTGCGCGAGGCGATAGCCCGCGGTCGAGTCGGGCGCCTCGGACTCCCCCGTGCCGCGTACGTCATAGGCGACGACGTGGAACCGGGCGGCGAGCGCCGCGGCGGCGCCGTCCCAGACCGAGTGGTTGTCGGGATAGCCGTGGACGAGCACGACGGTCTCGGCGTCGGCCGGGCCCTGCTCGTAGACAGCGAGCCTCAGTCCGTCGGTGGTCTCGACCAGCCGTCTGGATAGCTCGGTCACTCGTCCTCCTCGGTTGTGCGGGCGTCCGCCGAGTTTAATGGGACACCGTGTCCGCAAACAATAGCAAGCGCGGATCCTGATCCGCGGACGCACAACGAGACGACCCGCCGTGGACCATGTCCACGGCGGGTCGTTCTCTGTCAGCGGGGCGCTCAGGAAGCGCCGCGGGAGCCGGAGTCGGCCAGGCGCGACTCCTCGGCGGCATGCTCCTCGAGCTCCTTGCGCCGTGACTCCACCTGCGCAGCGACGTCGGCCGGATCGTCGATCAGCGCGGCCATGCCACCCGGGACCCGTTCGAGCGCCTCGCGGGCGAAGATCTGCTGCATCGTCGTCGTACGCTCGGAGCGGTCCTTGCCGATGAACGACATCATCCAGTGCAGCGTCGCGGTGAGGCGGTTGCGGAAGCCGGTCATGTAGGCCAGGTGGACGACCAGCCAGCCGAACCAGGCGAGGATGCCCGAGAGCTTGAACTTGCCCATCGAGAGCACGGCGTTGAAGCGGCTGATGGTGGCCATCGAGCCCTTGTCGAAGTATTTGAAGTCGCCCGGATCCGGCTTGCCCTTCAGGCGGGCCTTGATGGTCTTGGCCGAGTGCTTGCCGCCCTGGATCGCGACCTGCGCGACACCGGGAAGGTGGTCGAGGTTGATCATGTCGCCGACCACGAAGATCTCGGGGTGGTCGGGCAGGGTCAGGTCGGGCTTGACCGAGATCCGGCCGGCACGGTCGAGCTCGGCACCGGTCTGCTCGGAGAGGGTCTTGCCCAGCTCGGAGGCCGAGACGCCGGCCGCCCAGATCTTGGCGATCGACCCGATCCGCTGGGTCTTGCCGTCCTTGAACTTCATCTCGATGCCGAACTCGTCGACGTGGGTGACCATCGCGCCGAGGATGACCTCGACACCGGCCTTGCCCAGCGCCTTCTCGGCCTTGTCGCCGAGCTTCTCGCCGAACGGCGGCAGCACC
The DNA here is from genome assembly GCF_006716315.1 of Nocardioides albertanoniae. Lineage (NCBI taxonomy): Bacteria > Bacillati > Actinomycetota > Actinomycetes > Propionibacteriales > Nocardioidaceae > Nocardioides > Nocardioides albertanoniae. Next base: position 810,451 of record NZ_VFOV01000001.1, on the reverse strand, counting down.
TGCGGAGCGGCGTCGACGAGCACGACCCGGGCCTTCTCCGACTGGATGTGGGTGAAGTCCTTCTTCAGCACCCGGCGGGACAGCTCGGCGATCTGGCCGGCCATCTCCACACCGGTCGGGCCGGCGCCCACGACGACGAAGGTGAGCAGGTCGCCGACCGGTTCACCCCGCGAGGCGGTCAGCTCGGCGATCTCGAAGGCACCGAAGATGCGCCCACGCAGCTCGAGCGCGTCGTCGATCGACTTCATGCCGGGGGCGAACTCGGCGAAGTGGTCGTTGCCGAAGTAGGACTGGCCCGCGCCGGCGGCGACGATCAGCGAGTCGTAGGGGACGCTGATCTCCTGGTTGAGCACGCTCGCCTTGACCGTCTTGGCCTCGGCGTCGATGTCGTTGACCTCGCCGAGCAGCACCGTCGCGTTCTTCTGCCGGTGCAGGATGTCGCGGGTCGGCGGGGCGATCTCGCCCTGCGAGAGGATGCCGGTCGCCACCTGGTAGAGCAGCGGCTGGAAGAGGTGATGCGTCGTCTTCGCGATCAAGGTGACCTCGACGTCGTCGCGGCCCTTGAACGCCTTGGCGGAGAAGAGCCCGCCGAAGCCGGAACCGATGATGACGACCCGGTGCTTTGCCTGGTCCGCTGACATTGCCTAAACCCTCCGCTAGCTCAACTCTGAGCGACCGTTTGAACGTTCCACCTCTCATTCTGAACCATTCAGGCGGATCTGTTCATTCCACGGTGTGACTACTTCGTCACACTCACCACGAGGCGCTCCAACAGGCCCCTACGCCGCGTGTCCGTTACGGACTCGAGACCTCCTGAACCTAATCTGTCGGGTGACCGGGACCTTGTGCCCTAGTGGTTCGTGGCCCGGATCAGAGACCTTCAAGTGCTGAAAATTCTTGCTACGAACGGCACACAACGCCGACGTATGAGATCTGAGACGCAAGCCCCGAGGAGGAGACATGCCGCTGAGCCGGCCGGCACTCCTTCTCCGACCTGACTCTCGCGCCGTGCAGGACGCGCGCACCTGGGTGCGAGCCGCCTGTGAGGAGCTGGGCCGCACCGAGCTCCTCGACTGCGCCGAGCTGGGTGTCTCCGAGCTGGTCTCCAACGCCCTCTTCCACGGCGCCGCCCCGGTCACGATCCGGATGCGCGGCACCGTCGACCATCCGCGCGTCGAGATCCGCGACGCCTCCCCCGAGCCGCCGCTGCTCCCGGTGCCGCTCGCGCTCGACGACGAGGACGAGGTGCTCCTGACCGTCGGGCGCGGCCTCTCGATCGTCGCCAACGTCTCGGAAGCCTGGGGCGCCGACCTCGACGCGAGCGGCAAGACCGTCTGGTTCACGCCCACCGTCGAGATCGCCGACGGCGACGGGGTCGAGGGCGTGATCACCGGGCCACCCGGTGCGCCGCCGAGACCGGAGCGCCTCGGGCCGGAGACCGTCCAGGTCAGCATCCTCGGCGTACCGCTCGCGCTCTACCGCGGTTTCGAGCATCACTTCCGCGAGCTGAGGCGAGAGGTACGCCTGCTCTCGCTCGCGCACGCCGAGGACTATCCGCTCGCGGCCAGCCTCTCGGCCCTGTTCGGCACGCTGGAGCGCCAGCTCCTCGACGGCCTCGGCCACGGCCAGCTCTCCGGCGTGATCGGCACCGCCTCGAACGGCGAGCGGGAGACCGCCGACCTCCACGTACGCATGCCGCGGTCGGCCGCCGAGACGGTGCGCCGCTTCATCGACATGCTCGACCTCATCGACGAGTTCTGCCGCCAGGAGCGGCTGCTGGTGCTGGCCCGCTCACCCGAGCAGGTCACCTTCCAGCGCTGGTTCCTCGGGGAGTATCTCGCTCAGGCCTCGGGCGGCCGGCCGACCCGCTGGAGCGAGGCCCAGATGACCGGGCCGATCCGCTAGCCGAACCGCTGGCCGGGCACTCGTCGGGCGCTCGTCGGGCTCAGGCCCAGCCGAGCTGGTGGAGCTTGTCGTCGTCGATGCCGAAGTGGTGGGCGATCTCGTGGATGACGGTGATCCGGATCTCGGCGGCCAGGTCGTCCTCGTCCACGCACATCTGCTGGAGAGGCTGACGGAAGATGAAGATGCGGTCGGGGAGGGTGATCCCGTAGAGGTCGTTGCGGTCGGTCAGCGCGACGCCGTCGTAGAGCCCGAGGATGTCTTGCGGCTCGCTCTCCGGCGGCCACTCCTCGACGAGCACGACGAGGTTGTTCACCTGAGCGGCCAGCTCGTCCGGGACAGCATCGAGCGCCTGGTCGACCAGAGCGTCGAACCGCTCCGGGCTTATCTCAATCCCCACAGGCTCTATTCTGCCGGGTGACAGATACCGCTACGCAACCGCTCCAGAGGTATTTTTCCGAAGGTTTGCGCGAGCCTCGCGCTCCAGGTCGCGCTGGCGGAGCTCGCCGTTGCGCGGGCGTCCGCGAGTGCGCTTGCGAGCGACGACGATGCCCTCGTAGAAGACCTCGCCACCCCACACGCCGTGGGGCTCCTGCCGGGCGATCGCTCCCTGCAGGCAGGAGCGCTGCAGCGGGCAGGTGTGGCACAGGGCCTTGGCTCGGTCCGCGTCGATGCTGGTCGCGGCGAACCACAGGTCACCGTCCTCGATCGCGCACGGAAGCTCGCTCCAGTGCACGCCGGACCCTGCGTCGTCCGACCCCTTGCGCTCCATCACCACAGCTGAATCGATCATCTCTGTCCCATCCCCTCGCTGATCCCCCTCGTTCGAGATCTCCACGGAAGAGAGTGGTCTGGTGACCTGTCAGTTTTCTGTCAATGGACAGGGGCTTGGAACGGTCGCGCAGAGTTGAGGTGTCACCTACACCAGGGGATTCCACGTCACCGCGACCGTGCTGGTACAAACGATCCACACTCGAGGGAGGAAGGGCTAGGGTTTGCGACCATGCGCTCAATGAGAAAGGCCGCGGCGTCCATCACCGTGGGCCACCGACCCGTGGAGGATTTCCACCGGCGGATGGCGCATGATCGCCACAGCCGAGCCATCGCGACCGAGACTCGCGACTGGCTGCTGGTGAAGTCCCTTCTCCAACCCGGCGAGGTGCAGTGGTCGCGGGTCGCGGTGAAGTTCCCGCACGAGGGGAACGCGTCGGGTCACGCCTTCCTGACCGACCGCCGGGTCATGTTCGAGTTCCACGAGCGGGTCTTCTCGGTCAACCTCGCGGTGGTCACCTTCATCGGTGTCCCCCCGCCACCGAGCCTGGGCGATTTCATCATCGAGGCCCTGGTGCCCGGGTCGTCCTACTCGACCACGATGAAGATCCGCGACAAGGACGCCTTCCACGACTTCTTCCCGACCCTCGACTACGCCGCGCGCGCGGCGGGGGCGCAGCTGAACGTCGACGCCAGCTGGGGCGGCGAGTTCACCGGCGGCGGCAACGCCTACGGACGTCCCGCCCCCGCCTCCTACGGGGTTGCACCGGCTCCCGGCCCCTCTCCCAACCCCGGCTCCTACTACCCCAACCAGGGGCCGTACGGCGCCAACACCGGTGCCTACGGCCAGGCTCCCAACACGGGCGCCTACGGGCAGGCCCCCGCTACCGGCGCCTACCGCGCCGTCGGCGGCTCGGGCTACGGCCAGCGCGCGCGGGAGGAGGCCGCGATGCTCGAGGCAAACCTCGCTCAGGCGCTGCCCGCGTTCCTGCACGAGGGCGAGTCGATCCTGGCGGGCGCCGACATGATCCAGAACATGACCGACGTCGAGATGAAGGTGATGGCGACCGCCACCCGCCTGATCGTCGTCGAGGGCAACATCATGTGGGCCTCCCCGCTCGAGCACACCCACGTCATCTACGCCGGCGGCGAGCGCAGCCACCTGCGGCTGCTGGCCGACCGCGTCACCGAGACGATGGCGCTGAGCCAGGGGCCGCCGACGGCCAACCCGACCAACCAGCGCCGCCTGGTGCTCCGCACGATGCACGACCCTGCCGCCGGCGAGCAGCTCCACAACCACCTGACCACCAACGGTGGCCAGGTCTACGACGCCTGGCCGGAGCAGTAGGGCGCGGAGCAGTCGCGCCGCGGCGTACGTCGTGCGTACGCCACCCAGGTCTTGAGAACGACAAGAGCCCCAGCCGATCGGCTGGGGCTCTCGTGCGTGCTGCGAGGGTCAGTCCTGCGGGTTGAAGAACAGACCGAGGGCGACGGCCCAGACGACGTGCCACAGGTAGACACCGACGACGGTGCCCCACCCGAGGTTGATCGAGAAGAAGCCCGGGTCGACGCCGATGACGTCCTCCGGGTGCAGGGCCGGGATCCACCAGCCGCACGAGGCGGTGGCGAGGAACATGCCCATGCCCATCGAACGGGCGAGGTTGCTGGCGGTGGTGTGGGTCTTGCCGAGCCACGGGAAGATCACCAGCGCGTAGGCGAGCGAGAAGACCATGCCGTTGAAGTAGTGGAAGCCCATGCCGGCGAACCACTGCGAGACGGCGAAGCCGGACTCGTTGGCGGTGGCGTTCGGGGTCAGGATGACACCGTTGAAGAACGCGAAGTCCAGCGAGGTGTCCATGATGCCGAGGCCGTAGACCCAGTAGCCGAACATCGTGGCGAGCTGGGTGGCGGCGAAACCGGCCACCAGCGCACCGATGAGGCGGTTGTTGTTGACGAACTGCGGCCAGTGGGTGCCGGTGGTCTGAGCCATGACGGCCGGCTGCTGCATCGCCGGCTCCTGGTATTGCGGCTGAGCCTGAGACTGCTGCGGACGCTGGTCCCAACCGAGAGCGGGGGGCTGTTGCTGTCCGGGCGCGGTCGGGGTGCGGTAGGCACCGTTCGTCTGCATCCGTGACGCAAGCTCGTCCGCACTCGCCGCATGGGGCGGCCGATGCGGGTAGTACGACGACATGGTGGTGTTGCCTCCTGAATACCGAACGTCTTAGTCGTTCCCCCGTGCCGGGCCGAACAACGACCGGCGCAAGCGATGCTGGATCCTCTCACGAGGGAACAGCAGCCCGCACGTTACCGTCATTTCGGCTTATATCCCACAGGGTCGAACGGCCCGAACCGGGGGTGAGATCAGCGATCTCCGGCCCGAGACTCCCACCGAAGCAGGGCGACCACCCTCCCACGGCCGAAGGCGATCGCGCTCCCCACAACACGGCGTGTCCCGGCTCCCGGAACAACACCTGGCCCACCAGTCACACCGGCTCCACGAACCCCCGAAGAACCCCTCCCGGGCCATTCAAAACACTGCAATCCCATGCAGAATCAGAAGCCGAAAGAAACCAGCCACAAGCACACTAAAACGCACGACTAATACTGGCGGGGAGATCCCCCAGCGACACATCACCCCGCGACCCCAAACCGAGCCGACTCCCGCATCACGAAACATCCCACCCCACAACTAAGGGGTGCGGGGATATCCCCGCCGCGCGCGAAGCGCGCCGTGTAAATCGAGAAACGACGTGGGCTGCTTTGCAGCCACACGTCGTCTTCGTTTCGAGCGACCCTGACGAGACTTGAACTCGCGACCTCCGCCGTGACAGGGCGGCGCGCTAACCAACTGCGCTACAGGGCCTTGTTGCTCCCGCTGTGTGCGGCAACGGGAAAAACATAGCCCATGGTTCGCGAGGATTCACAATCGGGGAGACGCTCTACTCCTCGAAGGGTTCCTCCCCCATGGGCGTCTCGTCGGTGAGGCCTTCCACGAGATGGTTCTTGACCATGTAGGTCATGGCCCGCTCGGCGGCCCGGGCCTTGCGGCGCAGGGCTTCGACACCCGGTGACTTCTCGTCGCTGTAGGCCGAGAGCCGGGCGACCTCGCGGCCCGTCTGGCGCTGGATCTCCGACATCGCCAGCCATACGCCGAGGTCCTGCTCGAGGCCCTCACGCTCGCGCAGGATGGCGGCGGTGAGGAGCTGGATGACGGTGACCTCGACGTCTTCGGCGGTGCTGGAGGACTGCACCAGGGTCGCGGCGATGGTGCCGGCGCCGGTGGTGGTGATCGCACCCGCGGTGACCAGGCCTCCGACCATCCCGCCGGGCCCGAACGCGGCGAGCGCACCGACGATCGCGGCACCTCCGGCGAGACCGGCCGGCGCGGCCAGGGCGATGCCGATCGGACCGGCGACCAGCACGGCGGCACCGATCCCGATGCCGACCCACAGCTTCCACTGGTCGACCGGGTAGACGGCCTTCGAGGCCGACTGCATCGCGATGTGCAGGTTCTCGCCGAGCCCGCCGCCGAGCCCCATCCAGACCGTCAGATCGCGGAAGGCCTGGCGGCGTACGTCGTCGGGGATGTCGATCTCGTAGGGGCGCACCGGATTGGCGGTCGCCAGGGCGACCAGCGCGAGGACCGCGTCCTCCTTGGTGAGCTGGGTCAGCGGCACCGGCCGCGGCAGGTCGTGCTCGTCCGGCCCGCCGAGCGGCGGCGCCGTGGGTGAGACGCGCAGGTCGAGGAGCTGTTGCGGGATGCGTACGTCGTCGGCCTGGTAGTTCTCGATCAGCCGCTCCAGCACCTCGTGCTGGACGACGTGCAGGGCAGCGCCGAAACGCTCCTGGGTCGCCCCCTTGAGGTGGTCGCGCACGAACTGGGCGTAGGCGAGCCAGAGCGCCAGGCGCACCTCGAGAGAGTTGAGCGATACGTCGGGGGTGCCTTCGACCTTCACGATCTCCTTGGAGAGCGGGCCGAACAGGCCGCGTCCGATCGCGGTGGCGACCGGCTCGGCGCGGAGATAGGTGGTGGTGCGGTGGTCGAGCCCCAGCCCGACCTGAAGGTCCAGCGCCCACGGGAAGTGGCGCCAGATGCCACGCAGGCCGGTCACCGCGTCGCCGTTGCTCCAGACGTTGACCCACCAGCCCACGTGGCCGAGCGGCGCCTTCATCTCCAGCCGGTCGGAATCCTCGTGGAGGTTGGGATGGGCGGCCGGGCTGCCGATCGTCACCAGCCCCCTGACCGTGACCTTCGGCGGCAGCCGGCGGAGCAGGTCGATCGCGATGATCGAACCCAGACTGTGGCCGACGATGACGATCTCCCCCTCCTCGGGGAGCGCGTCGAGCACGGTCTGCAACGTACGCGCCCTGATCCCGGGCTTCGTCACATAGTTGTGCGCCTGACGGAGCACACGGAGCACGATCGGCGCGAACGAGTCCGTCACGCCCACCGGCGACGCCGGCACCGGCTCACCGAGGATCTCCTCGAGCTCGGCCGTGACCCGCTCGACCCGGCGACGTACGTGGCGCTGCTCCTCCGCGCTCAGCTTCGGCGCCGTGATCGGCGGGATCTTCACATCCTTCGCGGTGCCCGCCTTGTCGTTGCTTCCCGTGCGCAGCACGTCGGGGTATTTCGGTGCGATCACCTCGACCTCGTCGAGCCCCGGGTAGCCCGCATCCTGCAGCGCCTTGTCCAACGCGCGCCGCCAGGCGTCGCGCGGGTCGCCGTTGCCGACACCGTGAAGATAGAGAAGCGAGACCACGTCTGGATTGTCTCCTATGGGGGTGGGTGGGGTGTGGGCTCCCTGCCGGGGATGCTCGTTCTTTGGGCTGGCCTTGGCCGCCGACCCGTTCGTGAGGGTCTCTCGACCTGGACCGGAGTCAAGGACGGCCTTCGGCCGCCGGCTTCGCCGGCCACCTTCGGTGGTCCTGGACACCGGACCCAGGTCGAGAAAGATTTGGCTGATTATCGGGGCGGCGGCCAGGGTGTGGCCGGGAGGAAAAACTGTTGATTCGCTGCCGCAAAACATGGTTTGACCTGCGGAAATAGATGGATTTACTCGTCGGTAAAGAGTAAAATGAAGGGTACTTGACAGGCACCTCGAGAGGAGGTCAGCAATGAGCGTCGAGAACTACGTCGACCACTGGGGCACCAGCCCTCGTGACCCGGTTGCGACTGCTCTTGCTGGCATCGAAAACGCTCTCGGTGACCTGCTCGCGATGGACCCCGCCTACTGGCGAACAAGCCAGAAGAAGGACGTCCTCGCGCGGCTGCAGCACCTCAAAGCGCAGCAGGCTGCACTCGAGCTGCGCGTCCTCGCCACCGCTGGCGATATCGCTGAGGAGACCGGCGACAAGGACGCCTCGGCCTGGATGCGGGCTGACCTGCTCGTCGACAAAGGAACGGCACGCGCACAGATCAAACTCGCCGCCGCCATGTCCAAGCACGAACTGCTCGCTGCCAGCCTTGCCGATGGCGTGCTCTCTCACGACAAAGCCAGAGTGATCACGAAAGCCTTGGACGCGATCGAAGCCAACCCCGTCGCGAGCGCCGAAGACCTGCTGCTCGCCGAGAAGCTGTTGGTCGACTACGCCACCCGCCTGACCGCCAACGAACTACGGATCGTGGGCAAGCGGATCCTCGTCGAGATCGACCCAGCACGGTTCGAAGACGCCGAAGCCAAAGCCCTCCTGGCCGAAGAGGAACGTGCCCAACAGAAGACCGCACTGCGGATCTGGGACAACCACGACGGCACCGTTGGATTCGACGGCGTCTTGCCGGTCGCGCTCGGGATGCGGTTCAAGACCCACGTCGAAGCCTGGGCCCAGCCCCGTAAGCAGCAACTGCTTGAGAAGGGCACCCCGTTGCCCCCGTGGGAACGACTCATGGGACAGGCCTTCACCCGCCTCCTGGAGACCATCGACCCCGATGCCCAGCCCCGCCACGGCGGCGACGCAACCACCATCAACGTAGTCATCTCGCTCGACGACCTCCGCAAAGAACTCGGCACCGCAATCCTCGGGTTCGACGAGACCAACGGCGCCACGATCAGCGCGACCGAGGCTCGGAAGATGGCCTGCAACGCGCAGATCATCCCCTGGGTGCTCGGCACTGACGGCCAAGTCCTCGATGCGGGTCGTTCGAGCAGGTTCTTCCAGCCGATCCAGCGCAAAGCACTCCGGTTGCAGCAGAAGTGCTGCCAAGCCGACGGGTGTGACATGCCACCCGAATGGTGCGACGCCCACCACCTGACCCCCTGGTCACTCGGCGGGAAGACCGACCTCAAAGACGGCGTCCTGCTCTGCCCTCACCATCACCGGTTGGCGCACGCACCCGGTTTCACCCATGAACGACTGCCCGACGGAACGATCCGGTTCACCCGACGCCCCTGAATCAGGCGGCCCGCTTGTGAACGATTCACAAAGCGTCATCGTCTAGTGCAGCGACCCGCGACCACCCTCTCGGGCAGCCAGACCTGCCCCCATCCCGAGCCCGGCACCCGACCCAAAATGTCGCGCCAGACCCCTGCCGCCGACCCGATAGACAGCCAAAATTCTCGCCGGCGCCCGGTGTCAAGGATCGCCGAAGGCGACCGGCGAAGCCCGCGGCCGCAGGCCGTCCTTTACTCCGGGTGCCGGCGTGAAACACCCTCCGCGTACGGGTCGGCGGCAAGCAGCCCCACGCGACGACAGCCGAGACGAAGCGCAGCACCCCGCACACGACCCCATCCGACCAACCACGCCGATCACTCAGCGTCGAGACCCTGTTCGATCGCGTAGCGGGTGAGCTCGACGCGGTTGTGCATCTGGAGCTTGCGCAGAGTGTTCTGCACGTGGTTCTGGACGGTGCGGTGGGAGAGGACGAGGCGGTCGGCGATCTGGCGGTAGCTGAGGCCCTTGGCGACCAGCTTGAGGATCTCGGTCTCGCGGTCGGTGAGGGCGGGTTTGTCGCCGCACACCTCGGTGGCGGCGCTGTGCTGGAACTCGCCCAGGACGAGGCCGGCCAGGCCGGGGGTGAAGACGGGGTCGCCGGCGGCGACGCGGCGTACGGCCTCGAGGAGCTCTTCGCGGGAGGCCGACTTCACGAGGTAGCCCGTGGCGCCGGCTTTCACGGCGGCGAGCACGTCGGCCTGCTCGCCGGAGGCGGAGAGGATCAGGACCTTGGTGGTCGGATGGAGAGCGACGACCTCGGTGGTGACCTGCACGCCGTCGGGCTCGGGGATCTGCAGGTCGAGCACGACGACCTCTGGACGCGTCGCGGCGAACCTGGTGATCGCCTCGCGTCCGGTGCTGGCAGTGGCGACGACCTCGAAGCCGGCGCCGGCGAGGTCGCGTTCGACCGCCTCACGCCACATCGGATGATCGTCGACGACCATCACGGCTGCCGGCCGGTCCCTCACCGACGATCCAGCCTGTCGAGACTCCGTGGAACGATCAGCTCCCATTCCGTTCCCATCCTTCCTGTGAAGAGCTCGGCCGTGCCGCCGAGATCGACGATCCTGCCTCGGATCGAGCCCGCGATGCCTAGCCTGCCGTCTTTCTCCGCCTCCGCAAGGCGCCCTTCGGGAATTCCTGCGCCCTCGTCGCGAACCGATACCTCGACGTGATCTGGGAACGCCTGCAGAAGCACCCAGGCGCGCGCGTCCGCGCCGACATGGAGGCGTACGTTGTCGAGGGCTGCGCGGGTCGCGGCGACGATCTCGCCGGCCGGGTGGGCAGGGAGCTCGACCGCGGAGGCGGGCCCCGAGACGGTCACGGTGCCGGTCTCCAACGCGGCAAGGGCGGCCGCCAGGTCGGTCATACCCTCCTGCGCACGCCACTCGGGCTGCTCACCACGCACCAGCGCCCTCAGCTCGCGCTCCTGCTCCCCCGCCAGCCGCCCGAGCTCGGCAGCGTCACCGCCCAGCTCGCCGCCGCGGCGCTGCACCAGAGCGAGCACCTGCAGCACGCCGTCATGGACCGCTCGGGCGAGGCGAGTGCGCTCCTCCGCTCGCGCCGCGGCCCGTTCGGCCGCGTCGCGTTCGAGCGCCATCTGCTGCACCGACTCGCACATGTAGCCGACCACCACACCGCCGATGACCAGCAGGAACGCATTGCCGTAGGTGGACTGGTCGATCTCCTGCCGCAGCGCCAGGTCGGCCACCGCCAGCATCACCCCGGCCAGCAGCCCACCGATCCAGCGATAGTGGATCGCGCAGGCCAGCAGCGCCCCGCTCACCCAGAACCCGGGCACGCTCGCATGGAAACCGGGGCCCTTCACCAGCGGCGTCACGAGCAGAAGCCCGAGCGCGATCACCAGGTCGGCTCCCACGAGCAGGGCCGTGCGGCGCTCGGGCGCTGCGTACGCCCAGACGGCGAAGCCGGTCCACCCCACCATGACCAGCGCACAGACCAGCGCGGTCACCGGCGGATGGAAGTTGCCGGCTCGGTAGATCGTCAGACCGACCGCGTTCACGAGCACCACGATGCGCATGACCACGAGCGCTCGGAGGAGCCTGCTCTCCACCTCCACCGCCGCCGGCGACCCCCACGCACTCACAGTTGGAAGTGTCGCACCATCCCCTCGGTGCCAGAGCCAACAAGTGGGCCACAAGATTCGCAGGTGTGGGATCGTTCCAAGATGATCGGAAGCCTGAACTGCATCGTTATCGACTGTCCTGACCCGCGGGAGCTGGCCACGTTCTACGAGAAGCTCCTGGGTCTTGCGCGGGTCGAAGACGGCGACGACTGGGTCACCTTGGGCGACGCGGATCAACCGCCCAGGGTCGCGCTCCAGCGCACGCCGAGCTTCATGCGGCCCGACTGGCAGACGTCGACGGTTCCACAACAGATGCACCTCGACGTCCTCGTCGAGAACCTGGATGTCGCGCAGTCGGCCGTACTCGGGCTCGGGGCGACCCTTCTCGACGGTTCCGACAAGCCCATCGGCTTCCGCGTCTACGCCGACCCCGTCGGGCACCCCTTCTGCCTCGTGACGCCAGAGGGGTTGGGCTGATCTTCGCGACGTACGCCCTGGAGATGAGTGCCGGAGATGAGTATCCGTGCGGATGCCCACCCCGGCGAGCGGGACGAGAATCGAGCCATGAACGAGCTCTGTACCCCCTACCGGATTCGAACCGGCGCTACCGCCGTGAAAGGGCGGGGTCCTGGGCCGCTAGACGAAGGGGGCCTGCCGGCACATCCTAGAGGCCCGTCTCCGAGGCAGCCAAAGCGAGGGCGCGCATTCGTGTTCGGGTCCCGATTCGGAACGTCGCCGTCGCTTCCGGTAATGTTTCCTCTCGCTTGGGCAGGTAGCTCAGTTGGTACGAGCGATCGCCTGAAAAGTGATAGGTCGGCGGTTCGACCCCGCCCCTGCCCACAAGCAACAACCGGCTCCGACCTGCTGTTATGGGTTGGAGCCGGTTGTGATTTGTGCCCCTCCCCTCACCTCTCAGTGGCACCGAGACGCTCCAGATCGCGAGATGTCGGCCGCGCGTTAGCGTTTCCCCCACACCTCAGCGCGGAACTACGCAAGGATTATTCGTCGTGAAGTACGCCGATCCTGGTCGCTGTCCCGACTGCCGGGAGACCTTCGAGCCCGGCACCAGCCCCTGCCCGCACTGCGGGCTGCCGCTGGAGAACGCCGTGGCTCAAGAGCTCTACGGCGCCCTGCTGCGAGCCGACGTACTCATGACCCGGCTGCGCTCGATCCGGGAGGAGGAGACGCGAGCGGCGCGACAGACGACACCGCCGCCTGCGCCCGCCCAGATCCCGCCGCCGGCACCTCGCCGGATCCAGCCCGAGCCCATGCCGGCGCCCGCCCGCGAGCCGGTGGCCGGCCCTGAACCGCAGACGGACCCGCAGCCCGGCCACGAGCACGTCTCCTCGCCCCTCGACGCCCCCATCTCGGCGCCGGCCGCCGGGCTGGCCGCGGATGCGATCGCCGACCCGGCCACCGCACTCCCGGAGGCCAGCGCCAAGGCCAGGCGCGCGCCGATCACGGTGCCGCTGATCCTGGTCGGCGTCGGAGCGCTGTTCCTCCTGGTCGCGGGCGTCATCTTCCTCGCGGTCGCCTGGGCGGCGATGGGCGTCGGCGGCCGCACCACGATGCTGCTCGTCTTCACGGTGATCTTCACCGTCGCCGGCGGCGTGCTCATGCGTCTCCAGCTCAGAGCAGGCACCGAAGGTGTCTGGACCCTTGCCCTCGGACTGTTGGCGCTCGACATAGCCGGCATGAAGTACGCCGGTTGGCTGGGCGACTCCGAGTGGGGCGGCGGCTTCCTGGTCGCTGTCGGCGCAGCCGTCTTCGTCGCCGGCATCGCGATGTCTCTCCTGGCCGCTCGCGGCGACAAGCTGACCACGGTGATCGGTCCGCAGCTGGCGGCCGCCGCGGGGCTGTTCACCGCCCTCCTCGGTCTCGAGCTCATCTCGACCCTCAACTGGTTCCCGCTGATCCCGACCGTCGTCGCGCTCGTCGCGGTGATCGTGGCGAGCAAGACCGACCTGAAGGCGCTGACGCTCGGCGCGATGGTCGTCATGGCCGGCTTCTGGCTGCTGCTGCTCGTGCGCGGCCTGCTCGACCCGGCGCTGACCGGCTCCGAGCTGCTGCGCGACGGCACCCTGCCGATGCTGCTCGGCGCGGCGGCCGTGCTGGCCGTGGTCGCCCTGCTGTTCCCGCTGCCCGCCAACGCGAAGGTCGCCATGACCGGGGCAGCGCTGCTGATCGCCGCCTACACCTTCACCCAACCGGCCCTCGACGACGGTGCGGTGACGCTGACGACGGTGGCCGTCGTGGTCACCCTGGTCGCGGCCGGTGCGCTCATCGCACTCCCCCGGCCCTGGCGTTGGGCCGCGACCGCGCTGACGCCGTACGTCGCCATGCTGGTCTTCGCCATCATCGTGCTCGCCGTCTCCGCGGGTCTCCGGCTCGCCGACGAGCCCTGGTCGGTCTCGGCGCTCGCGCCGGTCACCGGGCCCGAGCCGATGCTGGCCGGATGGCTGGCGCTGCCGGTGCTGGTCGCGATCAACGCGTTCGGCACGGTCTGGCTCTTCCAGATGAGCCGGCCGGCCTTCCGCAGCTACCGGACCAGTCTGGCGTGGCTCAACTTCTCCGGCGGCGTCTCGGGCCTGGCGATCACCGCGGCCTGCTACGGCGCCCCGCTGCTGGTCCCGGCGCTGCTGCTGCTCGCCGTCGCGGTCGGTCTCGCGTGGTGGGCGCAGCGGTGGCACCGGCGCCTCGCCGGTGGCATCTTCGGGCTGCTCGCCCTCGGAGCCGCACTGCCCAGCGACCTGCTCACCGTCGTCGTCGCGCTCACGATGGCCGGGGTCGCGGCGTACGCAGCCAGGGGGCTGGTCGGTGTCGACCGCGAGGCCACCGCCAGCTACTCGGTGGCGGCCCTCACCGTCGGCGTCTGGTCGCTGGCGCCGCTGATCGACATGGAGCGGCAGTGGGCCGCGTGCCTGATCGTCACCGGCCTCGGCCTGATCACGCTCTTCCGGTTCCGGGCGTCGGGTTGGTGGGCGGCCGCGGCCTGCGCCGCCATCTCGATCGGCATCGGCGCGGTCGACGTCACCTGGGCGGCAGTGCTGCTGACCATCGCCACGGTGCTCGCCGCGGCCATCGGGCTGCACCATCGCCAGCCGCACGCACTGGGCGTCGCCGGCGTCGTCGGGATCGGCGCGGCGACGTCCGCCGTGCTCGCCGACGACGTGCTGGCCCTGGCCGTCAGCGTCATCCTCGCCGGCCTGGCGATCGCCGCCGATCTCACCCAGACAGGCAGGACCCGAGACGTCGCGGCGAGCTACTGGATCCTCGCCGTGACCGCCGCCGCCTGGCAGGCTGCCCGCCTGGCCGACATCGAGCGGCCGTACGCCGCAGTGGTGGTCATCGTCGCGATGGGCGTCATCGCGCTCGTACGCCGCAGCCCCGCCACCGAGGCGGCGGCCGCCACCGGCGCCCTGGTCTCCGTCGGCCTGGGGGCCTTCGGCGGGAGCAGCATCGACACCGACTGGCTGGCCATCCTGCTGCTGATCGCCGGCGTCATGTGCACCGCGACGATCCTGCGCCACGAGGTCGACCAGTCCGGTCCACGGCTCACCATCGCCGGGCTGCTCGGCCTGGCCTCGCTGGGCTCCGCCTTCACCAACGACCTGCTCGCGCTGGTGGTGGCAGGCGTGCTCACCGCGGCAGCGATCGCCGTCGACCGGATCACCCGGGAGCATCAGGTCAAGGCCGTCACCGCGCCCTACTGGATCATCACGCTGACCGCGTTCTGCTGGATGTTCGCCAACCTCACCGGCATCGCGCAGCCTCACGCCGCGGTCGGGATCATCCTGATCCTGACCGTCGTCACCGTGCTGCGGGTGCTGCCGTCGGCCGAGATCGCCGCCGCGGTCGCCGCGGTGGTCACGATCGTCGTCGGCTCGGTCAGCCTCGGCCCGGAGATCGTGCTGACGCCCGACGGGCCGGTCGCGACCGGTTCGCGAGGAGTCGATCTCGCCTGGCTGAGCATCCTGCTCGCGCTGGCCGCCGCCGGTGTCTTCGCCCACGCGATCGCCCACGACGAGCGGCGCTGGCTCGGCTGGGCGGGCCTGGCGCTGGCCACCGTCGCGTTGTGGATCCGACTCGCCGACACGTCGACCTCGACGTGGGAGTCCTACACGCTGCCGCCCGCGATCGCGCTGATCCTCTACGGAGTCTTCAAGCTCCGCACCGACTACGAGGTCACCTCGCTGCCGGTGCTCGGGCCGGGCGTCTTCCTCGCCCTGGTGCCCTCGGTGCCGGCCGCCCTCCAGGACCCGGTCTCGATGCGCACCGCACTGCTCGGCGTCGCCTGCCTGGTGTTCATCATCGGCGGTGCCGGGCTGCGCTGGGCGGCGCCGCTGGTCTGCGGCGCCCTGGTCGCCACCGTCCTCGCGCTCGCGCAGATGCCGTCGGCGCAGATGCTGCAGCAGTGGTGGGCGCTCGGCGCGGCCGGTCTGCTGCTGCTCTTCCTGGGCATCACCTGGGAGGCACGGCTCCATGACCTACGGCGCGCGACGGCCTACGTCCGCGGGCTGCGCTAACGGGCGCAGCTGGCGGGCGCTGGCGAAGAGCCCGGGGCGAGCACGCCGAGCACGGACGTGACACATGTGTCACGTCCGTGCTCGTTGCGGATCTGCGTACGTCACGTGGCTGCGCGTGACCTACGACCGTTCGCCACGTGGCGAACGGTCGACAGCTACAGCAGCGACGGAGAGGTCGTGGTCAACCGATCCGTCAAGAGAGTCCGGGTCGGACGCTCTTCAGTCGCGCGAGGATCCCGCGTCGTTGTCCGACCAGTCGTCGTAGTCGTCCGACTTCTGATCGGTCACCGGGTCCGTAGACGGACCAGTGTCTTCATCACCATGAAGTTCGCGCGCAAGGGCCCCGAAGTCGGTCTCATAGGTCCGGTACTTCAGGTCGCGTGCGACCTTCGTCTGCTTGGCTTTCGCTCGGCCGCGCCCCATAGGGTCCAGCCCCCTCGTCGCACTTGGCCGGGATAGTCCCGGGCTGTTCACAGTTTCTCGTAGAGACAACGCTACCGGTTCATCCCAAGATTGCGCACGCCGGGGTGTCGAAAATCCGTTCGCTCAAAGCGAATGAGACTGAGGTCACACGGTTTTACGGCTCCGGCGACTCGTCACCGTCCGTTCACCTCGCCGACGGATTGAGTGGCAGGACGGTTGACTCGAGGTGCATAGCCTCCCTGGCAAATCTTGGGAGACCTATCAAACGCGTCTTGAACGGAATTGCAGTGACCGAACTGAGCGACCCCCACAACGATCTCCAGGCCGATCTCCAGACCGACCTCCAGGCAGACGCCGGCTGCCCCTCGTGCAGCGAGCACGCTGCGCCGGCAGTCTCCAACGGCCGACGCAACATGCTGTCCCTGCTTCCGATGGCCGGTCACACGAGCGGCAAGCGCAGCGCCGTGACCTGCGCGCTCAAGTGCGACAGCGCGTGCGCCAAGCCGGTGCCCAACACCTCCGACAACGGCTACTTCCGTGACATCGCCGGCAAGGCGCTCAGCCGTCGTCACGCGTTGGGCCTCGCCGGTGCCGGTGCGGTCGCGCTCGCCGTCGGCGGCAGCGGCCTGGCCCCTGCCGCCGCCAGCCCCGGCCAGGCCGGCGCGCTCGCCGCGGGCGGTCACGGTGGGCGTACGAAGCTGCCCTTCAAGCCGATCACGCCGGTCGCCGCCACCGAGGACACCTTCGTGGTGCCGCAGGGCTACATCTGGGAGCCGATCATCCGCTGGGGCGACCCGATCCTGCCCGGCGGCGTGCCCTTCGACGTGGCCGCGCAGAGCGCCGCGAAGCAGGAGCTCGCGTTCGGCTACAACAACGACTACACCGACATCATCGTGACCAACAGGGCCGGCACCAAGGCCCTGCTGTGCTGCAACCACGAGTACGTCAACGCCGAGATCATGTTCCCGCCCGACCTCGCCACCGAGGAGCAGCTCAAGATCGCGATGGCCGCCCACGGCTTCGCCATCGTCGAGCTCGAGCGCTCGGCGCCGGGCGAGAAGTGGAGCTACGTGCCCTCGGCTCCGAAGAACCGGCGCATCACCGCCTCCACCCCGTTCGAGATCACCGGCCCCGCCGCCGGCAGCGACCTGCTCAAGACGAAGGCAGACCCGACCGGCACCGTCGCGCTCGGCACGATCGGCAACTGCTCCGGCGGCACCACCCCCTGGGGCACGATCCTCTCGGGCGAGGAGAACTTCAACGGCTACTTCCGCGCCGATGGCACCGCTCCCGAGGGCAAGCGCTACGGCCTGAGCGACGGGGAGTCGTCCTACGGCTGGGAGGCCATCGAGCCGCGGTTCGACGCGCGTACGCCCGACTACGCCAACGAGCCGAACCGGTTCGGCTACATCGTCGAGATCGACCCGACCGACCCGACCTCGACGCCGCGGAAGCACACCTCGCTGGGCCGCCTCAAGCACGAGGGCGCCAACGTGGTGATCGCCGACAGCGGCCACGTGGTGGCCTACACCGGCGACGACGAGCGCTTCGACTACCTCTACAAGTTCGTCTCCAAGGGGCGCTACAACAAGCACAACCGTCGCAAGAACCTCGACCTCCTCACCGAGGGCGACCTCTACGTCGCCCGCTTCCACGGTGACTCCCCCGAGGCCGAGATCGACGGCACCGGAAAGCTCCCCAGCGACGGGAAGTTCGACGGCTACGGCCAGTGGATCCCGCTGGTGAAGAACGGCCGCAGCAAGGTGTCCGGGATGAGCGTCGAGGAGGTGCTCGTCCACACGCGCCTGGCCGCCGACAAGGCCGGCGCCACCAAGATGGACCGCTGCGAGGACGTCCAGCCCTCCCCCACGACCGGCAAGGTGTACGTCGCGTGCACCAACAACACCGACCGCGGCAAGGACGGCAAGGCCGGCCCCGTCGAGCCCAACCCCCGCAACGCCAACAAGGACGGTCACATCGTCGAGATCGTCGAGGACGACGGCGACCACACCTCCCGGGTGTTCCGCTGGAACCTCGTCATCGTCGCCGGCGACCCGACCGCGGAAGGCACCTACTTCGCCGGCTACCCGAAGGACAAGGTCTCCCCGATCTCCTGCCCGGACAACCTGGCCTTCGACTCCGAGGGCAACCTGTGGATCTCCACCGACGGCCAGCCCGACTCGATCGGCCTGTGCGACGGTCTGTTCAAGGTGCCGCTCGAGGGCCGCGAGCGTGGCCACGTGCAGCAGTTCCTCTCGGTGCCGCGCGAGGCCGAGACCTGCGGCCCGGTCGTCCACGACAAGGACGGCTCGGTCTTCGTCGCCGTGCAGCACCCGGGCGAGGACGGGTCCTGGAACGACCAGCACTCGCAGTTCCCCGACTACGTCGACGGCACCGCCGCCAAGGGTGAGTTCGCGGGTCCGCGGCCTTCGATCGTGCAGGTCTTCAAGAAGTAGCGCTGATCGTCACGTCAAGCCCAGGGATACCCGGTCGACCGGGTATCCCTGGGCTTGAAGGGTGTTTCAGTGCTCGTCAAGTCCATGAATACCCGGTCAACCGGGTATTCATGGGACGGGTGTGACAGCCGAGCCTCAGGCGGTCCAGCCGGCGTACGCCCCGGTGAGCTCGACCTTGCCTCCAGGCGTGTCGGTGACCTCACCGGCGGCCCAGGCGCGGATGTCGTAGCCGTCGAGGACGCGTACGGCCTCGTCGACGTCGTCGGGGTCGATCAGCGCGACCATGCCGACCCCGCAGTTGAGGGTCATCTCCAGGTCGGGCAGCGCGATGGATCCGGTGCGGCGCACGAGGTCGAAGACCGGCGCCGGGGTCCAGGTGGTGCGGTCGATGCGCGCGGAGAGCTCCTCGGGCATGACCCGCTCCAGGTTGGCCGCAAGGCCGCCGCCGGTGACGTGGGACATGGCGTGCGTCTTGGTCGAGCGGGCCAGCTCGAGGCAGGCCTTGGCGTAGACGCGGGTCGGGGTGAGCAGCTCCTCACCGAGGGTCTTGCCGAGCTCGTCGACCTGCGCGTCGAGCGTGTAGGCGCCGGAGTTGAGCAGCACGTGGCGCACCAGGGAGAAGCCGTTGGAGTGCAGGCCGGAGGCCTCCATGGCGAGGACGACGTCGCCCGGCTTCACCAGGCCGGCACCGAGCAGGCTGTCGGCCTCGACGACGCCCGTGGCCGCACCGGCCACGTCGTACTCGTCGGCAGCGAGCAGCCCGGGGTGCTCGGCGGTCTCGCCGCCGACCAGCGCGCAGCCGGCCTCGACGCAGGCCTCGGCGATGCCCTTGACGATCGCCGCGACCCGCTCCGGCACGACCTTGCCGGTGGCGATGTAGTCGGTCATGAACAGCGGCTCGGCGCCGCAGACGACGAGGTCGTCGACGACCATGCCGACGAGGTCGAACCCGATCGTGTCGTGCTTGTCCAGCGCCTGCGCGAGCGCGACCTTGGTGCCGACGCCGTCGGTGGAGGTGGCCAGCAGCGGACGCCGGTAGTCCTTGAGAGCGCTCGCGTCGAAGAGGCCGGCGAAGCCACCGACGCCACCGAGCACCTCGGGACGCCGGGACTTCTCGATCCAGACCTTCATCAGGTCCACCGCGCGGTCACCGGCGTGGATGTCGACGCCGGCTGCGGCGTAGGCGTTGGCCGAGGACGTCTCGGGGGTCTGGCTCACTGTGGATCTCCGATCACGGGTTGTTCAGGACCGGAAGGGCCTTGCCCTCGGTCGGGGACTGCAGCGAGACCTCGAGGAGGTGCTTGCCGAGCAGGCTCTGGTCGGGCAGCTCGACGGGGTATTCGCCGTCGAAACAGGCTGCACACAGGGTGGAGGGCTCCTGGCGGGTCGCCGAGATCATCCCGTCGATCGAGATGTAGCCCAGCGAGTCGGCACCGACCGACGCGGCGATCTCGTCGACCGAGAGGCCGTTGGCGATCAGCTCGGCGCGGGTGGCGAAGTCGATGCCGTAGAAGCACGGCCACTTCACCGGCGGCGAGGAGATCCGCACGTGGACCTCCAGGGCGCCCGCCTCGCGCAGCATCCGCACCTGGGCGCGCTGGGTGTTGCCACGCACGATCGAGTCGTCGACCACGACGATCTTCTTGCCGCGCACCATGTGCTCGAGCACGTTGAGCTTGAGCCGGATGCCGAGCTGGCGCAGCGTCTGCGACGGCTGGATGAACGTACGCCCCACGTAGCCGTTCTTCACGAACGCCTGGCCGAACGGCAGGCCGCTCTCCAGGGCGTAGCCGGTGGCGGCGGGGATGCCGGACTCGGGCACCGGGATGACCAGGTCGGCGTCGACGGGGTACTCACGAGCAAGCTCGCGGCCCATCTCGACGCGCGACTCGTGCACGTTGCGGCCGGCGATGTTGGCATCGGGCCGGGCCAGGTAGACGTACTCGAAGACGCAGCCCTTGCGGTCGGGCTCGGCGAACTTCACCGAGCGCAGCCCGGACTCGTCGATGACGATCATCTCGCCGGGCTCTACCTCACGGACGACGGAGGCGCCGACGGTGGCCAGCGCGGCGTCCTCGGAGGCGACCACCCAGCCGCGGTCGAGGCGGCCCAGCACCAGCGGGCGGATGCCCTGCGGGTCACGGGCGGCGAAGAGGGTGTCCTCGTTCATCCACACCAGCGAGAAGGCGCCGGTGATGGTCGGCAGCACCTCCAGCGCCCGGTCCTCCAGCGAGGAGTCGGGGTGGTAGGCGAGCAGCTCGGTGAGCAGCGAGGTGTCGTTGGTGGAGACCGGCGCACGGCGCCCCTCGGAGTGCTCGGGCAGCTTCTCCGCGGCCGTACGCATCGCCGCGACGTTGATCAGGTTGCCGTTGTGACCGAGCGCGACGGAGCCGTTGGGCGTCGGCTTGAAGATCGGCTGCGCGTTCTCCCACACCGAGGCACCGGTGGTGGAGTAGCGCGCGTGGCCGATGGCGACGTGCCCCTTGAGCGACTCGAGGGTCGGCTCGTCGAAGACCTGGCTGACCAGGCCCATGTCTTTGTAGACCAGGATCTGGCGCCCGTTGCTGACAGCGATGCCCGCCGACTCCTGGCCACGGTGCTGCAGCGCGTACAGGCCGAAGTACGTCAGCTTCGCGACGTCCTCGCCCGGCGCCCACACACCGAAGACCCCGCAGTGGTCCTGGGGACCCTGGTCGTGGGGGTCGAGGGCGGCGGTGAGCCGGCCATCGCCACCCTTGCGTCGGGACACGTGCCTACCTGAGCTGGTGAGGTTGACCACGACTAGGAGTGTACGGGCGGACGCAGGCGATCGCCCAAACCCTTGACAGCCCTGTAAGGGTGGTCACATGAACGACTCGGGATCATGAATGCAAAGACTTATCCACGTCCGCCCTACCGTCCGACCAGTTCATCCCGGATAATCGACCCGATGACTTCTTCAGCGCCCCAGCCCGCCGGTGGTCACCGACTGACGGTGCCGCCGGGATTCGCTCCGCCTCCACTGGGCGGCGGCCGCGCCAGAAGCGACTTCACCACGACGATGACGACGATCACCACCGATCTCGCCGAGATGGGTGGTCTCCTCACCGATGGTGAGGATCTCTCCGACCTCCAGCTCATCGCCGACAGCCTGACCGCTCTGGCCGGTTTCGAGGCCGCCACGATCAGCATCGCGCGCCCCGACAACCGCCTGCACGTCGCCGTCGTCTCCGGCCCCGAGGCGGCACGGGAGAAGCTCCACGGCCTCTCCACGCCCCTCTCCCAGCTCGAGCGCGACCTGTCTCGCGCCGACGACTGGGGGATCTTCATGTTCGTGCCCGCCGAGCGTCGCGACGACACCGACGCCGAGGTCGGCTGGACCTCCAACCGCGAGCGGCTCAACGAGTCCGGCGCCTGGGATCCGCTCGACCTCCTGGTCGCACCGTTGCGCGACGAGAGCGGACGTCTGCGCGGGACGTTCATGGTCGACCTCCCCAGCGACGGCCGTCGGCCCGACGCCGAGAAGCGCGCCATCCTGAGCCGCCACGCGGTGCAGGCTCAGCGCGCGATCCTGCTCGCCCTCGAGCGCGAGGAGCTCTCCGAGCAGGTACGCCTCGCGGAGGCCGCTCGCGACGTGATCCGCCGCGCCGGGCGCGAGCTCGACCCCGACGAGATCCTCAACTCGCTGAGCACCGGGCTGGTCGACGTGCTCGACCTGACCGACTTCTGGCTGCACCTGTCCAAGCCGGGCGGCAAGGGCATCCGCACGAAGGTCTACCGCGAGGAGTTCAAGCTCCCGATCGAAGACCTGACCAACGTGCAGTTCATGGTCGACTACGGGCGCTACCTGTGGGAGCAGCGCAGCATCACGGTGCAGACCCGCGACGGCGCCGAGCGCCTGCCCCACCCCGACCCGGAGGCCCAGGCGGCCATCACCGAGTGGATCCAGCGCCACCCGCTCGGCTCGGTCGTCGGTGTGCCGATCGGCTCCGGCCAGACCTGGTACGGAGCGATGCTGCTGTGCCGCGGCACCGACAAGCCCCACTGGAGCGAGCTCGAGCTGATCACCGCCGCCGACCTCGGGCGCGACTTCGGTCGTGTCGTCCACAACTCCCGGGCCTACCTGCGTCAGCGGGCCGCGGTCGACTCCCTGCGCGAGCTCGAGGCCCACAAGAGCCGGCTCATCGCGACGGTCGCCCACGAGCTGAAGAACCCCCTCTCCGCGTTCCGCTGGAACATCGAGTCGCTGCCCTACGCGGAGTCGGAGGAGGAGTACGCCGAGGTGCTGACCGCGCTCACGCGCAACCGTGACCGCACCGAGAAGATCGTGGCCGACCTCGCGACCCTGTCGAAGGTCTCCGACCCCGACCACCTGCCGACGACCGAGCCCGTCCAGGTCGCGCACGTGCTCTCCGAGGTGCACAGCCAGCTGAGCGCCGAGGCCCCGCCCAACGACAGCCACGAGCTCGTCTTCGACATGCCGCCCGACGACGTCTACGTGACCATGGCCCCCGGCGACCTCGACCGCGTGCTGATCAACCTGGTCACCAACGCGATCAAATACAGCCCCGAGGGCGGCCAGGTCACCGTCAGCACACGCACCAGCCCCGCCTGGTTCGAGCTCAGGGTGACCGACCAGGGCCTCGGCATCTCCCCCGACGACCAGGATCGTCTCTTCACCGAGTTCTTCCGCTCGACGAACCCCACTGCTCTCAAGCAGCCGGGCACCGGGCTCGGCCTGACCATCGTGTCGCGGATCGTCGGTCGTTCCGGCGGTCTGATCTCGGTCGATTCAGCCCCTGGCTCAGGAAGCACGTTCCGTGTGACCTTGCCCATTGTTTAACCTTGTGCACCTGTAACAGGTTGCAGATTCGATCTCGGCGGAGAACCCATGACCAGCACGCCTCCTCAGCGACCGGACGCGCCACGCGGCGCGTCCGGCGACGAGGCGTACGCAGCTCCGGATCCTGGGCTGCAGCTGATCGCCGAAGGGGTGACCCAGCTGGTCGGCTTCGGCGCGGCGGTCATCAACATCAGGCGAGGTGACGAGTTCGAGATCGTCGCGGCGACCGGCGACGAGATCGGACGCACCGCCGGCAGCGAGACGACGGTCTCGGAGATGCTCGGCACCCGGTTCCCGGTCTCGGTGGTCACCGACCTGCTGGAGATGTCGGTGGACTGGGGCGACATCAAGTTCGTCCCGCACGAGAAGAACACCATCGGGGAGGCCGAGGGCTACTGGGTGCCCGACACCGACGAAGACCTGATGAAGCGTCCGGAGGACTGGCACCGGCTCGATGAGCTGCTCGCACCCTTCTACGACGAGGACGGCGAGCTCGTCGGCGTGCTCTCCGTCGACCGCCCGCTCAGCGGCCATCGGCCGGGACGGCGACAGCAGCGCATCCTGAACCGGTTCGCCCGCCAGGCCAAGCGGGCCGTGCTGCTGACGCTGCACCGCGAATACCTGGAGGAGCGAGCCAACAACCTGCTCGAGGCCCAGGCCTTCTTGCGCGAGGCCAACTCCCAGCTCGGTCTCACCGGTGTGCTGGAGGCGGCGCACGACGCGATGAGCCGCGGTCTGGACGCCGACGGCCTCTACGTGCAGACCGACGACGGCGACGGCGCGGCCGTGGCGTACGCCTCTCCCGGCGTCAACTGGGACCCCAGCGAGCACGCGCTCGCCGCGGGCCAGTCCTACCGTGACTCGAACCTGTGGCGAGAGGGACAGCACGCGATCGTCAACCGCGACCTGCTCGTGCGCCTGCGCGACCACCGTGATCCGGAGCGGCGCAAGTTCGCCGTCTTCGGCATCGAGTTCCTCGACTCGGTCGGAGCCGACTCGCTCCTGGTCGTGCCGATCGGGGTCGAGACCACCTCGCTGGGCCATCTCGTGCTGCTGCGCAGCGCCGGACGTCCCCGCTGGACCGACGCCGAGGGGCGCCTCGCGATGGAGTTCGGCCGCGACTTCGGCCGCATCGTGCTCACCTCCAACGCCTACACGCGCGAGCGCGACCTGGCCGAGCGCCTCGCCACTGCCGACAAGGTGCACAGCCGGCTCATCGAGTCGGTCGCGCAGGAGCTGCGCTACCCGCTCACCGCGCTCACCACCGGCATCAACGCCATCGGTCACGAGGAGCGCGGCTCGCCGACCTGGTTCCAGCAGGTCGGCAACCTGATCAGCCGGTCCGACCAGCTCGTCTCGATGGTCGACGACCTGCTCCTCTTCTCCCGCTTCTCCGATCCGTCCTCCCGGCCGACGCTCACCTACGTCAACCTGTCCTCGCTGCTCGAGGAGGTCCACGAGCAGCGGACGTACGAGGCGGAGAAGCGTGGCATCGAGGTCAGTCTCGACGTGCCGAACCACGACGTCGCGGTGATGGGTGACCGCAGCGAGCTCAAAGCGGCGATCCTCAGGCTGGTCGACAACGCGCTGGTCTACACCCACCGCGGTGGCCGGGTGCGGCTCTACCTCGTGGCCAGCGCGAACGAGGTGGCGGTCTCGGTGGCCGACAACGGGGTCGGCATCCCTGCGGCCGAACAGCTGCAGATCTTCACCGAGTTCTACCGCGGCACCAGCAAGGCGGTCGGCGGCCGGAAGGGCGTCGGGCTCGGCCTCAGCATCGTCGACCGGGTCGCCCGCCGGCACGACGGCCGCGTCACGCTGCGTTCCGAGCCCGGCACGGGCACCCGCGTCTCCCTGGTGCTCCCGCTCGGCCGCGTCTACTGATCCCTAACGGCTTGTCACAATCTGGTCGAGACTGTGACGCACACCTGCACAGGTTGGGGTATTCGTGCAACACTCCGTGGTGCCACGATCCTCAAGACTGCCACGTTGTTGCAACACACATGCCAGCCTGACCCGAGAGCAAGGATGCCCCCACCACAGTCAGCCGATGCCCTCGACGTAGCACCGCGCACGTCGGGTCGACAGGCGACGACTCCTGAGGTGACACCGGTGGCGGACCCCGCTCTCCAGATGATCGCCGAGGGGATCTGCGAGCTCCTCGGGTTCGGCATCGCCGTGGTCAACGTGGTGCGTGGCGACCAGCTCGAGGTGGTCGCGCTCAACGGCATGATCAGCGCCCTCAACGCCAACGGGGAGCGCGAGACCGCCGAGGAGATCCTCGGCACCCGGTGGGCCCTCTCCGACCTGCGCGACAACCTCGCCCGGGGCGAGAACTGGGGCGCCTGGCGGTTCGTCCCGCACGAGCGGGTCAATCTCCATGAGGGCACCTGGATCGCCACCACCAACATGATCAACGCCTCCGACGCCTGGCATCCCCACGACATGCTGATCGCGCCGATCCTCGACGACGACGGCGAGATCCGGGGCTGCCTCTCGGTCGACATGCCGATCAGCGGGCACCGGCCCGACTTCACCCATCGGCGTGTGCTCAACCGGTTCGCGAAGCGCGCCCAGCGGGTCGTGCTCGGCTATCTCGAGCGGGAGCAGCTCTTCGAGCGTGCCGCCAACCTCGAGACGGCCAAGGAGTTCCTGCGCGACGCCAGCTCCAAGCTCAGCCTCGCCGAGGTGCTCGACGCCAGCCACGACGCGTTGATCCGCGGTCTCGACGCCGATGGCATCTGGATGGCGACCAAGGGCCCCGGCCGCCGGATGGTCGTGCACTCCACACCGGGCCTCAACTGGGATCCCGACCCCGCCCTCGCCGCGCTCACCTCACGCAACTCGGCCCGCTACTGGGCCGAGGGCACCTACTCGATCCAGCGACGTCAGCGCATCACCGACTCCTCGGAGTGGAACGACCAGGCTGCCGTCGCCGACAAGTTCTTCGAGACCCTCGGGGCCGAGAGCGCGCTCGTCGTGCCGGTCGGCGCCGACTACGAGTGGCTGGGTCACATCGTGCTGCTGCGCTCCCCCGGGCGCCCGACGTGGAGCGACGCGGAGGGGCGGCTGGCGCTGGAGCTGGGCCGCGACTTCGGGCGCATCGTGCTCACCGCGAACGCCTACACGCAGGAGCGAGACCTCGCCCAACAGCTGGCCGACGCCGACCGTGAGCGCAACCGGCTGATCGAGGCGGTCGCCCGCGAGCTCCGCATCCCGGTCACCGCGCTCGGCACCTCGCTCAACGCCCTGGGCAGCGAGCACGTCAACACCCTGCAGTGGATCGTGCAGGTCGAGACGCTCACCGCGCGCAGCGCCCAGATCGAGGGCATCGTCGGCGACCTGCTGCTGCTCTCGAGGGTCGCCGACCCGGCGAACGCTCCCGGCGAGACCACCATCGAGGTCTCCGAGATGCTCGACGACGTGCTCGACGAGCTCGACCCCGACGGCGCCCGCAAGGACATCGAGTGTGTCCTGACGACACCGACCGGACCGGCGTACGTCCGGGGCGACCCGCGCGAGCTGCGGGCGGCCTTCCTACACCTGGTGAAGAACGCGCTGACCTACAGCCACCGCGGCTCACGGGTGAACGTCACGCTCTACAGCGCCGGCAACGAGGTCACCATCATCGTCGCCGACGCCGGTGTCGGGATCGACCTCGAGGAGCACTCGAAGGTCTTCGACGCGTTCTACCGAGGCTCCAACTCCGCGCTCGGCGGCTCGCGCGGCGCCGGTCTCGGGATGACCCTGGTCGAACAGATCACCCGGCGTCACCAGGGGCTCGTCGAACTCGACTCCAGCCCGGGTAACGGCACCCGGGTCGCGCTGACTCTGCCCGGGGTCGGGTAGCGCGGCCGGATGCTCACCGAGGTAGCTCGGTGAACGCACGCTGCCTTCGCGGAGCTCCACGAAGGCAGCGCGGCTCGACCGAGATACCTCGGTGAACGGTCAGCCGGTCAGCCGGTCAGCCGCGTCCCAGCTTCTGGAGCAGCAGTGCCTCGGCGACGATGACGCGCTCGAACTCAGCGAGGTGGAGACCCTCGTTGGCGCCGTGGGCGCGGGTGTCGGGGTCTTCGACGCCGGTGACCAGCACGCTCGCCTTCGGGAACGCCTCGAGGAACTCGGCGATGAACGGGATCGATCCGCCCACGCCCATGTCGATGGGGGCGGTGCCGTCCCAGGCCTCGGTGAAGGCCGCGCGGGCGGCGTCGTAGGCCGGTCCGGTCGCGTCGAGGACGATGGGCTCGCCGGTGTCGACCACCGTGGTGGTCAGCTCGGCGCCCCACGGAACGTGCTTCTCCAGGTGCTTGGTGAGGGCGGCGACCGCGTTCTCACCGGAGTCGCCCGGGGCGATCCGGATGGTGACCTTGGCGCGTGCGCTCGCCGCGAGGGTGTTGGAGGCACCATCGACCTTGGGGGCGTCGATGCCGGTGATCGTGATCGCCGGCTGGGTCCACATCCGCTCGACGGCCGATCCCTTGCCCACCCACTGCAGCGCCTCGATCGCCCCGGACTCGGCACGCAGCCGCTCCTCCGGGTAGTCGACGTCGGCCGCGGTGCCGCTGACCAGACCCTCGACCGCGGGCGCACCGTCTTCGTCCCAGAGGGTGTCGAGGAGGCGTACGAGGGCCATGATCGCGTCGGGAGCCAGACCGCCCCACATGCCGGAGTGGACCGCGTGGGTCAAGGTGCGCAGCGCGACGTCGACGCGGATCAGGCCGCGCAGCGAGGTGGTCAGCGCGGGCACGCCGATGTCCCAGTTGCCGGAGTCGGCGATGACGATGACGTCGGCCTCGAGCCGGTCCTTGAACTTCTCCAGGAGCGCGGGGAGCGTGCCGGAGGCGACCTCCTCCTCACCCTCGATGAAGAGTCGGACCGTCACCGGCAGCTCACCGTTCTCGCCCAGAGCGGCCAGCGCCCGGACCGCGCCGACGTGGGCCGCGATGCCGGCCTTGTCGTCGGCCGCGCCGCGACCGTAGAGACGCTCACCGACCTCGGTCGGCTCGAACGGCGGAGTGTCCCAGTCGGCGTGGTCGTTCTCCGGCTGCACGTCGTGGTGGGCGTAGAGCAGCACCGTCGGCGCACCCTCCGGCCCCTTCTTCTCGCCCACGATCGCGGGCGGGGCGCCGTCGTAGGCGCGCACGATCTCCACGTCGAAGCCCTCCGCGGCGAAGAGCGCGTGGGTCTTCTCCGCGCTCTTCTCCACCTCGCTCAGGCGCTCGGGGTCGGCGCTCACCGACTCGATGCGCACCAGGTCCTCGAGGTCTTTGCGGATCCCGGGGAAGAGCTCGCTTACCCGGGCCTTGATGTCTTCGGTGGAGTTGCTCATGGAATGAGATTACAAGGGCAGATGGACCGAGAGATCGGTGCGCTCTCCCGAGGCGCGGACCCGGGCGCTGTCGACGGCCTCTGCCCAGGTCAGCTCGGCGGTGGCGAGCGCGATCCAGGTCGCCGCGTCGGTCTCGATCACCGCCGGCGGAGTGCCTCGGGTGTGCCTGACGCCGTCGATGACCTGCACCGCTGCGTAGGGCGGCACCCGGACCTCCACGCTCTTGCCCGGTGCACGCTCCTCGAGGAGGGCGAGGAAGTGCTTGGTCAGGAGCCGCAGGTCGGCCTTGGCCTGCTCCCCGTTGCGTACGCGGTCGAGAGCATCGGCGACGGCTGCGGCCGCCGCGGGCTTGAGTCGGGCTGGCACGACCCCACTTTATCCGCCGGGCTCACCCGACTCCCACCACGTCGGCGGTCGCGGGCACTACGCTCCGGTGACGTGGGACTGGAGAGACTTGAGTCGGCGCAGGTGCTGCGCACCGTCGAGACGCTGCACGGGCGGATCGCCGCACGGTTCCCCAGCCGTGGCCTCGTGAAGGTCGCGGAGGAGCTGTCCGCCCTGATCAAGGAGACCTCCGACGTCGGCGACCGGCTCCGCCGGCGGCTCCTGTGGACACGGGCCGCCTCCCGCACGCTGATCGCGATCGTCCTGGCACTCACCCTGGCCGCCATCGTCTGGGCGCTCGCGACGGCGTTCGGCGACGAGACGCTGACCGGCGTGCAGTGGCTGCCGCTCATGGAGAGCACCGTCAACGACCTCATCTTCGCCGCCGTCGCGATCTTCTTCCTCTACACGATCCCCGAGCGTCTGCTGCGCTCACGGGCGCTGAGGCTGCTCCACCGGCTGCGTTCACTGGCCCACATCATCGACATGCACCAGCTCACCAAGGACCCCGAGCGGCTGCGCACCGGGTTCACCCCGACGCAGGCCAGCGTGCGGTTCACCCTCGACGCCGACGAGCTGGCCCACTACCTCGACTACTGCTCCGAGCTGCTCAGCCTCGTCGGCAAGACCGCCGCGCTGTGCGCCGAGGACTCCCAGGACAACGTCGTCCTCGACACGGTGAGCACCGTCGAGACGCTCACCGTCGACCTCTCCAGCAAGATCTGGCAGAAGATCCAGGTCGTCGGGGAGCTGCGCGAGGACCAGTCGGCGTCATGAGCCCGGCGACCCGACAGCCCGGACCGGCCCGGTGGTCGATCCTCGCGGTCGACACCGCCTCGGGCGACGTGATCCTCGAGCACGACCCCGACCTGCTCCTGCCGACCGCGAGCGTGGGCAAGCTCTTCCTGCTCCACCACCTCGCCGAGCTGATCGACGCCGACCCGTCGGTGGGCCGGCAGCTGCTGCGCAAGGACGCCGTGGCCCCGGTCGCCGACAGCGGGCTGTGGCAGCACCTCGACGCCGCCTCGCTCACGGTCGGCGACTGCGCGCGCCTGGTCGGCGCGGTCTCCGACAACCTGGCCACCAACGTGCTCCTCGACCACGTCGGCATCGCTGCGGTCCAGGCGGTCGCCGAGCGGTTGGCCGCAGGCGGGTCGACGCTGCTCGACTCGGTGCGCGACGTACGCCGCCCCGAGGGTCCACCGATGCTCTCCACGGGCTGCGCCTCCGACTGGGTCGCCTACTTCCGGGAGCCGCACCCGACCGTGCTGTCCTGGCTGGCGCCGGCCACGGACCTCTCGATGCTCTCCTCCGCGTTCGGCCTCGACCCGCTGGCGCACACCGAGCCTTCCTCCACCGGTCCGGTCGACGGTCTGCGGGTGTGGAGCAAGACCGGCACCGACGACGGCGTGCGCGCCGAGGTCGGGCTGCTCGAGGTGGGCTACCGGCGGGCTGCGTACGCTGCGATCTGCCGTTTCGAGGGCGAGGTCGGTCCGGTGCTGGCTCGGATGCGGGCCCACGGGGAGCAGCTCCTGGAGGCGCTGCGGCCGGCCGGCGGCGTACTATCCGAAGCCCGTCCCTGACCGGCGTAGGAGACCTGTGTTCAACATCGACCTCGGCGACGGGGCGGAGATCGTCCTGCGTGACCGCTCGACCGACTACGGCGTCCACAAGCTCATCAACGCCAACCTCGAGCATCTGCGCGAGTGGGAGCCGTGGGCCCACTCCGACCAGAGCATGATCAGCGTCGCCTCGCTCGGCACCTACCTGCTGACCCAGTGGGTCAAGGGCGAGATGATCCCGTGCGTCATCCGCCAGGACGGTCAGGTCGCCGGCGCGACGACCGCCCGCATCAACCTCTACGAGAAGTCGGCGACGATCGGCTACTGGCTGGGCGAGGACTATGAGGGCCGCGGCCTGGTCACCCGGGCCGTCTCGGCGCTGCTCGACACGCTCTTCAAGGACCATGACATCGCCCGCGCGATCATCGACACCTCGGTGATGAACACGCGCAGCCGTGCGGTGGCCGAGCGCCTCGGTTTCACCCTCGAGGGCACCATGCGCGGGGCCCAGGCCTATCCGGGCGAGCGCCGCGATCTGGTCGTCTACGGCCTGCTGCGCGAGGAATGGCGGCGCGAGGAGCAGTGACGCCGGGCGCCCTCACGACCGGGCGCCCGAGCGGGCGAACCTCTCCCCCGCCTTCGCGACCAGCTCGGCGAGCTCCGCGGGCCGCTCGACGGTGAAGTCGGCGTCGATCCCGACGAGGATCATCACCGGCCACCCCAGGTCGTCGACCTGCATCCGCAGCCGGCAGCCGCCCTCGGCGGGCTCGACGTCGCCCCAGCGCCCCACCCGGCGCGCGACCACGTCGGGCTCGGCCTGCAGCACGACGGAGACGTCATGGGCCGCGGGCCGGGCACGGATCCCGGCCTGCACGTAGGCAGCCGCGTCTCCGCCGGGGATCTCGCGGGGGCGGAAGGTCTGGCCGGTGGTCATCGGGGCGCTGACCCGGTCGACACGGAACGAGCGCCAGTCGTGGCGCACCCGGTCGTAGGCGAGCAGATACCACCGGCTGCCGAGCATCACGAGCCGGTGCGGCTCGACCCGGCGCTGGGCCGGCTCGGCGGAGGGAGCCTGGTAGACGAAGGTCAGCGCCTCGTCGTCGCGACAGGCCTGGGCGAGGACCCCGAGCACCCCGGCGTCCAGCGACACCCGGCCACCCCAGGGCAGCGAGTCGGTCTGCGAGGTGACCGCGTCCATCCGGCGGCGCAGCCGCGGCGGCATCAGCGCGACCACCTTCCCGAGCGCCTGTGCGGAGGTGTCGCCCATCCCGGCGACCAGCCCGGCCGCGGCCGTACGCAGCCCGACGGCGATCGCGACCGCCTCGTCGTCGTCGAGCAGCAGCGGCGGCAGCGCGTTGCCGGCGCGAAGCTGGTATCCGCCGGCGACGCCTCGGCTGGCATCGACGTCGTAGCCGAGGTCACGCAGCCGCTCGATGTCGCGGCGCAGCGTACGTTCGCTGACCTCGAGACGGCTGGACAGCTCGGTGCCGGGCCAGAATCGATGGGTCTGCAGCAGCGACAGCAGCTGCAGCATCCGGGCACTCGTGCTCATGAGACCACCGTAGACACGATTGCGGTCAGTCCATGGCCTGAATCCCGGTGAGGCTGTCGACCGATCCGGCGCGACGGTCGGCTTGCCCCCTCCACGAGCCGACCGTCGCGGCGCAGTCACACTCTTACCCGATCGGTCGGCTTATCAACCTCAATTATGCAAAATTGTTTCGAAAGCGGACAGAACCTGGCCTGATTACTTCAGAGGCTGGTCGCATGACGCACTACACCAACCGACCGGTGATCCGCACCGAAGGCCTGACCAGGAGCTTCACCCGGGGCAAGAAGACCGTCGAGGCCGTACGCGGGCTCGACCTCGAGATCCAGGAAGGCGAGCTCGTCGCGTTCCTCGGCCCCAACGGAGCCGGCAAGTCGACCACACTGCGGATGCTGACCACTCTCATCCCACCGACCTCCGGCACCGCCGAGGTCGCCGGCCACGACGTCCTTCGCTCCCGAGCAGCCGTGAGGCGCTCGATCGGATACGTGGGGCAGGGCAACGCCGCCGCGTTCGTCCAGCGCGGCCGCGACGAGCTGATGTCGCAGGCCCGGGCGCACGGCATCCCGCGTGCCGCCGCGAAGCCGCGCATCGACGAGCTGCTCATCGCCTTCGACCTGCACGACCATGCCGACCGTCCGGTGCAGACGCTCAGCGGCGGCCAGCGGCGCCGGCTCGACATCGCGATCGGGCTGCTCAACCACCCCGAGGTGCTCTTCCTCGACGAGCCCTCGACCGGCCTCGACCCGCAGAACCGCGCCAACCTGCAGGAGCAGATCCGCCGCCTCCACGACGACGGCACCACGATCGTGCTCACCACCCACTACCTCGAGGAGGCCGACGCCCTCGCCGGACGAGTGATCGTCGTCGACCACGGGGTCGTGATCGCCGACGACACCGCGTCGCGGCTCAAGGACCGTCTCGGCGACCTGGTGGTCCTCGGCTTCGCCACCGAGTCCGAGGCTGCGTCCGCCGCCGCCCGCGCCGAGACGGGATCGGCCGGCCCCACGCTCATCGAGCGGCACGGCACCCAGGTCACCATCCGTACGCCGCGCGGCACCGAGAAGGCGCCGGGGCTGGCCATCGACCTGGCCACCCAGGGCACCCCCGCGATCCGCATGGAGGTGCACGCACCCACCCTCGACGACGTCTTCCTCGACCTCACCGGCCGCAGCCTGCGCGAGTCGGCGCAGTCGGCGGAGTCGGCCGGTTCCACCACCCACACCGAAGGAGCAGCAGCATGAGCACCATCACCGTCCCGAGCGCGGAGATCCAGCGCACCGCCCGCCTCGCGAGCAGGCCGACCGGGTTCCTCGTCGACACCTGGACCGTGCTGGTCCGCGAGCTCACCCCGAAGCTGCGCCAGCCGGCCTCGATGCTCTTCGCGATGGTGCAGCCGCTGGTCTTCCTGGGCCTGTTCGCGCCGCTCCTGCCCGCGGTCGAGAGCGGCAGCGCGCTGCAGTGGTTCGTGCCGGGCATCGTCGTCATGACGGCGCTGATGGGCGCCTCCATGACCGGCGCCGACCTGACCGCGGAGATCCGCTCCGGCTCCCACGAGCGGCTGCTGGTCTCGCCTCTCTCCCGGCCGTCGCTGCTGGTCGGGCGGGCCCTGAAGGAGGTCGTGCCGGTGCTGTTCCAGACGGTCGCGATCCTCGTCGTGGTCACCCCGTTCAGCTTCGATCTCCACCTCGCCGGGGTCCTGGTCGGCGCCGTCATCGTCTCGTTGTTCGCGATCGGGATGGGCGCGCTCAGCTTCGCCCTGGCCACCGCCGCGAAGGAGCAGGACTGGGTCTTCTGGACGGTGCAGCAGATGCTGATCTTCCCGCTGCTGCTCCTCTCCGGCGTGCTCCTCCCCCTCGACGGCGCCCCCGGATGGCTGCGGTTCCTCAGCGACATCAACCCGATGACGTACGTCGTCGAGGCCGAGCGTGCGCTCTTCGCCGGTGAGTTTCCGGCCGATGTCGTCGCCGGCGGCTTCGTCGCGGGAGCGGTCGTCGCGGCGATCGGGGTGCTCGTCGGCGTACGGACCATGGACCGGGCGAGCTGAAACCCACTTGACCTGAAGTTGACTTCAGCTTTCACACTGGACTCATGACCCGCCACCCCAGCCCGACCACGATCGTGCTCACCGTCATCACCGGCACGGTGATGATCCCCATCGACATCACGATCGTCGCGGTAGCGATCGCCCGTCTCTCCCAGGAGACGGGCGCTTCGCTTCCGGTGATCCAGTGGGTGGCCACCGGCTACACGCTCGCGCTGGCGACGGTCATCCCGGCCGCAGCCTGGGCGATCAGCCGCTTCGGCGCCCGCCAGGTCTTCCTGACCGCGATCGGCGTCTTCACGATCGGCTCCGGCCTGGTCGCGGCGTCGTGGAACGTCGAGTCGCTGATCGCGTTCCGAGTGCTGCAGGGGCTGGGCGGCGGCTTCGTGATGCCGGCCGCGATGACGCTGACGCTGCGGTCGGCGCCGCCCGAGCAGCGCGGCCGGCTGATGGCCCTGATGGGCCTGCCGGTGCTGATCGGCCCAGTCTTCGGGCCGATGCTCGGCGGTTGGCTGCTCGACACCATGTCGTGGCGGTGGATGTTCCTGATCAACCTGCCGCTGGGCATCGGCGGCCTGCTCCTCGGGCTGCGCAACCTCCCCCGCCTGACCGACGGCGCCAGCACCCGCCTCGACCGTCGTGGCCTGCTCCTGCTGCCGCCCGCGATGGCCCTGCTCGTGCTGGGCACGTCGTTCGCCGAAGACACGCTGCTCGCCCCCGACGTGCTCATCCCGATCGTCGCCGGCGTCGTCCTGGTGGCGCTGTTCGTGCGGCACGCACTCCGCGCGCCGGCACCGCTCCTCGACATCCGGCTGCTGCGTCGCCGCCTGACCGGCGGCAGCGCCGCGCTGCTGGTCTGCTTCGCGGGCGGCTACTTCGGCTCGATGATCCTGGTGCCCCTCTACTGGCAGGTCGTACGCGGCGAGTCGGCCACCACGGCCGGGCTGCTGATGGCTCCGGCCGGCATCGCGGCCGGCATCATGATCCAGATCTCCGGGCGCCTCATCGACCGCTTCCCGCCGCTGCCGGTGGTCGGCTCGGGCATCGTGGTCTCCACCCTGGCGTTCGGCGCCCTCGCGCTCCAGCTCAGCGCCGACGCCTCGATGCTCGCGCTCGCCACGACCCACGCGATCGCGACCGCGGGCGCCGGGTTCGTGATGCTGCCGACGATGACGATCGCCACGCGCTACCTCGAGGACAGCGCCATCCCGGCCGGCTCGACGATGATCAACGTGCTCAACCAGCTCGCCACCGCACTGTGCACGGCCGGCGTCTCGGTGCTCCTCGCCGCCGCGCTCTCCACGCGCCTTCCCGGCCTGGCCGGTGACGGCATCGGTGCGCTCAGCTCGGTGACACCGGCCGCGCGCGCCGAGGTCGCGCCCCTGGCCGCCGAGGCCATGCAGGCCGCCTTCTGGCTCCCGGTCACCATGATGGCGATCTCCGCGCTCATCGCGCTCATCGTCTTCCGGCGCACCCCATCGGCCCGAGCCACCATCGAGTCGGCCCGTCCCGACCAGAGATCAGGTCGAGTCGGCGCATCCTGACAAAAATTAACGTCGAGTCGGCGCGTCTTGACGAGCCGACTCGGCGGGTCAGCGGGGAGAGCTGCGCTCGATGTGGGCCTCGATGCCCGCCATCAACAGGCTCTGCCCGAACGCCGACGGGTCGCCTGACTCCGACTCCTCGCCTGGTCCCGCCGGGCGCCAGCTGGCCATCGACGACATCAGGTTCGGGAAGCGCTCCGGATCGGCGTACGTCACGAGCATCTGCTCGAAGGAGGCATAGGGATTCTCCGTCGACCGCGCGGCCTCGATCTCGATCCTGGCCTCGCCCAGGGCGTACTGCGCGACGATGCCCAAGATCGCCAGCTTCTCCTCGGGAGGCAGGCTCACCTCGCGCAGGTAGTGGAAACCCAGGTCGACCCAGGCGAGGCGGTGGGGCCCGGGCAGCGTGGAGGCGAGCGGGAGATCGAGGAACCAGGGCCGGCTCACCGCCATGTCGACCTGAGCGCGCATCCACGCCGCCAGGCCCTCGCGCCAGCCCAGGTCGCGAGGCGGCTCGACCAGATCGGCGCTGAGCCGGTCGCCGAGGTGCACGAGCAGCTCTTCCTTGTTCGTCACGTGGCGGTAGAGCGCCATCGGCGAGCAGCCGACGGCGTCGGCGACCCGCGCCATCGACACGGCCGCGAGACCCTGCTCGTCTGCGATGACATAGGCAGCCTCGACGATCTGGGCGACGTTCAGCGCCGGCTTCGGGCCACGCCGGCCGGCCGGAAGCTTGCCCCACAGGCGAGGGATCAGATCAGAGCTCATCACGTCCATCATGCCCTGCCCCGTCCGGAAACGGGTTGACCGCCTCCTCTATCTGCGTATTCTATAAACAGTTAACATCATACGCTATTAGATCGGACGGCTCATGAGCACGACGACAAGACCTCTGGCGAGGCAGTGGTGGGTCTTCCCGCTGGCCGCGGCGACGGTGATCTTCCTGGCGACGGCACTGCCGAGATATGTGGGCCTCGACCCGTCGCAGGCGCTCAGCGACCCCGACCGCGGGCCGGCCTTCTACCCGGCGCTGGTCACACACATCTTCTTCGGCTCGGTGATGCTCTGCTGCGGCGTGCTCCAGCTGTGGCCGTGGCTGCGCAACAACCACCCCACGGTGCACCGCTGGACCGGTCGCACCTACGTGGTCATGGCGATCCCCACCGGCGTGGCAGCCCTGGTGACCAGCCAGTTCCCCGCGGCCGGGCCGTCGCAGCAGGTCGGCAACACGTTCCTGGGCGTGCTGTTCCTGCTGTTCACCGTGCAGGGCTACCGCGCCGCACGGCAGCGCCGCTTCAAGGACCACCGCGAGTGGATGTATCGCAGCTATGCGATGGCGTTCTCCATCGTCGCCAACCGCTTCTGGGGCATGGTCATGCTCATCATCTTCGTGCCCGAGGCCATGACCGGCGCCGACATCGGCACCGAGGACCCCACCCTCGCCAGCGCCGCCGCGGCGTCAGCCTGGGTCAGCTGGGTCGTGAACCTGCTGATCGCCGAGTGGATCATCCACCGCAAGCCGCGCCGGCGCGCGGCCCGCGCCGGTCAGCCGAGGGCGTCGCGCAGCGTCGAGCGCCAGACCCCGGTGAGCTCCTCGAGCGGGATCTCGACGGTGTCGCCGTCGTAGGCGATCGCGTAGGAGGCGCCGCCGGTCACACCGAGCTTCGTCGCCGCGACGCCGTGGCGCTCGGCCAGCGCGGTGAGCCGCTCCACGTCGTCGGCCTTGACGGTGACGATCGCACGGGCGACCGACTCGGAGAAGAGCGCGACGAACGGGTCGCCGGCGAGCGTGACGGAGACGCCGATGCCCGACGACATCGCCGGCTCGGCCAGCGCCTGCATCAGGCCGCCGTCGGAGAGGTCGTGGGCGGAGGTGATGAAGCGCGCCTCGCCGAGCAGCTCGGCCAGGGCCTTCTCCGCCGCCAGGTTCACCGCGGGCGGCAGGCCGCCGAGGTGACCGTGGGCGACGTGGGCCCACTCCGAGCCGGAGAGCTCCTCCTGGGTCTCACCGAGCAGCACGACGACCTCGTCGGCGGCCTGGAACTCCGAGGGCGTACGCGTGGTGACATCGTCGATCACACCCAGCGTCGCGACCACCGGGGTCGGGTGGATCGCCACCTCGCCGGTCTGGTTGTAGAGGGAGACGTTGCCGCCGGTGACCGGGATGCCGAGCTCGAGGCAGGCGTCCTTCAGGCCGCGGGTGGCCTCGGCGAACTGCCACATCACGTCGGGGTCCTCCGGGGAACCGAAGTTGAGGCAGTCGGAGATGGCCAGCGGCTTGGCGCCGACCGAGGCCACGTTGCGGTAGGACTCCGAGAGCGCGAGCTGGGCACCGGCGTACGGGTCCAGCTTGGCGAACCGGCCGTTGGCGTCGGTGGCCAGCGCGACACCGAGGTTGGTCGACTCGTCGACGCGGATCATGCCGCCGTCGGCGGGCTGGGAGAGCACCGTGTTGCCGCGCACGTAGCGGTCGTACTGCTCGGTGATCCACGACTTGTCGCAGAGGTTCTCCGAGGCGACCAGCGTCAGAATCGTCGAGCGGAGCTCGTCGGCGGACACCGGGCGGGCAAGCTTCTCGGCGACGTCGGCCTGGAGCGCGTCCTGCCACGACGGGCGGGCGAACGGGCGCTGGTAGACCGGGCCGTCGTGGGCGACGGTGGTCGGGTCGACGTCGACGATGGTCTCGCCGTGCCAGTCGACACGCAGCCGGCCCTCGCCGGTCACGGTGCCGATGGTGGCCGCCTCGACGTCCCACTTCTCGCAGATGGCCATGAAGGTCGCCTCGTCCTCGGGCGCGATGACGGCCATCATCCGCTCCTGCGACTCGCTCATCAGAATCTCCTCCGGAGCGAGCGTCGAGTCGCGCAGCGGCACCCGCTCGAGGTGCACGTGCATGCCGCCGTCACCGGCGGCGGCCAGCTCGGAGGTGGCGCACGAGATGCCGGCCGCGCCGAAGTCCTGGATGCCGCGCACGATGCCCGAGGAGAAGAGCTCGAGGGTGCACTCGATGAGCAGCTTCTCCATGAACGGGTCGCCCACCTGCACGCTGGGGCGCTTGGCCGGACCGTCCTCGTCGAACTCCACGGAGGCCAGGATCGAGGCGCCGCCGATGCCGTCGCCACCAGTGCGCGCGCCGTACATGATCACCAGGTTGCCCGCGCCGCTCGCCTTGGCGAGGTGCAGGTCTTCGTGGCGCAGCACGCCGACGCAGAGCGCGTTGACCAGCGGGTTGCCGAGGTAGGAGGCGTCGAAGACGGCCTCGCCACCGATGTTGGGCAGGCCGAGGCAGTTGCCGTAGTGGCCGACGCCGGAGACGATCCCGGGCAGCACGCGGTGCGTGTCGGGCTCGCTGAGCGGGCCGAAGCGGAGCGGGTCCATCACAGCGACCGGGCGCGCGCCCATCGCGAGGATGTCGCGGACGATGCCGCCGACGCCGGTCGCGGCGCCCTGGTGGGGCTCGACATAGCTCGG
The DNA here is from genome assembly GCF_006716315.1 of Nocardioides albertanoniae. Classification (NCBI taxonomy): domain Bacteria; kingdom Bacillati; phylum Actinomycetota; class Actinomycetes; order Propionibacteriales; family Nocardioidaceae; genus Nocardioides; species Nocardioides albertanoniae. Next base: position 771,150 of record NZ_VFOV01000001.1, on the reverse strand, counting down.
GTGGTTGTGCGACTCGACCTTGAAGGTGACCGCGTAGCCCTGCCCGACGTCGAGCACGCCGGCGTTCTCACCGATGCCGGCGAGCATCTTGCCGGCCGGCGTCTCCTGCGGGATCTCGCCGAACTGCTTCAGGTGCACCTTGGAGGACTTGTAGGAGCAGTGCTCGGACCACATCACCGAATACATCGCGAGCTCGGCACCGGTCGGCCGGCGGCCGAGGATGCTCTTGATCTCGGCGTACTCGTCCTCCTTCAGGCCGAGCTCGGCCCAGGGCAGCTCGCGGTCGGGGTCACCGGCAGCGTGGTGCACGGTGTCGAGGAGCGGAAGATCGGACGCGGCGGCGGGCGACGAAGTCTCGGACACGAGGGAAAATCTACGTCAGAAGTAGGCAATCCCCCGACTCGTCACCGACGCCGAGACTCCTGCGCCGCTAGCGAGGCAGCCCGCGCCACTGCCTCAGGTCGCGGATCTCGCCGAACTCCTCGAGGGCGTCCCTGGCGACGTCGTCGTCTCCGGCGTACGCCGCCGAGCTCCAGCCGTGGCCCTCGACCATCTGGGCAGCGACCCAGGAGGCCGCGCCGTGCGGGGTGGGCATCCGGCGCGGGCGCCAGGAGAGCGACATCGCGCCGTCGGAGCGCTGCGCGATCAGCGGGGTGGAGCCGAGGGCGGTGTATTTCTTCTCGCCGGTGTGCCAGTCGCTCCAGAAGGCGTAGTGCACGTAGACCTGCTGACCGTGCCAGCTGATCGAGCACTCGACGAAGAGGTCGCGCGAACCGGTCTCGCTCATCCCGCACCTGCCCTGCCGGGCGGCACCGTCATATCCGGGGAAGACCCACGTCAGGCCGTCCTGACCACGTGGGTCGGGGCAGCGGGTGAGCGAGCCGGCGCCGTTGCCGTCCCAGCAGACGTAGGGGGTGTTGACCTGGCGGGTCGACGAGCTGACCTGGTCGGCGACCGCGAAGGGGCCGATCCCCTCACCACCGCGGGCGACATGGATGATCGCGGCGACGGTCAGCGACAGCATGACGGTGATCGCGAAGAGCACCGGCGTAGCCCAGTCGCGTCTCTTCTCCATGGCGTCACCTCCCCCTTGCGGTCCGCTCCTTTACCAAAGTAACGCCGCTCGGGTCCATTGGTTAGGGGCCAATGGCTCGGATGTTCCGACACGCAGCACACGGGCGTGCCCTGATGCCAGGTCAACTAAACGGGCTCCTCTGAGCGCGTCTGCTGGTGCTGGTGTGACGATTGTGATTACCGTGGCGAGGTATGGGCGACTACACCAGATTCAGAATCGTCAGGCGCGCAGTCGGCGCCGGTGTGATCTCGGGTGTCATCGCGGTCGCGGGCCTGTCCGCACCGAGCCCGGCCGCCGCCGCCAACCCTGTGACGCCGGGCAACTTCACCGGCTTCGGCTTCGACCAGTGCGACGCCCCGTCCCAGAGCGCGATGGAGCGCTGGCGCAAGCACTCCAAGTACGCCGCCGTCGGCATCTACATCTCCGGCAAGTCGCGCGGCTGCCGCAAGCAGACCCACCTCAGCCCGTCCTGGGTGCGCCACCAGCAGGCGCGCGGCTGGCGGCTGCTGCCGATCACGCTCGGCCGGCAGGCCTCCTGCAACCCGACGTACCCGCGCTACAGCGACGACCCGCGGATCAGCTCGAACCCGACCAAGCGCTACGCCTCCGCCAAGCGCCAGGGCATCAGCGAGGCCAACGCGACCGTCAAGGCCGCCAGGCACTACGGCATCCGCGCCGGAAGCACGATGTTCTACGACCTCGAGGGCTTCGACATCGACAACAAGCGGTGCCGTGAGTCTGCGATGTGGTTCGTCTCGGCCTGGAACTACCGGATCAAGAAGCTCGGCTACCGCCCGGCGCTCTACTCCAGCGCCGCCTCGGGGATCAAGGCGATGTACGACGTCCTGCGCGCCCACCCCCGCGGCTTCACCTACCCGGCAGACGGCTGGATCGCCGACTGGGACGGCCGCGCCAACACCTCGACCAAGTTCCTCCCCGGCTGGGTCTGGGACAACCACCGCCGCGCCAAGCAGTATCGAGGGCCCCACAAGGAGACCCACGGCGGCGTCACCATCGAGGTCGACTCCAACTACATCGACCTCGGTCGCGGCTCGAGGTCCGCGAGAGCGATGACCCACTGCGGCGGTGTGCCCGTCAGCTTCACCGGCTACCCCGCCCTCGCCCCGAAGTCGAGCTCCTACACCCCTTCGCCCGTCTACGTGAAGGCGCTCAAGTGCATGCTCAGCGAGCGTGGCAGCTTCCGCGGCACCGTCGACGGGACGTACGGGCCCGAGCTGGTGAAGGCCGTCAACGCCTGGCAGCGCTCGCACGGGCTCCAGGTGCGCAAGACCTGGACCATGCCGGCCTGGAAGACGCTGTGGGCCGCCAACAGCCGACCGCTCCTCAAGCGCGGCGCGACCGGCGAGCGCGTGCGCGACCTGCAGCGCGCCCTCAACGCCACCTCGGCCCCCGAGCGCGCCAAGGTCACCGGGGTGCTCGACCAGAACACCCACGTCGCCCTCGTGGCCTACCAGAAGCGCCTCGGTCGCACCGCCCACGGCATGGCCACCGAGGTGACCTGGTACGACCTGGCCCACGGCCGCTGACCCGGCAGCGACCGGCGATACCCGCCGGGGTTCTTTACTCCTAGGCGCCTGCGGGCCGCTCACCTCGGCTACTAGCATGGCCCGATCGCAGCTCCGAACGGCGGAGCCGGCAGACCGCCGAGGAGGCAGCATGACCACAGCCAAAGACGAGGAGATCGAGCAGAAGAGGGGCTCGTTCTCTTCACGCAGAGTGTTCATATTCGCGGCGATCGGGTCCGCGGTCGGTCTCGGCAACATCTGGCGTTTCCCCTATGTCGCCTATGAGAACGGCGGCGGCGCCTTCGTCATCCCCTACCTGGTGGCGCTGCTCACCGCAGGCATCCCGTTCCTGCTCCTCGACTACTCCCTGGGGCACAAGTTCCGCGGCTCGGCGCCGTTGTCGTTCGCCCGGCTCCGCCCCGGAGCCGAGGGCCTGGGATGGTGGCAGGTCGGCATCTGTTTCATGGTCGCCGTCTACTACGCGGCAGTGCTGGCGTGGGCGTTGCGCTACACGTTCTTCTCGATCGACAAGTCGTGGGGCGACGACCCCGAGGGCTTCTTCTTCGGTGAGTTCCTGCAGGCCGGCGACCCCGGCGTCGACTTCAACGTCGTCGCCGGCGTGCTGATCCCCCTGCTCCTGGTGTGGGCAGCGATCATCGTGGTGCTGATCCTCGGCGTGCAGAAGGGCATCGGCGCCACGTCGATCGTCTTCATCCCGGTCCTGATCCTGGCCTTCGGCGCGCTGGTCGTGCGATCGCTGTTCCTGCCTGGTGCGGCCGAGGGTCTCAACGCGCTGTTCACACCCGACTGGGCAGCACTCACCGACGCTTCGGTGTGGGCGGCGGCGTACGGCCAGATCTTCTTCTCGCTGTCGATCGGCTTCGGCATCATGATCACCTACTCCTCCTACGTGCACCGGCACACCGACATGCCCTCGAGCGGGATGGTGGTCGGCTTCGCCAACTCCAGCTTCGAGCTGCTCGCCGGCATCGGTGTCTTCGCGGCCCTCGGCTTCATGGCTCAGGCCAGCGGCGTCGCAGTCGGTGACGTCGCCACCGACGGTGTCGGGCTCGCGTTCATCGCGTTCCCGGCGATCATCAGCGAGGCGCCGGCTGGTGCGCTGATCGGCGTGCTCTTCTTCGGCTCCCTGGTGATCGCCGGGTTCACGTCGCTGATCTCGGTGATCGAGGTCGTGATCTCCGCCGTGCGCGACAAGTTCGACATGTCGCGCACCGGTGCCACGGTGGCGGTCTCGCTGCCGATGGCGATCGTCAGCCTGGTCTTCCTCTCGACCACCAGCGGCCTGTACGTCCTCGACATCATCGACCACTTCATCAACCAGTTCGGCATCCTGCTCGTCGCCGTCGTCTCGATGATCGTCATCGCCTGGGGGCTGCGCGCACTTCCCATGCTCGGCAGCCACCTGAGCGACGGCAGCGTGATCGACGTCGGCATGTGGTGGCGCGTGCTGGTCTCGGTGGTCGCGCCGCTGGGCCTGCTGCTCGTGCTCGGTCTGGCCTTCTGGACCGATGTCAAGGAGCCCTACGGCGGCTATCCCGGCTGGCTGCTCGCCGTCTTCGGATGGGGAGTGGCGGGCATCGTCATCGTCTTCGGCGCCCTCGCTGCCCGAGCACCGTGGCGAGACCCGAACGCATTGCTCGACCCCAGCCTCACCAGCGACAGCAACCAGGAGAAGGGACAGCAGTCATGAGTGCAGCAGCCATCACGATGATGATCGTGGCCATGCTCGTCATCTGGGGCGGCCTGGCCGCCGCGGTGATGAACCTACAGCGGTCGGCCGATCTGCCCGAGCCCGACGAGATCCGTCGCGATCTCTGATCCTGTCCGGCCCCTTCGCCCGGCCTTCCCGGTCAGGCGAAGGGGTTGGGCAGTGCGCCCGGAAGCTCGGCGAGCAGCTCGCGGGCGCGGGCGGCGACCTTGTGCTCGACCAGCACCTCGTATCTGGACGGCACCACGACCTTCACGCTCGAGAAGTCGCGGGTGCCGCGGGTGGCGCTGTAGCCGATCAGCGACCAGATGAGGCCGAAGACGATGCCGAGAAGCACCGTCGAGAGCAGCCGGAACAGGAAGTCGTCGCCGCCGAAGAGCGACATGATCAGGCCCACGAAGACGCCGAGCCAGGCGCCGGAGAGCACACCCGCGAGCGCGACCTTGCCCCAGGTGAGGCGGCCGGTGATCCGCTCGATCTGCTTCAGCTCGGTGCCGACGATCATGCAGTTCTCGACCGGGAACTCCTTGTCGGAGAGGAAGTCGACGGTCTTCTGCGCGGCCGCGTAGTCGTCGTAGGTCGCTAGCGACTGGGGGAACTCCAGCTTCAGCGGGCTCTTCTGGCCGCCGACCGGCGAGGTGAAGGACATGTGTCCAGTGTGCCGCACGCGCGGTCGGCCGGTCAGGACCTGAGCACGCCGTTGGCGATGACGTCGAGCATGGGGCGTACGGCGTGGGCGTCGAGCGAGGACTGGTCGGCCATGGTGGCGACCCCGCCGAGGAGGCGGCAGACGTCGAGGTTGTCGACGCCCTCACGCAACGCTCCGTCGTCGGCCATCGCCTCGAGGACCCGTTCATTGGCGTCGGCGTAGGCCTGGCACTTGGTGCGCAGCGGCGAGTCCTGGCAGCCGAGGGATGCGGTGATCTTCGCGGCCGCACCATGGTTGCGGGTCAGCAGCGCGACGTACTCCTCGAACCACGCCAGCAGCTTCTCCCGGCTCCCGCCCTCGGTCAGCATCGCCTTGTCGACGTGCGAGCGCACCTCCTCGATCCACGAGGAGAAGATCGCCTCGTGGAGCGCCTCCCGCGTCGGGAAGTGGCGATAGAGGGTGCCGGGGCCGACGCCGGCACGGCGGGCCACCTCGTCGAGCGGCGCGTCGAGACCGCGCTCCTTGAAGACCTGATGGGCGACCTCGATCAGCCGCTCGCGGTTGCGCTGCGCATCGGCTCTCATTCGGTCCTCCTCGGTGGCTCCCGCCCTTGCTGCGGGGCCTCAAGTTATCAGCAAGCACCGCCTCGGGTGCTAAATGCATTGCTAAACGGAGACACCCTCCGTTAATGTCTATGAAGCGGAGTCTTTCTCCGTTTCATCTTACTCCTCCGTCTCCACCAGGAGCTCACGAATGACAACCACCGTGGCACCACCCACGCCACCCGCGACCACCAAGACCGCCGGCGCCGGGATCGCCCTGGTCCTGGTCGCCCAGCTGATGATCGTGCTCGACTCGGCGGTCGTGAACGTCGCACTCCCCCGCATCGCCCGCGACCTCGAGTTCACCCCGGCGGCACTCACCTGGGTGCTCAACGGCTACACCCTCGCCTTCGGCGGCCTGCTGCTGCTCGGCGGTCGGCTCGGCGACGTGTTCGGCAGGCGGCGTACGTTCGTCGCCGGTCTCTCCGTCTTCACCCTCTTCTCCCTCGCCGGCGGGTTCGCGCCGACCGACGACCTGCTCGTCGCCGCCCGGGCCCTGCAGGGCTTCGGCGCTGCGATCGCCGCCCCGCAGGTGCTCGCCCTGCTCACCACCTCCGCGAAGGACGAGGCCGCTCGCGCCAAGTCGATCGCGCTCTTCGCCGCCGTCTCCTCCAGCGGCGCCTCGATCGGACTGATCCTCGGCGGCATCCTGACCGATGTCGGGTCGTGGCGCTGGACGCTCCTGATCAACGTGCCCATCGGCCTGGTCGTCCTCGCCCTCGTCAGCCGGCTCGTCTCCGAGACCGCGCGCCGACCGGGGCGTTTCGACGTCGTCGGCGCCGTGACCGCGACCGGCGGTGCGGCCGCGATCGTCTGGTCGCTGATCGGTGCACCCGAGCACGGCTGGACCTCGGCTCGCACCATCGGCGGCATCGCCGTCGGCCTGCTCCTGCTGGTCGCGCTCGTGCTCACCGAACGCCGGGTCGCCCACCCGCTGCTGCAGCTCCACCTCTTCAACAGCCATCGCCGCGTCACCGCGTTCATCGCCGCGATCGGCCTGGTCGGCGCGCAGTTCTCGACGTTCTACCTGACGGTGATCTACCTGCAGGGTGCGCTGGGCATGGGGCCGCTCACCTCCGGGCTGGCGTTCCTGCCGCTGAGCCTCACGATCTTCGCGATGTCACGGGTGTCGCCCCGCATCGCCGCCCGGATCGGGATGCCGGGAGTTCTGGTGCTCGGCGCAATCGGCCTGACGCTCTCGTTCCTGCTGCTCAGCACGGTGTCGGAGACCAGCTCGTACGCCGGCGCGGTGCTCGTGCCGTTCATCCTCAACGGCGCCTTCGCCTCGCTCGTCTTCACCGCCACGATGGCCCTCGGGCTCGAGGGCGTCGACCCCGCTCACGCAGGCGCCGCCTCCGGACTGGTGCAGACGACCCAGCAGCTCGGCGGGTCGATCGGCCTGGCCGTGATCGCCTCGGTCTACGTCGCCAACGGCACACCCGGCGAGGTCGTACCCGGGATGCGTGAGGCCTTCTACGCCGCCGCCGCGCTGGCCTCGATCGGCATCATCGCGTCGCTGACCCTGGTGCTCCGCCGGCCCTCCCGGACGCGGTCGTACGCTCCGGCGCCGGTCGTCGTGGCTGAGTGAGTGTTCCTCCGTCAAGGTATGCAGCCGGAGGCTCACATCCCTCGCGGAGCTCCGCACGGGATGTGAGCGCTGACCTGCATACCTTGACGGAGCGACCGCCCCGAACGACATCGGCCCGGCCAGCGATCGCTGGCCGGGCCGATTCGGATGTCGAAGCTCAGGCGAAGGCCTTCTCGGCCAGCGAGGTGAAGAAGCCGAGGCCGTCGGTGCCGGAGCCGGTGAGGCTCTCGACGGCATGCTCGGGGTGGGGCATCAGGCCGACGACGTTGCCGGCGGCGTTGGTGATGCCGGCGATGTCGGCCGCGGAGCCGTTGGGGTTGACGTCGAGGTAGCGGGCGACGACCCGGCCCTCGTCCTCGAGCTGCTTGATGGTGTCGGCGTCGGCGACGTACTGCCCCTCGCCGTTCTTCAGCGGCACCACGATCTCCTGGTCCTGCGTGAACGCGGAGGTCCAGGCGGTCGAGGTGTTCTCGATGCGCAGCTTCTGGTCACGGCAGATGAACTTGAGGTGGTCGTTGCGCAGCAGGCCGCCGGGGAGCAGGTGGGACTCGACCAGCATCTGGAAGCCGTTGCAGATGCCGAGCACCGGGAGGCCCTTCTGAGCACCCTCGATGACCTCGGTCATGATCGGGGCGAAGCGGGAGATGGCACCGCAGCGCAGGTAGTCACCGTAGGAGAAGCCACCCGGCAGGATCACCGCGTCGACGCCCTGGAGGTCGTGGTCGCCGTGCCAGAGCGCGACGACCTCGTTGCCACCGACGCGCACCGCACGCTGGGCGTCGACGTCGTCGAGGGTGCCCGGGAAGGTGATGACGCCGATCTTCATCGGGTGGTCTCCTGAGCCGGCTCTTCCACGCGCACGACGAAGTTCTCGATCACCGTGTTGGCCAGGAAGGTCTCGGCCAGCTTCTCGATCTGCGCGAGCGCGGCGTCGGTGACCTCGGGGATCTCCAGCTCGAACCGCTTGCCCTGGCGGACCTCGGTGACCCCGGTGAACCCGAGCCGCGGCAGGGCGCCGAGGACGGCCTTCCCCTGCGGGTCGAGAATCTCGGGCTTGGGCATGACGTCGACGACAACGCGAGGCATGGCTGCAGTCTAGGTCGGGCGTACGCCGCTCACCTAAACCGTTCGCACCTCGACGCGCCCGGTCCTTAGGATCGATCCTCGTGCGCCACCTGCTGATCGACATCACCCCGTTGCGTACGTCACCCGCTTTCCGGCGTTTCTTCATCGGGCGCGCGATCTCGGGGCTCGGTGGGCAGATCACGATCGTCGCGGTGATGTTCCAGGTCTGGGAGGCGACCCACAGCCCGTTCTGGTCCGGCAGTGTCGCGATCGCACAGCTCGTGCCGATGCTGACCGTCGGGCTCTGGGGCGGATCGGTCGCCGACCGTGTCGACCGACGCACGATCCTGATGACGACCAACATCGTGCAGCTGGTCCTGGCAGTGCTGCTGATGACGCAGGCTCTCTGGCTGGGCACCTCGCCGTCGTCGCTCGGTGTCGTCCTGCTCCTGGTCGCCGCGATGGCGGCCGCCGGCTCCGTGGCCGCACCCGCAGGCATGGGAGTGATCCCCCGCCTGCTGCCCGCCGACCAGGTCGGCGCCGGCCTCGCGCTCAACCGGCTGAGCTTCCAGGGGTCGATGCTCCTCGGCCCCGCGCTGGGCGGGCTGATCATCGGCTATGCCGGCCTCGAGATCGCGTACGCCGTCGACGCGGCCTCCTTCGCCGCCGGGTTCCTCGGCGTCGCCGGCCTCCCCCGTCTCGCCCCGGCACAGCGCACCAACGGCGGCGGAATCCTCGAGGGCCTCCGGTTCGCCGCCACGCAGCCGGTCATCCGCGGTGTGCTCCTCGTAGATCTGGCCGCGACCGTCCTGGCGATGCCGGTGAGCCTGTTCCCCGTCATCAACGAGGAGAGGTTCGGCGGCGACCCGCGTACGCTCGGGCTCTTCCTGACCTCGATCGCGGTCGGTGGCGTGGCAGCCTCGCTGGTTTCGGGCACGTTCACCAGGCGCACCCGCCCGGGCCTGGTCACGATCGGTGCCGCCGCGGTGTGGGGCATCAGTGTGGGTGCGGTCGGCCTGGTCACCGCGCCGTGGCTCTGCCTCGGCCTGCTCGCCATCGCCGGCGCGGCCGACTCGGTCAGCGTGGTCACCCGCGGCACCCTGATCCAGCTCGCCGTGCCCGACGACCTGCGTGGCCGCACCGCAGCGGTCGAGATGATCATCGGCACCGGCGGGCCGGAGCTCGGCGACCTCCGCGGCGGCGCCGTCGCTCAGCTGACGTCCGGCTCGTTCGCCCTGGTCAGCGGCGGCATCGCCTGTCTCCTCGCCCTCGCCGCCGTCGGCGCAACCTCCCGACCGATGCTCGGCTTCCGCACACCGTCACGGAGCGAGCGGTCCATCAGGTGACCGCCGCCCGACGACCGTGGCTCAGGGTGCCTGCCGTTGCGGTTCACCGTGCGTGGTTGCCGGTGATCCCGAAATCCATGGCCTTCCGCGTCCCAGCACGCAACAATCCGGTTCCACCAGAATCCTGGGAGGTCCCCCGATGACCGAGCCACGCGCACGACACCACCTGCTCAGCAAACGCGCGGAGCGACGAGGTCATCTGGCAAAGGTGGCGCTCGGTGTCACGCCGCTCGCTGCCACCCTGCTGGTCCGAGCCTTCGGCCCCGACGGCCAAGCCGTGGACATCCTGGTGACAGTTGCTGTGACCTGGGCCCTGATCGCAATCGTGATCATCCTGGTCATGCCGATGATGAACCGCCGCCGGCGCGTCCTGGCCGAACGAATCCTCGCGGCCCATCCTGATGCCGACGTGATCACAGGATTCGCGTCGAAAGGCACCAGGGATCACGCGCGGACGCTGGGAGTGAACCTGGTCAGCCTCAACAACGGCGCGGCGATCGCTCTCGGCGTCCGCCCTGGTCTCATCGAGGTCTGGAGCACGGGCGACACGGAGCCGAGATGGGTCCTCGACCGGAGATCGAGCGCTCTCCAGGTCGAGGTCGAGCGGCTCCCCCACCTGGACCGCACGCTCCTGGGTATCCGGATCACCGACGGTCACGCTTCCGTCGAGCTCATCCCAGCCGACCGAGCCGGGCGGATCGCAGCCGTCGAGGCAGCCCTCGACGCGCTCGGCGTGGACCGCGACGATCACATCAGGCCGTAGCCGCCACGTCACGACCGATGCTCGCGGTCCGGGCGTTCCAGGTGTCACGGACCAGCAGGCAGTTCACCTCGCAGCGCCTCGACGCGCGCTCGGCGCTTTGGGGGCGGCCCGAACGTGAGCGCGTTCCCCTTGCTTGCCGACCAAGCTGAGGTATTCCACCGGTCCTGAGCTGGTGGCTGCGAACCAGTGCGGCGTGCGTGTGTTGAACTCCGCTGCCTCACCGGGCTCGAGGATCAGGTCGTGCTCGCCGAGGACGAGCCGGAGCCTGCCGTTGAGGACGTACACCCAGTCGTGTCCCTCGTGAGTACGCAGGTCGGGGTGGGCATCGTCGCGGCCGGCGGGAAGGACGAACTTGTAGGCCTGAATGCCGCCCGGCCTCCGGGTCAGGGGCAGGATCATCGAGCCGTCCGCGCAAGGGATGGGGCGCAGGTTGATGCGCGGATTGCCGGTAGGTGGCGCGTCGACGAGGTCGTCGAGGGTGACTCCGTAGGCCCGCGCCAGGGGAAGGAGCTGTTCCAGGGTCGGGCGGCGCAGGCCCGCCTCGAGCCGGGACAGTGTGCTGGTCGAGATCCCAGTCTCCTCAGCCAGGTGGCTGAGGGTGATGTCGCGACGTTGGCGCAGCTGCTTCAGTCGCGGCCCCACCTCGTCGAGTGTGCGATTGGGCGAGTCGTCCATGCCCCCATGTTGCCAATCGGCAACAACGTTTGCGAATCCGCACAGAACTTCGGACCATCGAATCCAGTGTCAGGCAGGATCTGAAAGGAAGTCCATTGAGCACCAATCCACCGATCATCAGCACCGACCCGGGCGACTCGGTCGAGGAGGGTGACCCCACCATTCATGACGCGCGGCAACGCCGCGCGATCCTGATCGCGGTCTGCATCGCGCTGATGGCAGTCATCGCCTCGGTCACCGGCCTCAACGTGGCGCAGCCCGATCTGGCCGTCGAGTTCGACGCCTCACAGAGCACCGTGCTGTGGTTCATCAACATCTACACGATCAGCCTCGCCGCGCTGCTACTGCCGCTTGGCGCCCTCGGAGACCGGATCGGCCGCAAACCGGTGTTGCTCGTCGGACTCATGGTCTTCGGTATCGCTAACGTGACAGCCGGCCTGGCCACCTCCTCGGAGATGATGCTCGCCTCACGATTCGTCTCCGGCGTAGGCGCGGCCATGATCATGCCGGTCACCCTCGCGGTGATCACCTCGACCTTCCCCGAGGAGGAACGTGCCAAGGGGATCGGCGTGTGGACCGGCGTCGCCGGCGGTGGCGGAATCCTGGGCATGTACCTGTCCGCGCTGCTCGTCGACGTCGCCACCTGGCGCTGGCTCTTCGTCCTGCCGGTCGCGCTCGTTCTGGTCGCGGTCGCGATGATCGTGCGCTCCGTGCCCAACTCGCGCGAGGACAGCCAGCACAGGTTCGACACCATCGGGTCGACCACCTCCGTCCTCGCCGTACTCGGGCTGATCTTCGCCCTCCACGAGGGTCCGGTCCACGGCTGGACGGAACCGGCGACGATGATCGGACTGATCGGTGGCACCATCGCCGCCGTCGCCTTCGTCGCCTGGGAGGTGCGCCAGATGGCGCCCCTGCTCGACGTCCGGCTCTTTCGCGAGCGGAGCCTGGCCAGCGGATCGGTCGCACTGCTGGTGGTCTTCGGCGTGCAGGCAGGGATCTTCGTGGTGCTCTTCCCGTTCCTCCAGGCAGTGCTCGGGTGGTCAGCGCTGCGGGCCACGTTGGCGATGATGCCGATGGCGTTGCTGATGATGCTCGCCTCCGGCCTCGCCCCACGGGTCGCCGCCCGCATCGGAGCACGAGCCACCATGGCCACCGGCATCCTCCTTGTCGGCACCGGGCTTGCCCTCATGGCCAGCCTGGTCTCCATCGAAGGTGGCTATCTCGCGGTCCTGCCCGGGATGCTCGCCATGGGCCTCGGCATGGGTCTGTCCATGACGCCGTCGACCGAGGCGATCACCGGCTCACTGCCCCGGGACCGCCAAGGCGTCGCGTCCGCCCTCAACGACGTCACCCGCGAGCTCGGCACCGCACTGGGCATCGCCCTCCTCGGAGCCGTCCTCTCAGCCGGTTACAAGGGCGCGATCGACGATCATCTCGCCGGAGTTCCGAACGACGTCGCGGACTCCGCCCGCGAGGGCATCGCGAACGCCGTCGCCGCCGCGGGCGGCGCCGGCGACAAAGCCCCTGCCCTGGTCCGTGCGGCGCAGGAGTCGTTCGTCGCAGGATGGCAGGACGCGATGTGGGCCGGAGCCGCGGTGATGACCATCCTGTTCATCTATGTCCTTGCCCGTGGTCCTCAGCGAGCCAACGAGCCGGCCGACGATGTCACCGAGGCTCATCGGTGATCCATGCCGAAGGTCGCAGCCACCGAGTGGCTGCGACCTTCGAGCTATGGCTGTGCCGGCGTACGAAATGACCTACTTGAGCTCGCGCTTGAGGATCTTGCCGGTGGCGGTCATGGGGAGGGCGTCGACGATGGTGACGACGCGGGGGTACTTGTAGGCCGCCATCTGCTCCTTGCTCCACTCGACGATCTCCTCGGGGGTCGCCGAGGCGCCGGGCTTGAGCACGAGGACGGCCTTGATCTCCTCGCCGTGGGAGTCGTGCGGGACGCCGATGACGGCGGCCAGCGAGACCGCCGGGTGGGTGAGCAGGACCTCTTCGATCTCACGCGGGTAGACGTTGAAGCCGCCGCGGATGATGAGCTCCTTGGCGCGGTCGACGATGTAGTACCACCCGTCCTCGTCGCGCTTGGCGAGGTCGCCGGAGCGGAACCAGCCCTCGTCGGTGAGCACCTCGGCGGTGGCCTCGGGGCGGTTGAAGTAGCCCTTGAAGATGTTGGGGCCCTTGATCGCGATCTCGCCGATCGCCTCCGGGGTCCACTCGACCTCGTCCCACGACGCCGGGTCGACGAGCTTCATCTCGACCCCGGGGATCGGGACACCGATCGAACCGGGGCGCACCGGCTGGCCGTAGACGGAGAAGGAGGCCACCGGAGACGTCTCGGAGAGGCCGTAGCCCTCGAGGATGGTCACGCCGAAGCGCTTCTCGAACTCCTTGTGGATCTCGACCGGGAGCGCCGAGCCACCGGCGGCGGCGACGCGCAGGTTCTTGGCGATGGTGGCCACGTCGACGTCCTCGGAGAGGGCCCCGAGCAGGCCCCAGTACATCGTCGGCACACCGGCGAAGAAGGTCACGCTCTCCTTGAGCATCGTGGCCAGCGCGGCGTTGGCTTCGAAGCGTGGCAGCAGCACGACGGTGCCGCCGAAGGCGATCGCGCCGTTCTGCACGACGGTCTGGCCGAACGCGTGGAAGAGGGGCAGCACCGCCAGATAGGTGTCGGGGCGCTCGGCGTCGGCACCGAAGAGGTCGGCACCGGCCAGCGCGTTGTCGCGCATGTTGCGGTGGCGCAGCTCGGCGCCCTTGGGCTGCCCGGTGGTGCCGGAGGTGTAGAGGATGACCGCGGTGTCGTCCTCGTCGGTGGCGACCGTGTCGAAGGTGGGCGGCTGGGTGCCGATGCCCTGACCCAGAGTGGTGACGCCCTCGATCGGCGAGGGTGCGGTCGGGTCGGCGGTGATCACGAAGAAGTTCTCGACCCCGGCAGCCTGCGCACCCGCGTGGGCCTCCGCACCGATGGCGAGCTCGGGCGTGCCCTCGAAGGCGAAGAGGGCCTTCGCGTCGGAGTCCTCGAGGTGGTAGGCGACCTCGCGCCCCTTGAGCAGCACGTTGAGCGGCACGACGGTCGCCCCGGCCTTGAGGATGCCGAAGTAGACCATCGTGAAGTAGGGCAGGTTCGGGCTCATCAGGGCGACCCGGTCGCCCGCGCCGATGCCCTTGCTCGCCAGCAGGTTGGCCACCTGGTTGGCGGCGCCGTCGACCTGGGCGTAGCTCAGACGGATGTCACCGAGGACGATCGCGGTGCGCTCGAGATGTTTCGCGGCGGACTCTTCGAGCAGCGAAGCGAGGTTGTACGTGGACACTTGGCCTCCATTGGGTCTGCGTGGTGCGGATCACAACCTACCCCGACACCGAAGTTAGTGCGACACGCGTCTCAGGAACAACTGGTCAGAAACGAAGCCCGGTCAGCTTCTCGTACGCCTCGACGTACCGCGCCCGGGTGCGCTCGACGATCTCCTCGGGGAGGTCCGGCGGCGGGCCGCCCGCGGCACGGTCCCAGCCGGAGTCGGGCGAGAGGAGCCACCGACGGATGACGTCCTTGTCGAAGCTGGGGATCGCGGAGCCGGGGTGCCACTGCGACGCGTCCCAGTAGCGGCTCGAGTCGGGCGTGAGCACCTCGTCGGCGAGCACGATCGTGCGGATGCCGAGATCGTCCTGCCGCACGCCGAACTCGAACTTGGTGTCGGCCAGGATGAGGCCACGGCCGCGCGCGATCTCGTCGGCGCGCTGGTAGATGTCGAGGGTCAGCCGACGCAGCTCGGCGGCATCGTCCTCACCGATCAGCTTCGAGACGTACTCGTAGGTGACGTTCTCGTCATGGTCACCGATCTCGGCCTTTGTTGCCGGCGTGAAGATCGGCGGGGTGAGACGGGAGCCGTCGACCAGGCCGTCGACCAGACGGATGCCGCAGACCTCGCCGGTCTCGGCGTACTCCCGCAGGCCCGAGCCGGTCAGATAGCCGCGCGCGACGCACTCGACGGGGAGCATGTGGAGCTTCTGGGCGACCACCGCACGGCCGGCCACCGACTCCGGCACGTCGGTCGAGAGCACGTGGGTCGGCACCAGGTCCTCGAACTGCTCGAACCACCACAGCGACAGCCTGGTGAGGATCTCACCCTTGTCGGGGATGACCGTGTCGAAGACGTGGTCGAACGCCGAGATGCGGTCGCTGGCGACCATCAGCAGCTGGCCGGCGTACGGACCTTCCTCGAGCTCGTAGAGGTCGCGCACCTTGCCGGAGTGGAGGTGCTTCGCGCCCGGGATCGCCGGAGCCTGCGGGATGTTGAGTTCAGCCACAGGGCCAGCCTAAGAGATCGCGGAGGCGGCGATGCCGTCGCGGGATGTAACACGTCGTTCGTGGGGCTGCTCGCCCTCTCGGAACGACCCGATAGTCCTGCAAACGGCGTGTTACATCTACGCCCACTGTGGCATCGTTCGAGCCATGGCCGAGACAGCTGAAGAGATCTATGCCCGCGTCCAGGCCGGCGGCGACCTGCCCACGCCGAGCGTGACCGAATGGGATGTCTTCCCGTGGGTCGTACGCGACGGGGAGATCGCTCCGAAGCCGCTCGCGGCGCCCGGCGCCGAGGAGCCACGCCGTGGCAAGGACGGGGCCGACTGCAACCTGTGCGGCACCGATCTGCCCGGCGTTATCTGGCAGGACGAGAGCTGGCGGGTGAAGCATCTGCAGCAGTCCGGCCTGCCGCTCGTGCTGATGCTCGAGCCGCTCGAGCACTACGACCTGCCCGACCTCGACGAGCACCAGGCGGCAGAGTTCGGTGTGCTCACCGTGCGGATCGCCCGGATCGTGGAGAGCCTCCCCAACATCGCCCGCTGCCACGCGATGCGCATCGGCGACGGCGCCGAGCACCTGCACATGTGGTTCCTGGCCCGCCCGAAGGGCCTGCTCTCCGTGCGCGGCAGCTTCTCCCCCGACTGGGACGACATCCTGCCGCCCGGCCCCGAGGACGTCTGGCGTGCCGACCTCGCCGAGGTCGCCCGCAAGCTCGCCACCCACGGTGGCGCGCTGGCCCGTTAGATCACCTGAGAGATCAGTGGTCGCTGCGCCAGCGCAGCAGCCCGGCCGTCGCGGAGAGCGCTATGACGACGGCACCGTAGGCGTAGGTCGTGGCGGCGAGCCCGATCTGCGGGGTCAGCAGCCCCGCGACGACGGCCGGGACACCGAAGGCCAGGTAGGACACGATGAAGATCACCGCGAAGACCTCGGCCCGCTCATGGGCCGGCAGCAGCGGCATGATCGTGCGCAGGATGCCGAAGAACGCCGTACCGAAACCGGATCCGGCGACCACGACCGCGACCAGGTAGGCCACCGGCGACCCGGTCGGGAGCGCGAGCAGGCTGAGCGCGGTGCCGCCGGCGAGGGCAGCCGTGCCGTAGAGCGTCGTCACCCGCGGGGAGCGGTTCCTGAAGACGTACGCCGCGACCGCACCGGACCCGGCCAGGACCCCGATCGCCAGCCCCTGGAGGACATGGCTGGTCGCACCCAGCTCCGTGCGCACGATCGCCGCCCCGAGGGAGAGGAAGAGGCCACCGGTGGCCCAGCCGGCGAAGATCGCGGGCGCGCTGCGGGCGAGCAGGCCACGGATCGCCGGCGGCACGGCCACCCGCGGACGCAGCGAGGCGAGCAGCCCCTCGTGTCGCGGAGCGGTCTCCGGGATCAGCCACACCGCGGCGGCGAGGAGGAGCGAGAGCACGACCAGCGTGTCGAAGACGACCAGCTGCGCATCGCCCGCCACCTGCAGCACGACACCGGCGGAGACGGCCCCGACCGCGAGCCCGACCATCGGGGCGACGGCGTTGGCGACCGCCGCCGAGCCGGGACGCGAGGGCCGCTCGAAGTCGGCGACGGCGGCAGAGAGGGTCGAGAGGAGCAGGCCGCTGGCGACCCCCTGCAGGATCCGAGCCCCGAAGAGGACGGCAGCAGTGTCAGCGCCCTGGAAGAGCGCGAAGCTGGCGGCCAGGAGGAGGGACCCCGCGGTCACCACCGGCCTACGGCCGACATGGTCGGAGACCGAGCCGAGCACGAGCAGCGTGACCAGCAACGCGATCGCATAGACGGCGAAGACCGCTGTCATCACCCACGGCGCGAGCCCGAGGTCGAGCGTCAGCCCGGGATAGAAGGGCGACGGAGCGCTGGCTCCGGCCATCATCAGCACGACCGCCCCCACGGCCACGCCTGCCCCGGCCCGGCGACCTGCGACGGCGTCGGTCGCCGCGTCGCTCACTACTCCTGCCGACATCTCCACTCCTTAATAGTTCGAACTATTTCGAACCATTAAGGAGCCTACGTGGCTTCCTCTGACTGTGCAACTATTATCGAACCATGAGTTCTTCCCCGGACCTCCCGCACCCCGAGCGCGCCGACCTCTCCCTGACCGCTGTGCTCTTCGCACTCAGCGACCCGGAGCGACTCGCGATCGCGCGGCAGCTGGTCGACGGCCCTCTCGACATGGCCGAGTGCCACCTGAGCAACCCGGACGTGCCGAAGTCGACCAAGTCACACCTGATGAAGGTGCTGCGCACCTCGGGGGTGGTCCGCAACGAGGCGAACGGCCGCGCGCGGCGTCTCTCGCTGCGCCGCGCCGACCTCGATGCGCGGTTCCCCGGGCTGCTCGACGCCGTGCTCTCGGCCGAGGAGGGCGCTCCGGTCAAGCAGGCGTGACGTCGGAGACACCGGGGATGCTGACTCCGCCCCGTCGCACCAACGACTGCTCCCCGCGCTGGACGACCTGGTAGAAGCGCTCGCTCCTGCCGCGCAGGAGCGGTGTGGGCCCGAGGAGCGAGAGCCGGCCGTGGGCGAGACGGCTGGCGCTGCGTACGGCGCGCCAGCGGGCCTCGTCGGCGCTCGACCAATCGATGCCGTAGTGCTCGCGCACGACCGGCGGGAGGCTGCCCTGCACGACGGTGCGCAGCGTCTCGGAGGTCAGCGGACCGCCGGGGAGGCGATAGCCCGAGGTGCCCGCGATGTTGCGTCCGACCAGACGGGCCTCCTCGACCAGATGCGGTTCGTCGGAGACGAGCCAGGCGTCGAAGCGGCGGCGGAAGTCGGGATAGGACGCCGGCGCGGCCTCCGCCGGCATCCCGAAGAGAACGGCCCAGGTCACGAACCCGTCGAAGAGCTCCTCGCGCTCGTGGGGGCGCAGCGGGCGGACCAGGGCGTCGTACATGAACTCCACCGAGTCGAGCGCGAACGCCGCCGTCCACCACATCAGCCCCGGGTCGAGGGCCGAGTACGGAGCGCCCGCCGGGTGATGCGGCCCGCCGTCGACCTCCATCGTGCCCTCGACGGGAACATGCCGCTTGGCGGTGAACTCCAGCGCGCGGTCGGCCTCCTCCTTGGTGCCGAGGAAGACCGTCTCCATCAGTCGAGCCGTCAGCGCGAGCCGGGTGTAAGGCGTCGCCCGGTGGGCGGTGTGCTGCGCGGTGCCGACGAAGAGCCGCGGGTGCAGCCCGCCGACCACCAGCGCCCGCTGGCCCCAGCTCAGCCCGACGGCCCGCTGACGCATCGCACGGACGACGATCGAGTCTGCGGCGAAGTACCCGGACATACCGACAGTCTGCCACCGTGCGGCAGCCCGCCGTAGGGATTCAGGAAGGCTGGAGGGCGGGGACTACGTGCTCCCTGGTCAGGGGCGCGAACTGCGCTCCTTCGACGATCTCGGCGAGGCTCGCCCAGCGCAGCTCGGCGATCTCGGCGGCAGCGTCCGGGCTCACCTCGCCGGTCCAGGTGAAGACCGTCGACCGCAGCAGATGACCCGGCTCGTTGGCCGCGTCGGAGTCGAACTCGCCCAGCAGCGCGAGCTCCTCGAGACGAAGACGTACGCCGAGCTCCTCTGCGACCTCGCGGACGGCCGCCTGCGCCGCCGACTCCCCCGGCTCCAGCTTCCCGCCGGGCAGCATGAACTTCTCGGTGCCGTTCTTGCGCACCGTCAGCATCCGCCCCTCGGCGTCGCGGAAGACCACGGCGGCGACGGTGATGACCGGCCCGCCGACCGGGCCCACGCTCAGAGGATCTCTCCCGGTGCGTACGCAGCGGCCTCGGGGTGGCGGGCGGTGACGGCCTCCACGCGGCGTACGACCTCCTGCACCTGCGCGACGGCGGCACCGGTGAACTCGATCGGCTCGGCGACGAGCGAGGTGATCTGCTCCTCGGTCAGGCCGAGGCGGGAGTCGGCGCCGAGCTTGGCGAAGACGTCGTTCTCGGCCTGGCCCTTGCGCATCGACAGCGCGGTGCCGACGGCGGCCTCCTTGATCGCCTCGTGGGCCTCCTCGCGGCCGACGCCGTTGCGGACGGCGGCCATCAGGACCTTGGTGGTCGCCAGGAACGGCAGGTAGCGGTCGAGCTCGCGCTGGATCACGGCCGGGAAGGCGCCGAACTCGTCGAGCACGGTCAGGAAGGTCTGGAAGAGACCGTCGGCGGCGAAGAACGCGTCCGGCAGCGCGACCCGGCGCACGACCGAGTCGGAGACGTCGCCCTCGTTCCACTGGTCGCCGGCCAGCTCGGAGATCATCGAGAGGTAGCCGCGCAGCACGACCGAGAGGCCGTTGACCCGCTCGGTGGAGCGCGAGTTCATCTTGTGCGGCATCGCGCTGGAGCCGACCTGGCCCTCCTTGAAGCCCTCGGTGACCAGCTCGTTGCCGGCCATCAGCCGGATCGTGGTCGAGAGGTTGGACGGGCCCGAGATCAGCTGGACCAGCGCCGAGACGGCGTCGAAGTCGAGGGAGCGCGGGTAGACCTGGCCGACGCTGGTGAAGACGTTCTCGAACCCCAGGTGGGCGGCGACCCGCTCCTCGAGCGCAGCGAGCTTGTCGGCGTCGCCGTCGAGCAGGTCGAGCATGTCCTGCGCGGTGCCCATCGGGCCCTTGATCCCGCGCAGCGGGTAGCGGCCGATCAGGTCCTCGACGCGCGCCAGACCGACGAGCATCTCGTCGGCGACGGTGGCGAACCGCTTGCCGAGCGTGGTCGCCTGGGCGGCGACGTTGTGGCTGCGACCCGCCATGACGGTGGTCTCGTGCTCTGCGGCGAGCCGCGCGAGGCGAGCCAGCGTCGCGACGGCGCGGTCGCGGATGACCTTCAGGCTCGAGAGCACCTGGAGCTGCTCGACGTTCTCCGTCAGGTCGCGGCTGGTCATGCCCTTGTGGATGTGCTCGTGGCCGGCCAGCGCGGCGAACTCCTCGATCCGCGCCTTCACGTCGTGGCGGGTCACCCGCTCACGGGCCGCGATCGAGTCGAGGTCGACGGTCTCAACGACCTTCTCGTAGGCCTCCACGACCCCGTCGGGGACCTCGATGCCCAGATCCTTCTGAGCCTTGAGCACCGCGATCCAGAGCTGACGCTCCAGCACGATCTTGTGCTCGGGACTCCAGATCCCGGCGAGGTCGGCCGCTGCGTAGCGGTTGGCAAGGACGTTGGGCACCACAGTCACGGTCGATATTCTCCCATGCCCCACCCCGACCCCCACTAACGTGGCCACATGGCCCTGCGGATGCTCGCCAGCCGGCCCGATCCGGCCCTCTACACCCTGCCCTGGTCGCTTCCCCTGGAGGAGTGGCCCGACGATGTCGTGGTGCCGCTGACCCGCGGGCTGAGCCGTCACGTCGTACGCATCGTGCGGGTGCGCAACAACATCTACGCGGTCAAGGCGACCCAGGCCGACATCGCCCGGCGGGAGTACGACATGCTGCGCGAGCTGCAGCGCCTCGGGCTGCCGACGGTGGTCCCGAAGTGCGTCGTCACCGGCCGCACCGACCGCGACGGCAACGATCTCGGCGCCGCGCTGATGACCGACCACCTGACCTACTCGCTCCCCTATCGGGCGCTGTTCGAGCGTGGCCTGGCCGCCGACCGGCTACCCAGCCTGATCGACGCCCTCGTCGTCCTGCTCGTGCGCCTCCACCTGGCCGGCTTCTACTGGGGCGACGTGTCGCTGTCGAACGTGCTGTTCGTGCGTGACGCCGCCGGCTTCGCCGCCTACCTGGTCGATGCGGAGACCGGAGAGCTCAAGGCCGACCTGTCCGACCGGCTGCGGGAGTACGACCTCGACGTCGCCTACCAGAACATCTACGGGGAGCTGCTCGACCTGCAGGCGAGCGACTCGCTGCCGGAGTCGTTCCCGATCGACGCGATCGTCGAGCGGCTGCAGAGTCGTTACGACGCGCTGTGGCGTGAGCTCACCGAGGAGCAGGTCTTCTCGGCCCAGGAGATGTGGCACATCGAGCAGCGCATCGAGCGGCTTCACGACCTCGGTTTCGACGTCGAGGAGCTCGACATCACCACCAGCGACGACGGCGACACGGTCGCGCTCCGGCCACGGGTCGTCGAGCTCGGCCATCATCGACGCGAGCTGCGTACGCTGACCGGTCTCGACGTGCAGGACGCCCAGGCGCGGCGGATCCTCAACGACATCGCCGCCTTCCGCGCCACCCGCGACCTCGGCAACCTGCCGATCGAGATCGCCGCCGGCCGGTGGGTGCGCGAGGTCTACGACCCCATCGTCGCCATGCGACCGCCCGGTGCCGCCGCCAAGCTCACCCCGGCGCAGATGTTCCACGAGATCCTCGAGCACCGCTGGGTGCTCTCGGAGTTCGCCGGCGAGTGGGTCAAGCTGATCAACGCCGCCGAGTCCTACTACGAGGACATCATCGAGCACCGCCCCGACGAGGCCGTCACTCCGCCTTCCGAATCGTGACCCGCCCGGCATTCAGGTCGACACCGTGGGGCGGGTCGTCACCATCCGGCGACGGGATGACGTGACCGACGTTGTCCTGCTCCTTCAGGTCGCGCGCAGCACGCGCCTGTGCGGGGTCGAAGACGTCGATGAAGCTGCCCAGTCCGTCGCCGATCGTCGACCCGCGCTTGCGTGAGGAGCGGAGCGCGGTGTTGCTCGCCCAGATGATCAGCGCGAGCACCAGCGTGAACGCGACACCGAAGACGACCCACGTCATGACGCGAGCCTACTGCTCGGCTGTGACAGAGGGTCCGACCTTGTGAACAGTTCACTAGGTCGGGCCCTCTGTCACAGCGGCCCGAACATGCCTCCCTCAGAGCAGCGAGGCGCCCTCGACGACCCCGAGCGGCTCGGCGGCGATGTCGGTGCGCCGCTGGAGGCCGTCGAAGCTGATCAGGTCGGCTGCGGCGTACGCACGCGAGCGGGCGTCGTCGATGTCGTAGCCCGTCGCCCGGACGGCCAGCACGCGGCCTCCGGCGGTGACCAGGTGACGGTGGGCGGGCTCCTCCGGAGTGGAGGCGTCGACGATCTTCGTGCCGGCGTGGATCACGTCGACGTCGTTGATCGAGTTGGCGTTGCCGGCACCGGTGATGACGTCGCCCTTGGAGGACGACTCCGGATAACCGGCCGAGGCCAGCACGACCGTCACCGAGGCACCGTCGGAGAAGGTCGGCGCCTCGACGGTGTCGAGCGCGCCGGTGGCGGCCGCGAACAGCAGGTCACCGAGCGAGGACTCGAGCAGGGCGAGCACGGGCTGGGAGTCGGGGTCGCCGAAGCGGCAGTTGAACTCGATCACCTTGGGGCCCTTGGCGGTCAGGGAGAGACCGACGTAGAGGCACCCGACGAACGGCGCACCGCGCTCGGTCATCTCGGCCAGCGTCGGCTCGACCACCGTCGAGAGCACGACCTCGGCGAGGTCCGGCTGCGCCCACGGGAGCGGCGAGTAGGCGCCCATCCCGCCGGTGTTGCCACCCTTGCCGCCGTCGAAGATCCGCTTGAAGTCCTGCGCCGGCTGCAGGGCGTAGGCACGCGAGCCGTCACAGATCGCGAACAGCGAGACCTCGGGGCCGTCGAGGAACTCCTCGATCACGACCCGGTCGCAG
Source organism: Nocardioides albertanoniae (assembly GCF_006716315.1). NCBI lineage: Bacteria > Bacillati > Actinomycetota > Actinomycetes > Propionibacteriales > Nocardioidaceae > Nocardioides > Nocardioides albertanoniae. Next base: position 748,260 of record NZ_VFOV01000001.1, on the reverse strand, counting down.
GCCTCCGCGTGCGCCAGCGCCTCGTCCCGGTCGCGCGTCACGACGACACCCTTGCCGGCGGCGAGGGCGTCGTCCTTGACGACGTAGGGAGCGCCGAACTCGTCCAGCGCCGCCGCGGCCTCCTCGGGTGTGGTCGCGACCCGCGACCCGGCGGTCGGCACCCCGGCCACCGACATCACGTCCTTGGAGAACGCCTTCGACCCCTCCAGCTGAGCGGCCGCCTCCGAGGGCCCGAAGACCGCGATGCCGCGCTCACGAACCGCGTCGGCGACGCCGGCCACCAGCGGAGCCTCCGGGCCCACGATGACCAGATCGACGCCCAGCTCGCCCGCCAGAGCGGCGACCGCGGCGCCGGACATGATGTCGACGTCGCGGAGCTCGGCGAACTCCGCGATCCCGGGGTTGCCGGGCGCGGCGTACACCTCGTTCCCCTCCTGGGAGAGCTTCAGCGCGAGCGCGTGCTCACGACCACCGGTGCCGACGACGAGGATCTTGCGAGAAGTCACGCGGACACCTTAGGTCAGCGAGTTGATGATGACCGTCTCGTCGCGGGCGGGGCCGACGCCGATGACCGACATGGGGGCGCCGGAGATCTCCTCGACGTACTTCACGTAGGCCTGGGCGTTGGCCGGCAGGTCGGCGAACGAGCGGGCGCCCGAGATGTCTTCCTTCCAGCCCGGCAGCATCTCGAAGATCGGCGTGGCGTGGTGGAAGTCGGACTGGTTGACGGGCATCTCGTCGTGGCGGACGCCGTCGACGTCGTAGGCCACGCACACCGGGATCTCGTCGAGACCACCGAGCACGTCGAGCTTGGTGAGCACGAAGTCGGTGACACCGTTGACGCGCGCGGCGTAGCGGGCGATGACCGCGTCGTACCAGCCGCAGCGGCGCGGGCGGCCGGTGGTCGTGCCGAACTCGTGGCCGTTCTCGGCCAGGTAGGCGCCGGACTCGTCGAAGAGCTCGGTCGGGAACGGGCCCTCTCCCACGCGGGTGGTGTAGGCCTTCACGATGCCGACCACCCGGTCGATCCGGGTCGGCGGGATCCCGGAGCCCGTACAGGCGCCACCCGAGGTGGCGTTGGAGGAGGTCACGAACGGGTAGGTGCCGTGGTCGACGTCGAGCAGGGTCGCCTGGCCGCCCTCGAGGAGCACGGTGTCGCCGCGGTCGAGCGCCTGGTTGAGCAGCAGCCCGGTGTCGCAGACCATCGGTGCGATCCGGTCGGCGTAGGAGAGCAGGTCTTCCACGATCGCGTCGATGGTGAAGCCGCGCCGGTTGTAGACCTTGGTGAGCAGTTGGTTCTTCAGCTCCAGCGCGCCCTCGACCTTGCTGCGCAGGATCGACTCGTCGAAGAGGTCCTGCACGCGGATGCCGATGCGGTTGACCTTGTCGGCGTAGGTCGGGCCGATGCCGCGGCCGGTGGTGCCGATCTTGCGCGAGCCGAGGAACCGCTCGGTGACCTTGTCGAGCTGGCGGTTGTAGTCGGCGATGACGTGGGCACTGGCCGAGAGCCTCAGCTGGGAGATGTCGACGCCGCGCTCCTCCAGGCCGCTCAGCTCCTCGAAGAGCACCGCGAGGTCGACGACCACGCCGTTGCCGATCACCGGCGTCACGCCGGAGGTCAGGATGCCGCTGGGCAGCAGGTGGAGGGCGTACTTCTCGCTGGTCCCGTCCTCCTGGCGGATCACCACGGTGTGGCCGGCGTTGTTGCCGCCGTTGAACTTCACGACGTAGTCGACGTGCTCACCGAGCAGGTCGGTCGCCTTGCCCTTGCCTTCGTCGCCCCACTGGGCACCGATGATCGTGATCGCGGGCATGTGTGTTGCTCCTTCACTCCGGACGGAGTCCCTCCGCCGTGAGGCGGCTGCTCAACGCACCTTATTCGCCCGAACCGGCGTGGCTCAGGCTCCGGTAAATGCAAGAAGCCCCGGCAAGGCACCGGAGCTCTTGCGACAGCACATTACCAAGACGTACGCCGCGGGGTCATCTCTGCTCATCACCGGACTCGTTTCCGGGCTCACAACCGGGCTCACAACCGGGCTCACAACCGGGCTCACAACCAGCCCCGTCGCGCGGCCTCCGCGCCGGCCTCGAACCTAGAGGTCGCGTCGAGGTCCTCGAGCAGCTCGGCGACCCGTCGCCGGACCGTACGCAGCGACACCCCGAGCCGCCGGGCGATCTGCTCGTCCTGGGCACCGCTGGCGAGCTCGGCGAGCAGCAGCCGGCGCTCGGCGCCAGGCAGGTCGTCGAGCTCTGCCGCCGGGAGCGCCCGCCGCCACAGCTCCTCGAAGTAGCTGGTGACCAGCTCGATCACTGCCCGCTGGCGTACGTTGACGACCGGCTGCTCGACCGGGCCGAGCGGATCCGGGAAGACCGCGTGGGTGCTGCCGACCACCATCAGGTGCGTGGAGACGCGCGGCAGGATCCGGATCTCCTCGCCGACCTCCACCCGCATCCGCAGCACGTCGGGCGACTGTTTCAGCGCCGCCAGCGGGTAGATGCCGCGGCATCGGCGGCCGGTGGCGATCGTGGACTCTATCGCCGAGATGAACCGCATCTCCGAGGGATGCACGGTCACCGTCGGGCGTAGCCACAGCAGGTCGCCCGAGGTCGCCGCGACCATCCGCTCGAAGATCTCCGGGGAGAACTCGGTGGCGATCACCTCGCCGTCGATCGGGTGCTCCTCACCGATCGTCGTCTGCAGGCGGGCCGCGGTGCCGGCGACGTAGGGCACCGAGTGCGAGATCTTGAGCAGGTGGTCGTGGGCGTCCTGCGCCCTGATCGCGGCGCGCTCCAGCATGTGGGCGACGACCGCGGTCGGCCCGAGCACGGTCAGGGTCTCGCCGACGGAGATCACGCCGTTGTCGCTCAGCGGCGCGGCCGCCTGCGTCAGCTCCTCCTCCGAGGTCGAGAGCGTCGCCGCCACGACCACCAACGGCCAGCCGTTGAGCGGGAGGAGACGACTGTAGAGCTGTGCCGCGTCGGGGGTGAACCCCAGCGCGGTCATCAGCGTCTGCGACTGGCCGATCTCCATGCCTGGCACCTTAATGCCAGGGATCAGGCCTCGGGCTTCAACAGCGGGAAGAGGATGGTCTCGCGGATGCCGGCACCGGTGAAGAGCATGATCATCCGGTCGAGACCGAAGCCCATGCCGCCCATCGGCGGGGCGCCGTACTCCAGCGCGCGCAGGAAGTCCTCGTCGAACTGCATCGCCTCGGGGTCGCCGCCGGCTGCCATCAGCGACTGGGCAGTGAGGATCTCGCGCTGCACGACCGGGTCGATCAGCTCGGTGAACCCGGTGCCGCGCTCGACACCGCCGATGATCAGGTCCCAGGCGAGCACCTGGCGCGGCTCGTCGTCGTTGAGGCGGGCCAGCGGCTGGGCGATCGCCGGGAAGTCGCACAGGAAGGTCGGCTGGAGCAGGTGGGGCTCGACGAGCTCGCCGCACAGTTCCATGACGACCTTGCCGGCATCCCAGGCGGGGTCGAGCTCGACGTCGTGCTTCTCGGCGAGCGCCCGCAGCGTGTCGAGGTCGGTGTCGGGCGTGACCTCGACCCCGACGGCCTCGGAGACACCCTGGTAGACCGGCAGCCACGTCCATTCGCCGTCGAGGTCGATGACACCTGCGGGTGTCTCGACCTGGCGGGTGCCGATCGCGTCGGCGGCGGCCAGGAAGAGCCCCTTGAGCATCTCCGCGATGGTGAACTGGTCGCCGTAGGCCTGGTAGGCCTCGACCATCGTGAACTCCGGCGAGTGGGTCGAGTCGACGCCCTCGTTGCGGAAGATCCGGCCGATCTCGTAGACCTTGTCGACACCGCCGACGACGGCCTTCTTCAGGTTGAGCTCGAGCGCGATCCGCAGCGACATCTGCTGGTCGAAGGCGTTCATGTGGGTGTTGAACGGGCGCGCGTGGGCGCCGCCGTGGATGAGCTGGAGCACGGGCGTCTCGACCTCGAGGTAGCCGTCGTCCTCGAGGCGGCGGCGCACCGCCTGGGTGATCGAGGCACGGGTGCGCACCATGTCGCGCGCCTCCTGGCGCACGATCAGGTCGGCGTAACGCTGCCGGACCCGCGCCTCCTCGGAGAGGTCCTTGTGGAGCACCGGCAGCGGGCGCAGCGCCTTGCCGGCCATCTCCCAGCTCGAGGCCATCACCGAGAGCTCGCCGCGACGCGAGGAGATCACCCGGCCGGTGACGGCGACGTGGTCACCGAGGTCGACCAGGCTCTTCCACTCCGCGAGCGACTCCTCCCCCACCTCGGCGAGGGAGAGCATCACCTGGAGGCGGGTGCCGACACCCTCCTGCAGGGTGGCGAAGGCCAGCTTGCCGGTGTTGCGCACGAACATGACCCGGCCGGCGACGGTGACGACGTCCTGCGTCTCCTCGCCCGACTCGAGCTTGTCCTCGTAGGCCTCGCGCACCTCGGCCAGCGTGTGCGTGCGACCGACCGAGATGGCGTACGCCGCCTTCCCCTCGGTCAGCAGCCGCTCCCGCTTCTCGCGCCGCACCAGGCTCTGCTCGTCGAAGCTGGGCTCGTCGAGCTCCGGTGCGGTCACGTTGGCGTTGGGCTGCTCAGTCACAGCCCAAGGCTAGGCGAGATCGCTGGTGCGACGCGATTCGGTATCGATGCTGTGCCGGGCTCGCCGGATCAGCCGAGAAGGGCGTCGTACGCCGCCGGGCTGCTGTCACGCAGGAACTCGCTGCAGCGCTCCCACTCCTCGGTCTCACCGATCGCCTTGGCCTGCGCGGCGAGCAGGGCCAGGCTGGTGAGGAACCCGCGGTTGGGCTCGTGCTCCCACGGCACCGGGCCGTGGCCCTTCCAGCCGTTGCGGCGCAGCATGTCGAGCGAGCGGTGGTAGCCGACGCGGGCGAAGGCGTAGATGGTGACGTCCTCGGCGCCGGACTCCTTGGCGGCCGTGGCCAGCGCGGCCCAGGCCGCGGGCGAGGCGGGGTGGCGGCGTACGACCTCGGCGGGCTCGATGCCGGCGGCCAGGTCGTCGGTGGCCGGGTCGGCCGGAAGGTGGGTGGGAGGCGGTCCGGCGAGCAGGTCCTGATGCGTCATGAGAGCCATTGTGCCTGCCCTCCCCAGCGAGGTGTTGACTGTGTGCATGACCCAGACCACCGCGACGACGTCGGCGCCCGCGACCGAGCATCCGTGGAGGGCGCTCTTCGCGCTGTGCATCGGCTTCTTCATGCTGCTGGTCGACATGACGATCGTGACCGTCGCGACCCCCGACATCATGTCGGAGCTCGGCGCCAGCGCCAACGCCGTGCTGTGGGTGACAAGCGCCTACATGCTGACCTACGCCATCCCGGTGCTGATCATGGGACGCCTCGGTGACCGCATCGGACCCAAGTGGGTCTACCTGGCCGGCCTCGCCGTCTTCACCGCCTCCTCGCTGTGGTGCGGGCTGGCCCACAACATCGAGTCGCTGGTCGCCGCGCGGGCCGTGCAGGGCCTCGGGGCGGCGATGATGACGCCACAGACGATGGCGACCATCACCCGGATCTTCCCGGCCGATCGACGCGGCTCGGCGATGGCGCTGTGGGGCGCGACCGCCGGGATGGCCACCCTGGTCGGTCCGCTCGCCGGTGGGCTGCTGGTCGCGGCCGGCGGCTGGGAGTGGATCTTCTTCGTCAACGTGCCGATCGGCATCATCGCGATCGTGCTCAACTGGTGGCTCGTGCCGGTGCTGGAGACCCATCAGCACACCTTCGACTGGCTCGGCGTCGCGCTCAGCGGGCTCGGGATGTTCTGCGTCGTCTTCGGCCTGCAGAACGGGGAGAAGCGCGGGTGGGACACGCTCACCTGGCTGCTCGTCGCCGGCGGCATCGCGATCATGGCGCTCTTCGTCTGGTGGCAGTCGCGCAACCGCAACGAGCCGCTCGTGCCGCTGCAGATCTTCGCCGACCGCAACTTCTCCGTCTCCAGCCTGGCGATCTCCTGCATGGGCTTCGCCGCGGTCGCGATGGGCTTCCCGCTCATGCTCTACGCACAGCTCGTGCGTGGCTACACCGCGCTCGAGGCCTCGATGCTGATGGTGCCGATGGCGCTGGTCTCGTTCGTCGCCGCACCGTTCGTCGGCAGGCTGACCGACCGGATGCACCCGCGGCTGCTGGCCGGCATGGGCTTCTTCCTCTGCTCCGTCTCCCTCTTCTGGCTCACCCGTCCGATGACCGTCGACTCCGCGATCTGGACCCTGATCGCGCCGGTGGCCGTCTTCGGCCTCGGCTCGGCCGCCGTGTGGTCTCCGCTGGCCGCGACCGCGACCCGCAACCTGCCGATGCGGCAGGCCGGCGCCGGGGCGGGCGTCTACAACGCCACCCGCCTCGTCGGTTCGGTGATCGGCTCGGCTGCCGTCGCGGTGCTCATCGACCTCCACCTCAACGCCCACGGCCTCGGCGGCGCGCTCGCCGGAGGCCACGAGACCGCTGCCGGCTCGGCGATCCCCGCTGCGGTGGCGTCGAAGTTCGCCGGTGCGATGTCCGACGTGATGCTGCTGCCCGCCGCCGCGCTGGCGGTCGGGTTCGTCGCGGCGCTCTTCTTCACCACGCCCCGGCACCTAGCCAAGCGCTCGGACGGCTGACCGCTAGGACAGGGCGACCGAGAGCGCCAGGTCGCGGCACGGGATCAGGTCGCGCGCGCTGTTGAGCGGATCGCCGGTGGCGAGCTGCGGGTCGGCGGAGACGACGGCCTTGCCGAGTCCGTTGACCAGCGTCGCCCCGGCCTCGCGCAGACCCGGCAGCAGCATCGTCTCGAGCGTCTCGACGAGCGTGTCCGCGCCGGCGACACCGACCATGCGGCCGTCGACGTAGACCGGCACGGTCGCGGTCATGACGTATTCGTCGGTGCAGACGAAGTCGACGTACGGCCCGACGAGCGTCAGCTCGCCCGTGCGCTCCGGGGTCCGATACCAGGGCTGACGGGTGTAGTCGATCGCCTCCCCGGTCGCCGGCGCATCGGCCTCGCCGAGGAAGGCGCGCTCCGCCCCCTGCCACCAGGCGAGGTAGAGGCGACGGTCGCTGAGCGCACCCGGCGAGACGACGAACCCGCCGCCGACGAGGTCGGGGTTGCGCAGGAACTCCAGCGTGCCCGGCTCGAGCCGGGTCCGCAGCGACGTGCTGGTGACCGGGCCCTGCTCGAAGAGGGCACCGACCTCGCGGCGTACGCGCTCGAGCTCGGTCACGATCGGCCCGAAGTGGTTCTCGACCTGTGCCACGCAGTCCAGGGCCGTCATCGTCTCGGTCACGCGACCACCTCCGTATCGCCCGCTCTCTCTCGTCGTCGCTCGTTCATCGTCGCACCGCGTCATGGATCTCGGCCAAGCGCTCGAGGGCGTGGGCGACATGCTCTCGTACGCTCTCCCGAGCCCGCACCGCATCCCCGGCCGCCAGGGCCTCGACAAGCTCTTGATGCCTCACCGCGGTCGCCTCCCGGAAGACCGGCTCGTTGAGCGGGATCCTGAGCAACGCGCCGAAGTCGGCCTCCTGACGCACCACCTCGCGCGTCATCCTGGCCGACTGCGTCAGCGCGGCCACCGACAGGTAGAGCTCGCTGTCGGCATTGCGCCAGCGGGCCACGCTGGCGACGTTGAGCGGGATCAGCAGGTCACGCAGGTCCTCCACCTCGTCAGGGTCCGTACGCTCCGCCGCGATCTCCGCACATCCGGTGAGCACCACCAGGTAGAACATCGCCCGGTCGCGCAGCTCGATGCGCGACATCGAGGCGAGCCGGTGTTCGACGAGATCCTCGCTCTCCGGGGCTCGCACGAACGAGCCGCCGCCACGCCCCCTCGTCGTCACCACGAGCCCCTTGGCCCGCAGCGCGACCAACGCCTCCCGCGCGGTGACCGTCGCGACCCCGAGCATCTGCGCCAGCTCGGGCTCGCTCGGGAGCCGCTCGCCATGAGCGAGCACGCCCGAACGGATCGCCTCGGCCAGGCGGCTCTCCACCCGCGCAGCCCTGCCCTCGTCGCCGATCGGGGCGAAGATGGCCGCACGGGCTCGGGACGTCATCACACGCACGCCCGAAATCCTAATGTATGGCTCCATATGATTTGACTGAGAACGGTCGCCGCAGCCGGCTCCTGAGCGTAAAGCGGCAGATCAGATCAGGAAGTTGATGAATTGAGTCTTAACTATCTGGATCGAAGGGCGTTTCTGTGCCTACTCTGAACGCACGGCTGACGCATGCTTGTGTCGTTCGCCCAAGATCGTCGGGTGTCCAGGGCTTGTGGGGGGCGCTGGGCATCCGACTCTTTGGTTTGCGGGTGTTTGTTTCTTTTTGGTGGTCGGGCTGGCGTGGATGCTCACCGAGGTAACTCGGTGAACGTCACCCTGCCGTCGCCCACCAGCACACGCGACAGGGCGGGGAGAGCCTTTCGGCTCTCCCCGCCCTGTTTGGCGTGATCGACTAGAAGACTGCGGCCACTGCGGCGGTCAGACCGCCGACGATGCCGTCGAGCAGACCGTCCTCGTCCTCAGCAGGAGCGTCCTTGTCGCTCTTCTCCTCGGCCGGCTCCTCCGTCGTCGGACGCTCGGCCGGGCTCTCGGACTCGCTCGGCTCCGGGTTCACCTGCTCCTCGGAGTCCTTGTCGCCACCGAGCACGTCACCCAACGGCGGGAGCAGCGGCGACTTCTCGTCGGTCGGCTCGTCCGAGGGCACCTCGGTCGGGACCTCGGGCAGCTTCGGGTCCTCGGCCGGAGCCTCGGACTTGTCCTTGCCCGGCGTGTTCGAGCGCAAGGCCGGGTTATCGGCCTGAGCCTTCTGCTTGCCGGTGACCGGGGCCGAGTCACTGGGCGCCGACTCGTTGCCGTCGCCGTCCCGAGCCGTCACCGTGACCGTTGCGTCTTCGCTCAGCAGGCAGTTGACGTACGTGGACGTCTCTCCGGTAACGGTCTTGGTGCAGAGAATTCCCCCAAGGAGACCGCCGTGAACCTCGACGATGTAGTCGATCTCGTTGACCGGCGTCACGCCGTCCTCGTCCGTCGAACCCTTCCAGGCCACATCGAATCCCCCGAGAGAGGGGTTGGTGACCTTGACGTTCTGCGGAACGGTCGGAGCGACCTTGGTGGTCGTCCCCGGAGCCTCGGCAGAAGGCTCGGACTCGTTGCCAGCACTGTCCTCGGCGGTGACGGTGTACGTGTACTCCGTGCCAGCCTTCAGACCGGTGTCCTCATACGAAGTGCCGTTGACCGGCCCGACGCGTGTGCCGTCGCGGTAGAGGTTGTAGGTGACGTTATCGACGCCGTCCTCGTTGTCCTCGGCGTCATCCCAGCTGACGTCTAGCGTGCTGTCGCTCGGGTCACCGTTTTCGACCGTCACGTTCTGGGGCACCTCAGGCGCAGTGACGTCCATGACGCAGTCGATCTCGTTGCTGTCCTCGGACTCGTTGCCCGCGTTGTCGGTCGCCGTGACCGTGAAGGTGTAGGTCTGACCCGCGTCGAGGTGCCCGTAGGTCGCCGAGGTCTCCTCGGTGTCGCCCGGGTCGTCAGCGTTCGGGGACGAGGTCACCGTGTAGTGCGAGATCCCGCTCTTGTCCTTCGCCTTGGACCAGTCGATCTTCGCGGCGGTGTTGGTCAGCACGTCGCACTCGTCGAGGACAACCGCCTCGGGAGCAGTCTCGTCATCCTCGCCGGGGTCGCCGGGGCCCGGGTCGTCGCCGTCGTCGTCACAGAGCGGCAGATCCGGAAGGATGTCGCAGACCGGCAGGTCGTTGTCGTCGTCGCCATCACCCGGAGGCGTCGTGGGCTCACCGTCGCCCGGAGGAGGCGTGGTGGGCGGCGGCTGGCACTGGTCGAGATCGGGGCGGATCTCGCAGATGTCGACACCGGCACCCGGGGGGCGGGTGTCTTCGCAGGCGCTCTTGTCGAGCTCACAGGTCGGGGTGCTCCCGGACGGGACGTTGCCCGCCGGGATGAACGAGACACCGGTGTTGGCGGCCGGGACGATGTCGTCCTCGTCGGCCTCGCCCTCGGCGTCGTCGGATTCCGACTCGGACGGCTTGTCCTCGGGTTCGATCGTGTCCTGATCGCCGGGGAGCGAGGACTCCCCGGTCGTCGGGTCCTTCTTCGGCGAGCTCTCCGGGTCGCTGTTGACGGTACAAGAGAACAAGACGAGCAGCAGGATCAAGATGATCGCGCCTATGACGATCCCGCCGATTGTGCGGTTTCGTGCAGTGGTTTCCATACCGAGGATGTCCCTCCCAAGATCAATGCTTAAGGGGCGGACCGACGGTCAAGAACCACGTCGACGTCTACCCGAGGGGCATTGAATCGCTTTACCTATGACCCGCACAACGACATAACGGCGTGTTTGCTACGCCGTTTTCACAACGTTTTCCCAAACGGGACCATTGGCCCCTCCACGGCGTGTCGTCAGTGGATGGTGTTGCCCGCCGAACCGAGGTGCTGTGCGCCCTCGACGACCCGCGTGGCCATGCCGGCTTCGGCCAGCTTGCCCCAGGCGCGCGGGTCGTACGCCTTCTTGTTACCGACCTCGCCGTCGACCTTCAGGACGCCCTCGTAGTTGGCGAGCATGTGGCCGGCGACGGGGCGGGTGAAGGAGTACTGGGTGTCGGTGTCGATGTTCATCTTCACCACGCCGTAGGAGACCGCCTCGGCGATCTCCTCGGCGCTCGAGCCGGAGCCGCCGTGGAAGACGAGGTCGAACGGGCGCGAGCCGTCGGCCAGGCCGAGCTTGGAGACGACCGCGTCCTGCGCGTCCTTGAGGATGGAGGGGCGGAGCTTGACGTTGCCCGGCTTGTAGACGCCGTGCACGTTGCCGAAGGTGAGCGCGGTCAGGTAGCCCTCGGTGCCGAGCGCCTCGGCGGTGGCGATGGCATCGCCGGGGGTGGAGTAGAGCTTGTCGTCGATCGCCCCGACGATGCCGTCCTCCTCGCCGCCGACCACGCCGACCTCGATCTCGAGCACGATGTGGGCGGCCTTGGCGGTCGCGAGCAGTTCCTGGGCGATCTCCAGGTTCTCCTCCAGCGGCACCGCCGACCCGTCCCACATGTGGCTCTGGAACAGCGGCGCCTCGCCGCGCTGGACGCGCTCGGAGGAGAGCTCGAGGAGGGGACGTACGAAGCCGTCGAGCTTGTCCTTGGGGCAGTGGTCGGTGTGCAGCGCGATGTTGACGTCGTAGGACTTGGCGACCTCGGTCGCGTACGCCGCGAAGGCCACCGAGCCGGTCACCATGTTCTTGACCGTGGGGCCGGAGAGGTATTCGGCGCCGCCCGTGGAGATCTGGATGATGCCGTCCGAGCCGGCCTCCGCGAAGCCGGCCAGCGCCGCGTTGAGCGTCTGCGACGAGGAGACGTTGATCGCCGGGAAGGCGAACCCCTTCTCCTTCGCTGTCGCGAGCATCTCGGCGTACTTCTCGGGGGTGGCGATGGGCATCTGGGGGTCTCCTTGAGATCCGTTTATCGACCGGGGCGCTGGTGGCCAGCGTAATGCGACCCCCGGCCACCCCACCCAACGACCGCGGTTGGATCGATCAACCAGGACAACCGATCTGTCACCGGCGCCGGCGCAGCTCTCGTGGCGGCCGCGGCGGTCGTCGGGGCCGCGGCGGACAGAGCAAGAACGGTCAGGCGTACGCCGCACGGCAGGTCTAGCGTCGACGTCATGCCCAAGGTCACCTACTTCACCGCGACATCGCTGGACGGCTACATCGCCGACGAGAACAGCTCCCTCGACTGGCTCTTCGAGACGCCGCACGGCGACGACGAGACGTCGTGGGAGCGGCTGATGGCGGAGTCGGCGGCGCTGGTGATGGGCGGCACGACGTACCGCTGGATGATCGACCGCCACCCGGAGATGCTGACCGGACCGGAGCAGTGGCGGGAGTTCTACGACGAGCGGCCGGTGTGGGTGTTCACGCACGCGACCGACCTGCCGGAGGTCCAGGGCACGCAGGTGCACTTCGTGCAGGGCGAGGTGAAGCCCGTCTACGACGAGATCGCGGCGGCCGTCGACGGCGGGATCTGGCTGGTGGGCGGCGGCGACCTGGTCGGTCAGTTCGACGACGCCGGGCTGCTCGACGAGGTGGTGGCGGGGATCTGCCCGGTCACTCTCGGAGCGGGCGCGCCGCTTCTCCCCCGGCGCATCACCAGCGAGCGGATGCAGGTCATCGACGTCTCGCAGAGCGGCGAGCAGGTGAAGATCCGCTATCGGATCCAGAGGCGCTGACCGCCCCCGCTGCCGCCCGGCCCCGAGGCCACACGCTCGAGAAGAGCGCGACGTCCGGGCGACCCGCGGTTAACTTTAGCGGATCAGCCTGACGGGCGTAACACCTGTACCGAACCGGCTCGCTCGTCAGCCGCGCCATGCCTCCTCGGCGGAGAGATCGGCATGCTGGACGATCCAGGAGTGCATCGCGATCGCGGCCGCGGCGGAGGCGTTGATCGAGCGCGTCGAGCCGAACTGGGCGATCGAGAAGGTGCCGTCGACGCTGTCGCGGGCCTGCTCGGAGAGCCCCGGGCCCTCCTGGCCGAAGAGGAAGCAGACCTTCTCCGGCAGCGCCATCGTCTCCAGGTGGAGCGATCCCGGCAGGTTGTCGATGCCGAGGAGGCGTACGTCTCGTTCGTGCAGGTAGGCGGCGAGCGCGGGCACGTCGGGGTGGTGGTGCACGTGCTGGTAACGGTCGGTGACCATCGCGCCGCGACGGTTCCAGCGACGGTTGCCGACGATGTGCACCTCGGCGGCGAGGAAGGCGTTGGCGGTGCGGACGATGGTGCCGATGTTGAAGTCGTGCTGCCAGTTCTCGATCGCGACGTGGAAGGTGTGGCGGCGCTGGTCGAGGTCGGCGACGATCGCCTCGAGCCTCCAGTAACGGTAACGATCGACCACGTTGCGGCGGTCACCGGCGGCCAGCAGCTCCGGGTCCCACTGCTCGCCGTCGGGCCACTCCCCCTCCCACGGGCCGAGCCCGACCTCGGGCTGCCCGTGGGGCATCGGGTCGTACGGAGCTCTGGGATCGCCCTCGGGCGGCGGTGTCTGGTTCATCGACTGGACAGGTTATTCGACAACAAGAGTTGTTACCTATGGGTACCGTGGGCGGTGTGATGGGTGCGGGCGTTTCGGCGCCGATGCTGGCCGGCCTCGAATGGATGAGCCCAGACTTTCTGCTGGCCACTTTCGGCGAGCCGCTCTTCTGGATCAGCCTGTTCATCATCTTCATCGAGTGCGGTCTCTTCTTCCCGTTCCTGCCCGGTGACAGCCTGCTGGTCGCGCTCGGTGTCTTCATCGCGACCGACAAGATCGACATCTTCCCTGGCCCGCCCGGCGTCGAGATCGTGATCGCGATGCTCTTCTTCCTGGCGGCCGCCTTCGCCGGCAACGTCACCGGCTACGAGATCGGCCGCAGGATCGGGCCGGGGCTCTATCGGAGCGACAACCGCTTCATCAAGCGACGACACATCGACCAGACCCGCACGTTCTTCGACAAGCACGGCAACAAGGCGCTGGTCATCGGCAGGTTCGTCGCGTTCGTACGCACCTATGTCACCGTGGTCGCCGGGGTCACCCGGATGGACCGGCGGCGGTTCTACTTCTGGAGCCTCGTCGGTGGCGTGATGTGGGTGCTCAGCGTGACCCTGTTCGGCTTCTTCGTGGGATCACGCTGGCCATGGTTGGCCGACAACATCGACTATCTGGTGCTGCTGCTCTTCGCGCTCGCTTTCGTGCCGGCGATGGTGGAGTGGTGGCGTCGGCGGCACGGCTCGGCCGCGGCCACCGCCGACCGCGGCGAGACCGCTTCGGCTCCCGTGGACCGCGACCCTGCTGATCACTAGCTGATCACTAGCTGATCACTAGCGGGCGAGCCGCCCGTTCGAGAGTCGCTCCAACGCCTCCTCGATCACGTCGCGCTGCTTGGTGAAGGTCCACCTGACCAGGTGTTTCCCGGCATCCGTGTCATAGAAGCCCTGGAGCGGCACGGCCACGACCCCGGCCCGCTCGGGCAGCGCCCGGCAGAACTCCAGCGAGTCGGCCCAGCCCAGCTCCTCGACGTCGGAGACGGCGAAGTAGGTGCCCTCCGGGATCGTCACGTCGAGGCCGATCTCACGCAGCCCGGCGCAGAGCAGGTCGCGGCGCCCCTGCAGATCGTGGGCGAGCTCCTTCGGCCAGCCGTCGAGATGATCGAGGGCGTACGCAGCCGCAGGCTGCAGCGGCGCACCGGAGGTGAACGTCATCCACTGCTTGGCCGCCAGCAGCGCCTGCACGAGACGCTCGGGGCCGGTGGCCCAGCCGACCTTCCAACCGGTGAAGGAGAACGACTTGCCGATGCTCGACAGGGTCAGGGTGCGCTCGCGCATCCCGTCGAGGGTCGCGATCGGGATGTGCGCCATGGCGTCGAAGGTGAGGTGCTCGTAGACCTCGTCGGAGACCACCGTCAGGTCGTGGTCGCGCGCGAAGGCGGCGACGGTCTCCAGCTCGTCGCGGGTGAGCACGGTGCCGGTCGGGTTGTGCGGGGTGTTGAGCATGAGGAGCTTGGTCTTCGCCGAGACGGCCGCCTCGAGCGCCTCGCGCGGCAGCCTCCCGCCCGGCGCGGAGGCGTCGAGACTGAGGGTCACCGGGCGACGTACGCCGCCGGCGAACTGCACCATCGCCGGGTAGCTGTCGTAGTAGGGCTCGACGAGGATCACCTCGTCGCCCGGGTCGACCAGGGCGAGGATGGCGGCGGCGATGCCCTCGGTGGCGCCGGTGGTGACAGCGACCTCACGGGCGGGGTCGAAGGCGAGGCCGTAGTGGCGTCGCTGGTGGGCCGCGACGGCCTCGCGCAGCGCCGGGACGCCCGGGCCGGGCGCGTACTGGTTGCGCCCGCTCTCCAACGCGGCGACGGCCTCCTTGATGATCTCGGCCGGGCCGTCCACGTCGGGGAAGCCCTGGCCGAGGTTGACCGCGCCCGTGGCCACGGCCAGGGCCGACATCTCGGCGAAGATCGTCGGCGGGATGCCCTGGAGTCGTCGCGCGGTCGTACTGCCGATGGTCGGTACCTCGCCCTCGCTCATGGGACTTAGGCTATGGCCCGTGACAACCGACGCCGCCCTCGCCGCCGACATCGACGCCACCTGCCGCCTCCACGGGGAGTTCACGCTCCGCTCGGGGCAGGTCAGCGACACCTACTTCGACAAATACCTCTTCGAGGCCTCCCCCGAGCTCCTCGAGCGGGTCGCTGCTCGCATCGTCGAGCTGCTGCCCGAAGGCACCGAACTCCTCGGCGGCCTCGAGCTCGGCGGCATCCCGATCGTGACGATGGTGTCGGCCAAGACCGGTATCCCGGCGATCTTCATCCGCAAGAAGGCCAAGGAGTACGGCACCGCCAAGCTCGCCGAGGGCCCTTCCTTCTCCGGGAAGAAGGTGACGCTGATCGAGGACGTGATCACCTCCGGCGGTGCGGTGCGCGACGCCGTCAACGCGTTGCGTCCGCTCGGTGCGATCGTCGACACCGTCGTGTGTGCGATCGACCGGTCGCCGGAGCCCGGGGAGTCGCTGCGTGACGTCTCGCTGGAGGTCCGGTCGGTGCTGACCCGGGCGGACCTGGACGCGGTCAACACCGCTTCATAGATCCTTCATGTTGGGTCGCTAGGCTTCGGCCGCCCGGCCACCGACACCCCTGATCCCGAGAAGCGAGCATCATGATCCTCACCGCCGCCACCCAGACCGAGGAGCTCACCGGCGTCGCCGGCTGGGCCGTCGACCTGATGGACAAGCTCGGCCCGGTCGGCGCCGGCCTCGGCATCGCGCTGGAGAACCTCTTCCCGCCGCTGCCCTCCGAGATCATCCTGCCGCTGGCCGGATTCACCGCCGCCCAGGGCCGTTTCACGATCGCCGAAGCGCTGATCTGGACCACGCTCGGCTCCGTCGTCGGTGCGCTCGCGCTCTACCTCGTCGGCGCGCTCATCGGGCGCGACCGCGTCTACTGGGTGGGCGAGAAACTGCCGCTGGTCAAGACCTCCGACCTGGAGAAGACCGAGGCGTTCTTCGAGAAGTACGGCGCCTGGACGGTCTTCTTCGGCCGCTTCATCCCGATCTTCCGCTCCCTGATCTCCGTGCCCGCCGGCGTCACCCGGATGCCGATCTGGAAGTTCCTCGTCCTCACCACCATCGGCTCCGCGATCTGGAACACCATCTTCGTCGTCGCCGGCTACCAGCTCGGCGACAACTGGGAGAAGGTCGAGCCCATCGTCGGCCGCTTCCAGAACATCGTCATCGTCGTCGTCGCGGTCGCCGTCGTCGCCTGGATCGCCGTGCGGGTCTACAAGATGGTGCGGGGCCGCAAGAACGGCGCCAAGGACGACTCGCTCGTCGGCTAGTAACGCTGGTGGGTCGGCGGCGTCGTGCCCGGCGGCGCCACGACCGGTTGCTGCCAGGGGTCGCCCGGCGCACGCCGGGCGAACCAGGCGCCTGCTCTGCCGGCGTACAACATCACCAGCGCGGTGATGATCAGCGCCGGGTAGAGCACCACGAAGATCGAGAGCAGCGCGGCGATCGAGCCGATGACGGTGAGCAGGATCCGAGCGACCTTCGAGCGGAACAGCACGATGATCCCGAGCGGGATCGCGGCCAGGCTCAGCACGCCGCACACGACGAACCAGATCACCATCGTCAGGGTGACGCCCTTGTCGGAGGACGACGGGTCGTTGTAGTCGGCGATGCCTGCCGGGACCATGAACAGCGAGATCAACAACGAGATCACGGCGCCCACGATCGTCATCACCGCGGCCGCGGTCACCGTGCCCGGACGGGCGTCGGGATCGACCTGCTTCGGCGGGTAATAGGGAAGGTACGCCGGGGGCTGGCCGTATCCCGGTTGGGGCTGGGCGTAGCCCGGAGGCACCTGGCCGTACCCCGGGGGCGCCTGACCGTAGCCCGGCGGGACCTGACCCCACCCCTGCGGCTGGTTCGGGGCGTACGGCGTCGGGGGCGGAGGCGGGACGGGCTGTTGCACAGGCGGCTCCTGACCCTCGAACGGCGGCTTTCCGCCGTAGGGGTTGTCGAAGGAGCCGTACTGATCTGACATGCCGCGGAGCCTATCCGGCCGGTGGTCTCACCGGCTGCTGTATATCGGGTCGGGTCTTTGTCCGGTCGGGGCTTATCGGTCGGGGCTTACCGGTCGGGACTTACCGGGTGGCGTCGTCGCCGCGGCTGCGGAACCAGGCAGCCGTCTCCGGACGCAGCAGGAACGAGAAGGTCGCGACCGCGGCGAGGGAGATGGCGACGGCGGGCGGGAAGGCCAGCGCGAAGAGGAGCAGCGCGAGTGCCGCGAGCCCGGCGGTGATCATCAGCGCGATCCGCGCCCACGCGTAGCGGCGGAGCGCAAGGACGGCGAAGACTGCCGCCGCGACGCACACCAGCGTCACCAGGATCGCCATCGACCAGGCCGAGGCGATGATGATGTCGGTCGTGTAGAGCTTGGCCATCTCGCGCGTGGCCGCGTCGCTCTCCGCCTGCTTGCGCACCTGCTCGAGGATCAGATCGGGGTTGGCGGTCGCGGTGACCGCCGAGGCGATCATCATCAGCGCGGTGACCCCGGACCCGATCCAGGTCAGCGCCGCCGCGGCCATCACCGCGCCCGGTCGGCGCGTGCTGCTCGTGGTCTTCGCGTGAACCATCGGGCCGGCCCACGGCGGCGGCTGCCGCTCCGAGAGGCGAACCGTGCCAGGAGTCGAGTCGGAAGTCGAGTCAGTGGTCGAGTCGGGGGCCGACCCGGTGCTCGGGTCGGTGGCCTGCGGCGGAGCCGGCGGGACGTACGTCTTCTGGTCCGGGTCTCCCCCGCCCTCGGCCTCACGCTTGGTCGGTGAGACTCCGTCGAACCAGTCGCGGGTGGGCGACATCCACAGCAGGATGACGGCGACCGCTGCCAACGTCGACCAGAAGCCGCCGCCGAACATGCCGCCGAAGAAGAGCGGCGCCGCGATGATGGTGAGCGCGAGCCGTGCCTGCTTGCTGCGCTGCAGCACGTGCCACCCGAGGATCACCGCCGCCGCCGCGAACGCCCCGGTGACCAGCGCCGCCACGTGCATGAAGTCGAGGATGCTGTCGAGACCGATCCCCGAGCCTGCCAGCGGGGGCTCGGAGAGCACCTTCTCCACCCGCTCCCGGGTGTCGAGGCTGCGCAGCCCCGAGATCTGGTCCCAGGCCGCCACCACCGTAAGCAGCGAACCGAGCACGATGAGCCACCCGGCGAGGGTGGCCTGACCTGGGCGGGGAACCTTTGTTTCAGACATGTCGGGAACCATTTTCTCATCCGCCCCAACTCCCCTCACCCCCACCCGTCGACAACCCCCACCCCGCCCGTCGAGAAGTCACTCCTGCAGGCCGAAGAGTCACGTCTGCAGGCCGAGACGTCACCGCCGTACGTCGAGGAGTCGCTTCTGCAGGTCGAGTAGTCACGCGGGTGACTCCTCGACCTGCAGAAGTGACCTCTCGGCCTGCAGACGTGACCTCTCGACCGTCGCCCGTCACTACTCGGCCTGCAGGAGTGACTTCTCGGCGTGGGATCGGAGGCGGTCGAAGGCCTTCGGAGTCCTGGGGATCGTGGGGGTCTGCAGGGCTTCGGCGATCGTGTGTGCGCAGGCGGCGGGAGGGGTGGCGGTGGTGTCGACGCGGAGGTCGTACGCATGGGTGTAGACGAGGTTCTGCGAGCGGGCCAGGCCGGAGGGGCGGTCTCCGCGTGCCGTCTCGCGCCGCTCGAGCTCCTCGGGTGAGCACCAGACCTCGACGAGAGTGACGTCGAACCCCTCGAGCACCTCGACGAGGTCGTCGATACGCCAGGACTCGCTGAGCGGATAGTCCATGATCACGTCGTTGCCGACCGAGGCCATGGCCGCGACCGCTCGGTGATAGCCGAGCCGGGTGCGCCGCAGCATCTGCGCGATCTGGGCATCGTCGAGATCACGCGCGTGCACGGTCGATCGCATGCCGCTGATCTCGTCGACCGGCATCAGGAACCACGGGTCGTCGAGAAGTGGCAGCAGCTCGCGTCCGATGCTGCTCTTGCCCGAGCTCGATGCCCCGTTGAGCAGGATGATCCGTCCTCGCCGCATATGAGGAGATTATCGACCGCCGAGAAGTCACGTTCGCAGGTCGAGTGGGCACCTGGATGCCCACTCGACCTGCAGGAGTGACTTCTCGGCCTGCGGGGGTGACTCCTCGGCAGGGGATGGGTGGTGGGTCAGACCTCGAGGGTGAGGCCGTCGCCGGAGGGGTCGCGGTCGACGTGGACCTCGCCGCCGTCGGTGACCTCGCCGCCGATGAGCATCCGGGCGAGCGGGTCGCCGATGGCGGACTGGATGAGGCGGCGCAGCGGCCGGGCACCGTACGCCGGGTCGTAGCCTGCCTCGGCCAGCCACTCCCGCGCGGCGGGCGTGACGGAGATCGAGATGCGGCGTACGGCCAGACGCTTCTCCAGGAGGCCGAGCTGGATGTCGACGATCCTGGTGAGGTCGGTCAACGACAGCGCGTCGAACATGACCACCTCGTCGAGACGGTTGAGGAACTCGGGCTTGAACGAGGCCCGCACCACCGCCATCACCGACTCGTGCTTCTCGTGCTCCTCCATCACCGGGTCGACCAGGAAGTTGGAACCGAGGTTGGAGGTGAGGATGAGGAGCGTGTTGCGGAAGTCGACGGTGCGACCCTGGCCGTCGGTCAGGCGACCGTCGTCGAGCACCTGGAGCAGGATGTCGAAGACCTCGGGGTGTGCCTTCTCGACCTCGTCGAGCAGCACCACCGAGTAGGGGCGACGTCGCACGGCCTCGGTCAGCTGACCGCCCTCGTCGTAGCCGACGTAGCCCGGAGGCGCTCCGACCAGACGAGCGACCGAGTGCTTCTCGGCGTACTCCGACATGTCGATACGCACGATCGCGCGCTCGTCGTCGAAGAGGAAGTCGGCCAGCGACTTGGCCAGCTCGGTCTTGCCCGTGCCCGTCGGTCCCAGGAACAGGAACGAACCGGTGGGCCGGTTGGGGTCGGCGATGCCCGCACGCGAGCGGCGTACGGCGTCAGCGACCGCGGTCACCGCGGAGCGCTGGCCGATCAGCCGCTGCCCGATCTCGGCCTCCATCTCGAGCAGCTTGGCCTGCTCGCCCTGGAGCATCTTGCCGGTCGGGATGCCGGTCCACGCCTCGACCACCTCGGCGATCTGCTGGGCCGCGACCTCCTCACCGACCAGCCGGTCGGTGACCTCGTCCTCGGCAGCAGCCGCCGCGGCGATCTGCTCCTCGAGCACCGGGATCTTGCCGTAGAGGATCTCGGACGCCTCGCCCAACGACCCCTCACGCTGCAGCCTCTCGGCCTCGCTGCGCAGCGCGTCGAGCTGCTTGCGCAAAGCACCTTCGCCCTCGAGCGAGGCCTTCTCCCGCTCCCAGCGAGCCTCGAGCCCGCGCAACGACTCCTCCTTGTCGGCGAGCTCCTTGCGCAGCGCGGCGTGGCGCTCCAGCGAGGCGTCGTCGGACTCCTTGGAGAGCGCGAACTCCTCCATCTTCAACCGGTCGACGGCGCGCCGGAGCTGGTCGATCTCCTCCGGAGACGACTCGATCTCCATCCGCAGCCGCGACGCGGCCTCGTCGATGAGGTCGATCGCCTTGTCGGGAAGCTGCCGCCCGGTGATGTAGCGGTCGGAGAGCGAGGCGGCAGCCACCAGCGCGGCGTCGGTGATACGCACGCCGTGGTGGGCCTCGTACTTCTCCTGGATCCCGCGCAGGATCTGCACGGTGTCCTCCACCGACGGCTCGCCCACGAAGACCTGCTGGAAGCGACGCTCCAGGGCCGGATCCTTCTCGATCCGCTCGCGGTATTCGTCGAGCGTGGTCGCGCCGATCATATGCAGCTCACCGCGCGCGAGCATCGGCTTGAGCATGTTGCCGGCGTCCATCGCGGAGTCGCCACCGGCGCCCGCGCCGACGACGGTGTGCAGCTCGTCGATGAAGGTGATGACCTGCCCCTCGGCGGCCTTGATCTCCTCCAGCACGGCCTTGAGCCGCTCCTCGAACTGCCCGCGATACTGCGCCCCGGCGACCATCGCCGCCAGGTCGAGCGAGAGCACACGACGGCCCTTCAGCGAGTCGGGTACGTCGCCCGCGATGATCCGCTGCGCGAGCCCTTCGACGACCGCCGTCTTGCCGACACCGGGCTCACCGATGAGCACCGGGTTGTTCTTCGTACGCCGCGACAGCACCTGGACGACCCGGCGGATCTCGGAGTCGCGCCCGATCACCGGGTCGAGCTTGCCGCGCTCGGCGGCATCGGTGAGGTCCTGGGAGTACTTCTCGAGCGCCTCGTAGGAGTCCTCGGCATCCTGCGACGTCACCCGGCGGTTGCCGCGCACGGCCTTCAGCGACTCACGCATGCCCTTCTCGGTGAGCCCGACGTCCTTGAGCACCTTCTGCGCCGACGACTCGACGGTCGCGAGCGAGATGAGCAGGTGCTCGGTGGCGGCGTAGTCGTCCTTCAACGACGTGGCCAGCGTGATCGCGCCGGCCAGCACCCGGGTCAGCCCACCGGAGGCGGCGGGCTGCTGCACCGTGGACCCGCTGGCCCGCGGGAGACCGTCGAGCTCGGCGGTCGCGAGCCGGAGCACCTCGTCGGCGTCGACGCCCGACTTGTTGACCATCGACCTCGCGGTGCCCTCGTCCTGCTGCAGCAGCGCGACGAGCAGATGGATCGGCTCCGTGGTGGTGTTGCCCGCCGTGGTGGCGGACAGCTGGGCGGCCTCGATCGCCTCACGGGCCTTGGTGGTGAACTTGTCGGCCGAAAACTGGCTCATCTGTGTCTGCACTCCTCCTGGGACGCCTGGGTATGCCGCGAGTGCGTGTCACCCGCACTTATCTCAACACATCCAAAGTTGAGTGTGTTCCACTCAAGTTTGCCAAATTGCCCCAAGGCCGGAGAAAGCTCAGAGAGGGTCGAGCCCGGTCACCTTCCACGTGCCGTCGACCTTCGCGGCCTCCACGGTGAGCTGCGCCGCCGAGATGGACGACTCCTTGTCCGTGGAGCGCTGGGTGGCCTGGTCGAGGAAGACGAGCAGCTCGGCGGAGTCGGCGTCGAGCGTCTTGACCGCGGCGACCTGCACCTGGGCGCTGAGGGTCAGCTTCTGACCGGGCGCCTTCTTCTCGAGCTGCTTGAACAGCAGGTCGTAGTCCTTGCGCGCGTCGCCGGCCAGGAACTCGTCGGCGGCGGCCGCGGTCGGCTTCGGGTCGGAGAAGTTGTAGGAGAAGACCTGCGCCAGGCCGGTCGAGACCGCCGACTGCACCTCGGAGGTGGCTTTGGTGTCGACGACCGCCCGGTTGCCGACGTGGTCGGTGTTGCGCGCCCGGTGGGCCTGCCAGAAGGCCCCGAGGCCCAGGACCAGGACGAACGCGAGAATGTAGGGCGCCCAGCGGCGAAGAGACCCGGTCATGACATGTTCACCGCTACCTGCTCGAGGCTCTCGAGGAGCCACTGATCGCCCACCTTGACCAGGTCGGCGGAGAATCTGTTGCGCTTGACGGTCGGCTCGGCGTCGGCGTCGGCGCCGTCCTTCACGGTGATCTCGACGGCCGCGATCACGGTCGCGCTGTTGTCGTCGAAGTCGGTCATTGCCGCGTCCATCACCGACCCGGAGGAGATCTTCTGCTGGTCGGCGAGCAGCTTGCGCTCGTCGTCGGAGACCTCGGCGAGCTGGTCGTGGAGGGTGCCGGTGGTGACCTCCGCCCAGCTCTTCAGGCCCTCGTCGACCTTGCGGTAGTCGAGCGAGTTGAGCGTCTCGATGTTACTGGTCGCCACGATCAGCACCCGGTCGCGGCGGGCGGCGTCGTCGACCATCTCCTGGTCGTGACCGGTCGCGCGCCACCAGCTCACGAGCCCGGCGACCAGCACGCACAGCACGACGGCCGGGACGCCCCAGGTCAGCACGCGCTCCCGCGTCGACCTCGGCTCCTTCGTGGTCTCGACGACCTTGACCGTCGGCGACTTCGCCTCGACCACCGGCGGCTCCGTTCGTTCTCGACCAGCGGGCTCGGCCTCGATGGGCTCGACCTCCGGCGACTTCGTTGCTCTCATCACTCCCCCATCAGTCCGGCGAGCGTCTCAGGGACGGTAACCGTCCGCGGCTCGGCTGTCTTGGCTTTAACGGTCTTCGGTTTCGGCACGGTGTCGCAGCCGGCCGCGGTGTTGAACGGCTTGCCCTTGCTCACATCGGTGCCGGCACGCAGGTCGGTGCCCTGGTAGCCGGAGACGCACGGGAGCGGGTTGAAGAACGACGGCATCAGGCTCAGCCGAAGCCCCTTCGAGCTGTTGACCGCCCAGCCGATGCTGACCGCCTCGGGCACGGTCACGAAGGTCGACTCCAGCGCCGCGGCGTTGGTGCCGAAGAGCTGGGCCGGCGTGACCAGGTTGCTCATCAGGATGCCGAGCGGGCCGCCGACCTCCTTGACCAGCCGCGAGACCTCCTGGGTGGCCCCGGGAGTCGCGCCGATCAGGTCACGCAGGTCCTTGTCAGAGTCGGCCAGGGTGTCGGAGAAGAGCGAGAGGTCGTTGCTCCACGCCTTGATGCTGGCCGCCGACTCCTCCTGCGTCTCGAGCACCTGCCCGGAGTTGCGGATCAGGCTCGCCGAGACCAGGAAGCTCTCGTCGGCCTCCTGGTGGAACTGGGTGGAGGTGTCGATCAGCCTCCGCAGGTCCGAGCCCGCGCCCTGGGAGAGCAGGTAGGACTCGTCGATCGTCGTCTTCAGCGCGTCCTGCGGCACCGACGCCACTAGGTCGCGACCGCTCTCGATGACCCGAGCGGCCTCGTACGGAAGCGCCTCCTCGCCGGCGGAGAGCCGGTCGCCGTCGGAGAGATGATCGGAACCGACGGCACCACCGCGCATGTCGAGATACTGCTCGCCGATGGCCGACCGGTTGGCGACCTTCACCGTGACGTCGGCGGGGATCGCGGGTGCGTCGCTCTTGATCTCGAGGAGAGCCCGTACGCCGTCGGCCTTCGCCTCCAGGGAGGTCACCTCACCCACGGGCACGCCGCGGTAGGTCACCTCGGAGTTGACGAAGAGCCCGCCGCCCTCGGGCAGCGACACCTCGACCTGGTAGGGGTCGTCGAGCAGGTCCAGACCGACGTAGCGCGCGCCGACGTAGCTGGTGCCCACGAGCGCCAGGGCGACGAAGAGCCCGAGCTTGACGCGTACGCCTCCGGTGAGTCGCTGCATCACGGGCTCCCTTCTACGGCGCCGCCGTCGGCACCGTCGGGTGTGTTCTGGGTCGAGGGCGCTTCCGGTTCGGTCGTCGGGTCGGTCGGCGACTCCGACGGCGAACCCGAGCTCGAGGGATCGCTCGGCGAGGTCGACGTGTCGGGGTCGGGATCACCGGAGGACGGGTCGGAGGTCGAGGGCGACGAGGAGCCGGGCGTGGTGGGGATGATCGAGGGCCCGGGCATGGACGGCGAGGAGGAGCCCGGCACCGACGACGACGTCGAGGGCAGCAGCCCCGGCGCACCCGGCGACCCGGCCTGGGAGGGGGCCGAGCCGCCGGATCCCCCTGCCACCGCCGGCTGCAGCCAGTCACAACCCTTGGCTTCGCAGTCGGCGGGAGTTCGGAAGTTCGTGAGCATGAACAGGTTCATGTAGTCGCCCCGGATCGCATTGAGCACCTCGTCGGGGAACGGGTAGGTGAAGAGGATCTCGAGCGCATACGGCAGGTCGGAGCCGGCCTTGGCGAGCTGATCGAGGATCGGGTCGAGCAGCTTCAGGTCGGCGACGATGTCGTCCTGGGCGGCGTTCAGGGTGCGCACCGTGACGTTGGCGAGCCTGTCGAGCGCCTCGAGCATGGCGACCAGCTGGGGCCGCTGCTCGACGAGCACCCGCATGCCCGGCGAGAGCCCTTCGAGCGCGTTGGCGATCTTCGACTTGTCCTTGTCGAGCGTGACCGCCAGGTCGTTGAGGGAGTCGATCGCGGAGGTGATCGACTCCGAGCGCGAGTCGAGCACGGAGACGAACCGGTCGATCTCGTGCAGGAAGGCCTTGATCTCCTCCGGCTTGCCGTCGGAGACCTTCTGCAGCTCGCGGGAGATCTCCTGGAACTGCGCGATCCCACCGCTGTTGAGCACCATCGACAGCGCCCCGAGCACCTCCTCGACCTGCGCCGCGGCGGCGGTGTCTCCACGACCGAGCACCGAGCCGTCGCCCAGGGGCTCGCCCGCGACCGGGGTGGTGGGCCGGATCAGGGCGACGTACTTCTCACCCAGCAGCGAGGTCTGCTGCAGCCGCGCGGTGGTGCCGGCGGGCAGCGAGACGTCGTCACGCACCACGAGCGAGACCCGGGCGCTGCGTCCGTTCTCGGTGAGCCGGATCTTGGAGACCCGCCCCACCGAGACGTTGTCGACCTTGACGCTCGACTGGGGCACCAGGTCGAGCACGTCGGCGAACTCGGCGCTCATCGTGATCGGGTCGTCGCCCACATCGGCCCCACCGGGCAGCGGCGCCTCGTAGACACCTCCGCCGATCGAGCCGAGCCCGCAGCCCGACAGGGTCAGCGCCGCGGCCCCCAGGACCGCTGCGAGCGCGCGAGCGCGAGTGCCGGCCATCACTGCTCCTCTCCCACACCCGGGAGGAGCACCGGCGGTGCCTCCTCGGACGTCTTCGCGCTGAGCCCGTCGCGGGACCAGACCGGGCTGATCTCGTTGAGGTTCGTACGGCCGACGAGGGTGTTGGTGCTCGGGTCGTAGGCGTTGACGTACTTCTGCAGCAGCTGCGGGATCGTCGCCACCGCCTCCTCGAGCGACTCGTTCTGGTCGGCGAGCACCTGGGTCGGGCCCTGCAGGTTCTCGACGCTCGAGCGCATCTGGCCGCGGTTGTCCTCGATGAAGCCCTCGAGCATCCCGAGCGCCTCGCCGAGGTTGGTCACCGCCGAGGCCAGGTCGTCACGATCCTCGGCCAGATACTGCGTGACCTGGGCGAACTGGCGGTTGGCGTCGCGTACACCGTCGTCGTGCGCGAGGAGCGTGTTGTTGAAGGTGTTGAGGTGCTCGACGGTCGCGAAGAAGTCCTGGTCGACGTTGGCCAGGGTCGCCGATGCGTCGGCGGTCTCACCGATGACCTGGTTGATGTCGGCTCCCTGCCCGTCGAGGTTGGCCGCGAGCACCTTCAGCAGCCGGGAGAGCGCCCCGTTCTGGTTGGCGCCCTCGGGGCCGAGCTTCTCGCCGGCATCGGTCAGCGAGGCGTAGAGGTCGTCGATCTCGACCGGCACAGCGGTCTCCTCGATCACGGTGCCGTCGCGCAGCTTCGGCCCGTCGACGTGGGGCTCGGTGAGCTGCACGAAGCGGTCGGAGACCAGCATCGGCGCGACGATCACGGCCTCGGTGTCGGCAGCGGCGGCCTGGCCGGGGTCGAGCTCCATCGTGACCTTCACGTGCTCGCCGTCCGGCTTCACCTCGGTCACCTTGCCCACCGGCACGCCGAGGATCTGCACGTCGGACCCGGGATAGAGACCCACCGAGGCCTCGAAGAGCGCGGAGAACTTCGCGCCCTTGCGCCCCTCCTCGATCCCGTACGCCGCGCCCCACCCGATCGCGCCGACGGCTGCGATCACGAGGACACCTGAGAGCACACGTCTGAAGTTCATTTCTTCGCTCCTGGCCGGCAGTCACGATTGACGTCGTTGTCGAGCACGGGTGCCTGGTCCTTGTCGAAGAGGCCGCAGCCGTAGACGTCGATCCAGGGTCCGTTGCTCATCGAGGCGCCGATCACCCGGTAGTAGGCGCCGATCTGGGAGAGCGCCTTGTCGAGGTGGTCCTGGTTGCGCTGCAGCACCTTGGCGACCTGGTCGAGCTTCTCGAGCGCGGGCCGGAGGCGCTTCTGGTTGTCGGCGATCAGGCCCTTGACCTGCTTGGCGAGGTCGTCGGTGTGGGTGAGCATCTGGTGGATCGACTCGCGGCGGGCGGCCAGCTCGTCGAGCAGCTTGTCGCCGTCCTCGATCAGCAGCCCGATCTCGTCGTTGCGGTCGGCGAGGGTGCCGGTGACCTTGGAGGTGGTGCGCATCAGCTCGGCCAGCTCCTGGTCGCGCGAGGAGACCGTGCGGGAGAGCCGGGTGAGCCCGGAGACCATGCCGCGTACGTCTTCGGGGGTGTCCTTGAAGGTCGTGGACAGGGCGTCCATCGACTCCTCGACCTGGTCCATGTCGATCTCGTCGACGGTCGTGGAGAGGTCGGAGAAGGCGGCGTTGACGTCGTAGGGCGTCGTGGTGCGCGAGAGCGGGATCGGGTCGCTGAGCCGCCCGGAGCCGCCCGGGTCGAGGGCGAGGAACTTGCGCCCGAGCAGCGTCTTCACCTTGATCGAGGCGGTGGTCTGGCCACCCAGCGAGACATCCTTGGCACGGAAGCTGACCAGCACCTTGTCCTTCGAGAGCTCGATGCCGGTCACCTCACCGACCTTGACCCCGGCCACCCGCGCCTCGTCGCCGGCACGGATGCCGCCGGCCTCGGCGAAGTAGGCCTGATAGGTGCGGCCACCACCGACGATCGGGAGGTCGTCGGCATGGAAGGTGGCGAAGAAGGTCAGCGACATCGCCGCGATCCCGACCAGAGCCAGCACGACCTTGTTGCGCTCGGCGAACGTCTTCGGATAGCGAGCCATCAGCGGCACCTCCCTGCAGGTGATTCGACACCGAGGTCGCCGTAGTAGCCCTCGGGTCTGGGGATCCGCCCGTCGATGGAGCAGATGTAGAAGTTGAGCCAGCCGCCGTAGGTGGCCAGTCGACCGAGCTCGTCGGTCTTCTGCGGCATCGTGGTCAGGAAGCGGTCGATCACCTTGTCGTTCTCGGCCAGGTTCTCCGAGACGTCGCCGAGCGAGTCGATCGACTTGCGCAGCGGCGCCCGGCCCTCGCTCAGCAGCCCGGCGACGCTCTCGGTCAGGTTGCCGACGCCCTCGATCGTCGAGCCGATCGTCTTGCGGTCCTCCGCCAGCCCGGAGACCAGCCGCTGCAGCGTCACCAGGGTGGTGTCGAGCTGTCCGGTGCGCTGGCTGACCACGTCGAGCACGGAGTTGAGGTTGGTGATCAGCTCGCCGATCACCTGGTCACGGTCGGCGATCGTCGAGGTCAGCGACGCCGTCGACGACAGCAGCGACTCGACGGTGGTGCCCTCGCCCTGGAAGACCGCGATGATCTGGGCGCTCAGGTTGTTGACGTCGTCGGGGTCGAGGAACTTGAACAGCGGCTGGAACCCGTTGAACAGCATCGTCAGGTCGAGCGCCGGCCGGGTCTCGTCCAGGGTGAACGTGTATCCGTCCTCGAGCGCCGCCGCGCCGGTCGCGCCGGGCTCGAGCGCGATGTAGCGCTGGCCGATCAGGTTGCGGAAACGCAGCTCTGCCCGGGTGCCCTCGACCATCGGGGCCGACTCCGCCGCGGTGAAGGTCACCTCGGCGGTGTCGTTCTCCCGCAGCCCCACCTTCTCGACGGTGCCGATCTTGACCCCGGCCATGCGTACGTCGTCGCCCTTGTTGAGGCTCGTCGCGTCGGTGAACAGCGCCGTGAAGGTGCGCCCCGACGAGCTCGTGCTGTTGGTGATCGTCGTCGCCAGCGCCATCGTCGCCAGCACGGTCACGACCGCGAAGACGATCGACTTGGTCAGCGTCACCGCGACCGATCCTCCTCCGTTCGTCCTCATCGCACGATCACCTTGGTGCCTCTCAGTGCCGGGCCGAGCAGCAGGCTCGACCAGGTCGGATATTCCTCGGGCGCCATGCCCGCTGTCGGTGCCATCACCTCGGCGATCAGCTGGTTCTCGCTCTCGGAGTTCTGATCACCCAGGCCGGTGGTGGCACCGAAGTTGCGCACGCGGTCGCTCGGCGGGGCACCGATCTGCTCGGCGACACCGGTCATGGTGGGCCGGCTGCCGGTCTGGCCGGTGACGTAGGGACACCGGGCCTTGCCCTTGCGCAGCTTCGGCACGTAGCCCTGGGGATAGGGCTGGCGGATCCCGGAGACGCTGACCACGGCGTGGATGCCGTGCTTGTCGGTGCCCTTGCCGAGGTTGCGCGCCATCTCGGGGACGTAGTCGCGCAGGGCGCTGAACAGGCACGGGAACGAGGTGGCGTACGGGCTCACTGCGCGGA
The DNA here is from genome assembly GCF_006716315.1 of Nocardioides albertanoniae. NCBI lineage: Bacteria > Bacillati > Actinomycetota > Actinomycetes > Propionibacteriales > Nocardioidaceae > Nocardioides > Nocardioides albertanoniae. Next base: position 719,178 of record NZ_VFOV01000001.1, on the reverse strand, counting down.
GCGCGTCGCGCCCGGAGTCGGAGAGCACCACGATCGTCTCGCGGTTGCGCTCGAGCCACCTGTCGGAGTCCTGCGCGGTCGTGGTCACCGAGCGGAACGTGTCGGAGAGCTGCTCCTGCTGGTCGACCAGGGTCTTCGCGGTCACGGTCATCGTGTCGAGCGCTTCGAGCAGGTCGGGAGCAGCCTCCTCGAGGTGACCCGCGACCCGCCCCAGCGAGGCCAGGTCGTCGGTCAGCTCCGGCACCAGCGGGTTGAGCTTGTGCAGGTAGTCGGCCCAGTCGGCGAACACCTCACCGATGTCGCCACCGTTGCCGCGCAGCATCGTGGCCAGCTCGCTCAGCGTCGCGTTGAGCTTGTGCGGCTGGAGAGCCTTGAGCACCGGCAGCAGCTCGTCGAGCACCTGCTCCAGCTCGACGGCCTCGTCGGAGCTGTCCTGCTTGATCGTGTCTCCGGCCTCCAGCTCGGGCCCGGCCGCCGGCTGCAGCGCGACGTAGCGCTCGCCGAAGAGGGTCTTCGGCAGCAGCCGCGCCGTGGTGGCCCGGGTCAGATCAGGAAGTACGTCGGGCTCCAGCGCCAGCGTCAGCTCGGCGCCGCCCTCACGGGCCGCGACGGTGCGGACGGTGCCGACCGGCACGCCACGCAGCTTGACGTCGGAGCCCTCCTGGAGCGCGCTGCCGAGGGTGCCGGTGGTCAGCTGCACCTCGGAGCGGTCGACGAAGGTCTGGTCGTAGGCCAGCCAGGCGCCGAGCGCCACACCGGCGACCACGGCCAGGTAGCACAGGCCGAGGAACGCGTCACGGACTCTTCCCAGGCTCATCCCGCGATCCTCACTGTGGTCGTCGCGCCCCACATCGCCATCGAGAGCGCCAGGTCGAGCACCGCGACGACGACGATGGTGCGTCGCACCGACCGGCCGACCGCGATGCCGACGCCCGAGGGCCCGCCGCTGGCGAAGAAGCCCAGCCGGCAGTGGATCAAGATGATCAGGATCGAGAAGATCAGCACCTTGCCGAACGAGAGCAGGATGTCGACGGGTGGCAGGAAGAGCTGGAAGTAGTGGTCGTAGGTGCCCGCCGACTGCCCGTGGAAGTAGACCGTCATGACCCGGGAGCCGGCGTACGACGTCAGCAGCCCGACGATGTAGAGCGGGATGATCGCGATGAAGCCCGCGACCACCCGGGTGGAGACCAGGTAGGTGATCGTCTCCAGGCCCATCACCTTGACCGCGTCGATCTCCTCGTTGATCCGCATCGCGCCGAGCTGGGCGGTGAAGCCCGCCCCGACGGTCGCCGACATCGCCAGGGCCGCCACCAGCGGCGCGATCTCACGGGTGTTGAAGTAGGCGGAGATGAAGCCGTTGAGCGTCGAGGTGCCGATCTGGTCGAGGGCCGCGTAGCCCTGCATACCGACGACGGTGCCGACGAAGATGCTCATCCCCGTCATGACGCCGATGGTGCCGCCGATGATCGCCAGCGCGCCGGTGCCGAAGGAGACCTCGGAGAGGATCCGCAGGATCTCGCGCGGGTAGTGGCGGATCGCCGACGGGATCGCCACCAGCACCTTGCCGTAGAAGCGGATGTCCTTCCCCGACTGCACCAGGCCGTCGAGCGCCCGGTCCCACCGGGGCCGGCGGCGCGCGGCCGGCGCCCCGGCCGAGGTCGCGCCTTTGGTGGCGACAGCCATCTCAGGCTCCCTTCCCTGGAACGAGCTCGAGGTAGAGCGTCGTGATCACGAAGTTGACGAAGAAGAGCAGCAGGAAGGTGACGACGACCGACTGGTTGACCGCCTCCCCCACGCCCTTGGGCCCGGGCTTGGTGTTGAGGCCGCGGAAGGAGGCGACCAGGCCGGCGATGAGGCCGAAGAGCACGGCCTTGAGCTCGCCCACCCACAGGTCGGAGAGCTGGGCGAGGGCGGTGAAGGAGGAGAGATAGGCCCCCGGCGTACCGCCTTGGATGACGACGTTGAAGAAGTAGCCGCCGAGCACGCCGACGACGCTGACCAGGCCGTTGAGCAGCACGGCCGCGAACACACAGGCGAGCACGCGTGGCACCACCAGCGCCTGGATCGGGTCGACGGCGATCACCTTCATCGCGTCGATCTCGTCGCGGATCGTCCGAGACCCCAGATCCGCACAGATCGCGGCCCCGCCCGCCCCCGCGATGACCAGCGAGGTCACGATCGGAGCGGCCTGCTGGACGACGGCGAGCACGGAAGCGGCACCGGTGAACGACTGGGCCCCGATCTGCACGGTCAGCGTGCCGAGCTGGAGCGCGATCACCGCTCCGAACGGGATCGCGACCAACATCGCCGGGATCCACGACACGGAGGTGACGAACCAGAACTGGTCGAGCAGCTCGCGGGCCGCGAACGGACGGCGGAAGGCCGCCCGGAACGTGTCGAGGCCGAGCGCGAAGAGCGCGCCGACCTGGTCGAGGCTCCGGCTGACCGGGTCCTTCACACGTGGTCGTGGCGGGACTCGGTCAACCTCGTCGTCATCGGCTGTGTAGAGCGCCGCGGCGCCGCTCGCGACCCGGTCGCCGTGACGCACCGCGCCCTCGCGCGGGGTGCCGCCGGCCGGGCTGAGCTGACGCGGCAGCACCTCGATGGCGCGGGCGCCGGCGCGGATCGCCACTCCCCCGGAGGGGTAGTAGGCCGCGCCCTCGACGTAGTCGTCGTTGACGCCGTGGTCGGTCTCTTCGCTCATCCCGATCGGGCCGATCGGGTCACCGCTCATGAACTGCGAGACGACGGGGTGGTCGGTGAGCAGGAACTCCTCACGCGGGCCGAACATCACCAGGCGACGCCGGTAGAGCATGCCGAGGTTGTCGGGGAGCGTACGCGCCAGCTCGATGTTGTGGGTGACCACCAGCATGGTGGCGTCGGTGGCCGCGTTGACGTCGACCAGCAGCTGGGCGAGGTTGGCCGTACGCACCGGGTCGAGGCCCGAGTCGGGCTCGTCGCACAGGATGATCGACGGCTCGGTGACCAGCGAGCGGGCCAGGCCGGCGCGCTTGCGCATGCCACCGGAGATCTCGCCGGGCAGCTTGTGCTCCTGGCCCATCAGACCGACGAGGTCAAGCTTGTCGTTGGTGATCTGCTTGATCTCGGACTCGCGCTTCTTGGTGTGCGCACGCAGCGGGAAGGCGACGTTGTCGAAGACGCTCATCGACCCGAACAGCGCACCGTCCTGGAAGAGCACACCGAACCGCTTGCGCAGCTCCTGCCGATGCGACTCGCGCGCCTTGACCATATCGACGCCGTCGACGAGACAGCTGCCCTCCTCGGGCCGCAGCAGCCCCATCATCGACTTGAGGAACACCGACTTGCCGGTGCCCGAAGGCCCCAGCAGCGCGGTGATCTCGCCCTGAGGCAGCGTGAGAGTCACGTCGCTCCAGATGTTCTGGGACCCGAAGCTCTTGGTGAGCCCTGTGACCTCCACGGTGCCGCCCATCGCGGGCCTCCCTGATCTGCCGATGTGAGTTCGTCGTCGTCCCGGACAGTACGTGTGGCTCACATCACAGGGGAGCCCTAATCGGATCGAGCAGCAAAATAGGGGCCTGTTTTGTCATGCGCATGACAAAACAGGCGCCAGATCGCTGCCGAGAGAGGCCTCGCGTGGATGCGTGAGGGGTGCGGGCGTACCGAATTTCGGGCGCAGGAGCGGCGGAGTCATGCCAAGGTGGTCGATACCTTCTCGGGCATGCTGGACGAAGGAGTACTTGCGTGCGACGGAGCACGAGATGACACAGACCCAGCAGTCCCCAGGACTGCCCGGGTCGGCTGTGTGGATCCTGAAGAGTCTCGAGAGCGAGGTGCGGCCGATCGCTCGTGAGGTCACCCGTCACCTGCGGGAGGACCTGCCCGCCGAGACCGAGGGCTTCGCCGATCTCATCTACACCGCCGTGCACGGCGCCATCTCTCACTTCATCGACCTCGGCCTGGGCCGATCGGCGCCCTACATCGCCATCGACGACCACTTCCGCAAGGTCGGCTTCCGGGTCGCGGTGCTCGGCGAGGAGCGGGCGCTCGTCGACGCGGGCATCGACATGGCCACCACGGAGCTCTGGGACGAGGTGCGTCGCCGGGCGGTGGAGAACGAGGTCTCCGCCGCGGCCCTGAATGCGCTCAACGAGATGATGAAGTCGTACGTCGAGCATCTATCGTCCCAGGTCAGGACCGGTTTCGAGGCCGGCACCGAAGCGCGCGACCAGGACAACGACGTCGCCCGGGCCCGGCTGATCGACCGCATGCTCTCGGGTGCCTCCTACGACGACATCGAGATGCAGGCGACCCTCGGCAGCTGGGAGCTGCCCGAGAAGGTGACCGTGATGGCGGTCGAGCTGACCGACGGGAGCCGGATCCCCCACGACGCGCTGCCGGCGACCGCCCTCACCCGCCGGCGAGAGCCCACCCAGGTCGTGATCTGCCCTCCCCACGACACCACTGCCGTGACCAAGCAGCTGCGGGCCGCGGCGCCGAAGGCGCGGATCGCGGTCTGCTGGCCGGTGCCGCCCGAGGACGTCCCGGCCGCATGGCGCTGGGCCAACCGCGCCCTGGGGCTGGTCAACGCCAAGGTGATCCCCGCCAAGCCGGTCATCAACTGCCTCGCCCACCGCACCGAGATCTGGCTCCACGCGGAGCCGATCATGCGCCGCCAGCTCGCCCAGGAGCTGCTCGAGCCGCTCCTTGCCGAATCCGCCAACTCCCGCGAGATCCTCACCGAGACCCTGCTGGTCTGGCTCGAGACCCGGGAGAGCGCACCGGCGATCGCGGCCGTCCTCGGCGTGCACCCGCAGACCATCCGCTACCGGTGGAAGCGGATCAACGAGCTCTTCGGGGAGTCGTTGCGCGACCCCGAGTTCGTCACCCAGCTCCTGCTGCTGCTCAAGGCGAGCGTGCCGTTGTGGGTGGCCGGCGACCAGAGCGACTTCGACCGCTATCAGCAGCAGACCGGGGCGATCCAGCCATGACCGCGGCGCTGGTCGTGCTCGGAGCCGGGGCGGCGATGGCCTACGTGCTGGGGTCGTGGTTTCCGCGCATCGTCGCAGGCTGGGTGGGGCGTGGCCACGGGATCGAGTCGGTGCCGGCGCCCGCCTGGGCGACGGCCGCGAAGGTCGGCACCGTGGTGCTCGACCGGTGGGGCACGGTGACCACCGGCAAGCTGAGGGTGACCACGGTCGACCCGCTCGAGCCCGATCATCTCCGCAACCTGCGCTGGTTCGCCGGCGCGCTGGAGCACGAGGCCGAGGGCCGGCTGGCGCGGGCGATCGCGCGGATCTCGCCGCGGGGCAAGGTGACCGCCTTCGAGCAGGTGCCCGGGTGCGGTGTGCGCGGCTCGGTCGACCGCCACCCGGTGCGTGTCGGGCGGCCGGGCTGGGTCGGCATGGCCGAGCGCAACGACCTCGGTGTGGTCGTCGGCGTCGAGCTCGACGAACGGCCGCTGGGCTATCTGGTGGTCGGCGACGACATCCGCAAGGACGCGACGGCGTCGGTCTCCCGGCTCACCGCTCTCGGGGTGACGCCGGTGCTGGTCTCCGACGACACCGCCCGCAACACCGAGCATCTGGCGCAGTCGTGCGGCATCGAGCGCTGCCACCCCGAGATCGCTCCCGAGAAGCGCGCCCGGCTCGTCGCCGAGCTGCAGGAGCAGGGGCAGGTGGTGGCCTTCGCGACTTCCCGCGCCGAGGACGCCGAGGCACAGGCGGTGGCCGACCTGGGCGTGGGCGGGGGTGGCGGCGTACGCCTCCAGGATCTCGACGCCGGCCGCATCGCCACGCTGCTCTCGACGGCACGCGGGGTGGTCGCCGGATCACGCCTCGCGCGGGTGCTCGCACTGGTGCCGGCGGTGGTCGGTCTGGCGCTGGTGCTGCTCGGTCTCGGCTCGGTCCTGATCGCGGCGGTCTGCGCGGTCGCAGCCCTGGTGACGGCCGCCGTCGTCGGGGCGATCGTGGTGGTTCGGAGCCAAAACTTGTCACGTACGTGACAAGTACGCCCCCGAATCGGCTCCCACTTCACTGATTACGTTGTGGCGCGGCTCACATCCATGGCTGGATCTAAGGCGACGACCTGTGACCCACCCGAGGATGTGACCGAGGATGACCCCACGAGCCGGTCTTGTGATCAAGGTGGCGGCGCTGCCCGTCGCCGCCGCGACCGCTGCCTGGACGATCCACGCGATCCAGGACTCCCCGTCTCCGGCCGCGTCGGCCGACGTGGATCGGGTGCCCGTCGTCGAGGTGCCACGGCAGGAGCTGCTGCCGCCGGTGAGCGTGTCGGCGATCAAGCCGGCCGCGAAGGTGGTGCCGACGCTCGCCGCCAGGCCGGCCGGGTTCGCCGCCGAGGCAGCCGCGGGGCTCATCCCCGAGCCCGCTCTCGCCGCCTATCAGCGCTCGGCCTCCGTGCTCGCCGACGCCGACAAGGGCTGCGGGCTCGACTGGTCGCTGGTCGCCGCCATCGGACGCGTCGAGTCCGACCACGGGCGGGCCGGCGGCAACCAGCTCTCCGCCGCAGGCGTCGCCACGCCGGGCATCTACGGGGTCCCCCTCACCGGCGCGGCCGGCACGACCCGCATCACCGACACCGACGGCGGCACCTACGACCGCGACACCACCTACGACCGCGCGGTCGGGCCGATGCAGTTCATCCCCTCGACCTGGTCGGAGGTCGGCGTCGACGCCGACTCCGACGGACGCCGCGACCCGCAGGACGTCGACGACGCCGCGCTCGCCGCCGCCGTCTACCTCTGCTCCGGCTCCGCCGACCTCTCCACCGATGCCGGCAGACGTGAAGCAGTGCTGCGCTACAACCACAGCGATGCGTACGTCGCCACCGTCTTGAAGATCGCCGACGGCTACCGGCTCGGCCAGTTCGAGGTGCCCACCGGTGTCGTCCTGCCCGCCGAGCAGATCCCTGAGACGCCCGACGATCTCGAGCCGCTCAGCGCAGCCACCCCTGGTGCGCAGCCGCCTCGACGCTCTGCCGCCGGAGGGTCGGTCCCGGCTCGGCCGGGCGGAGCGAGCAGCACGCCGGGCGGGGAGGGTTCGACCAAGCCCGGCGGCGGGTCCACCACACCCTCGTCGCCCGACCCGTCCGACCCGGAGCCCGGCGACGGTGGCTCCGAGGACCCTTCGGAGAACCCTGACCCGACCCAGGACCCGTCGGAGAACCCTGATCCGACCGAGGATCCCACCGAAGATCCCGGACCCTCGGAGCAGCCCGACCCGACCGAGGACCCGGACCCGACGACGCCGACGGAGGAACCCACCCCGACTCCGACAGACGAGCCCAGCGAGACCGCTTCCGCCATACCGTCGGACGGCACGGCGTAGCGCCACCAATCCGGAGCATCGACCGCACCGAAGCCCTGTCGACGGCGGCGACGGCCGGCGCCGAGAACCATCGAGGGGCCCTGCGGACGATGCGCGACAACATAAAATCGGGTTACAACCCACCTGAGTGCGGGCAGACTGGACCTGCTGATGACACCCCACCGGGAGACGCCTGATGCTCAGCCACAGTGACCGCCTCGCCGCGCACGTCGCGCGCCTCGGCGAAGAACATCCCCCGATCCCGATGGAGTCGGTCGACTTCACCGTCCACGACCCCGAGGGCTTCGGGGCGCGCTTCGGGCACGTGCTCGACTACATGGCTCGCGTCGAGCTGGAGGTCGACCGCAACGTACTCGAGATCACCACGATGCTGCCCGACCCACCGGAGATCGACCAGCTCTTCTACGCCGAGGTGTGGCAGCCGCAGGAGGTCCAGCACGGGCTGATCCTCGACCGGCTCCAGCAGGTCGTCGGGCGCCCGCCGGCGACCACCGACCTCGAACACGTCGGGCTGAAGCTGAAGGTGCTCGGCCTGCTCGCCCACCTGGAGCCGTTCCAGGACGTGTGCCGGATGCTCTACTACCTGACCGGGATGGCCACCGAGCGCTCGGCGGTCATCGCCTACAACCTGATGCACGACGGTGTCGTCGAGAGCGGCGAGAAGGCGGTCGCCGAGACCGTCATCGCGCCGATCAAGCGCCAGGAGCCCGGCCACTACGCCTTCTACCAGCTCTCCGCACGATCACACTGGGCGACGCTCGCCGGCTGGCAGAGGTGGCTGGTGCGACGCATGCGCAGCATCTCCTTCGCACCCGTCGGGGTCAACAACCCGACGCAGCTGGCCGACTTCGGCGACGTGATGGAGACCCTCGGAGTGCACCATCAGGGCCGCGACCTCGCTGCCGACGTGGCGCGCGTCGAGCAGGAGCTGCTCTGGGCCCGCAGCCGTGGTCTCGCGGTGCCCGACTACGTGGCGCGTGCCTTTCGGGACGCGGTCGAGGCAGCCGAGGCGCGGGCGGCGGCCTGAATGTTCACCGAGTCACCTCGGTGAACGATCGCCCCTCACCCGTGCCATTTCGAGACGAGCAGCGTGACGGTGGCGCCCTTGAGCGCGCGGCCACCAGGCACGGTGCCGACGACCTTGCCGGCCTTCCAGTGCGACTTCACCCGCTTGCCGACGGTCGGTTTGAAACCAGCCTTCTTCAGCCGGGCCGACGCCTTGCCGACCGAGAGGCCCTCGACCTTCGGCACCTTGACGCCCTTGCCGTTGATCACGCCGGCGCCGGGGCGTACGAAGTTCTGGTAGCCGACCTTGTTGTCGACCGCACGCATGGCGTCTGCCCACATCGGGCCGGCGACGGTGGAGCCGGAGGCCGAGGCGATATAGGTGCCGTTGAGGCGCTGCCCGTTGAGCGTGACCCAGTTGCCGTTGTAGTCGGCACCGGCGATCATCGAGGCGGTCGCGAGCCTCGGCGTGTAGCCGTTGAACCACACCGCCATGTTGGAGTTGATCGTGCCGGTCTTGCCGGCCGCCGGCACCTGCAGGGCGAGCTTCTGGCCGAATCCGCCGGGCTGCAGCAGGCCGCGGAGGATGTCGTTCATCGCGTCGGCCGTGCTCGTACGCATCACCTGCTCGCACGAGGAGGCGTACTCCTTGATCGCCTTGCCGTCCGGACCGATGATCTCGGTCACCGGCCGGGAGTCGCAGTGTTTGCCGCGCGCACCGAACGTGGCGTATGCCTCGGCCATCTCCAGCGGGCTGACGTTGGCCGTGCCGAGGGTGAAGGCCGGCACCCGCTCGAGCCCGGGATCGGTCAGCTCGACGCCCATCTTCTGGGCCAGCGCGTAGGGCGCGCAGACACCGGTGAACTGCTCCATCGCGGCGTAGAAGGTGTTCACCGACTCCCGGGTGCCGGTGTAGAGGCTCTTCGGGCCCGAGGTGGTCGAGTTGCTCACCGGCCACGGCTCGGAGTTGAACCTGCCCTCCCCGGGACAGTTGGCGAAGGAGCTCTTGTTGAAGGTGCGCTTCGGCGGCGAGGAGATCTGCTGCTTGAGCGGGAAGCCCTTCTCGATCGCGGAGGCGCCGACGAAGACCTTGAAGGTTGAGCCCGCCTGGAAGCCCTTGGCGTCTCCGTACTTCTCCGGCACCAGATAGTTGAGGTAGGACTCGCCCTTGCGGCGGTTCTCCCCCATCGGCCGTGACTGGGCCAGCGCCTTGACGTCACCGGTGCCGGGCTCGACCATCGCCAGCGCACCGACGGCGTTGTTGGTCGCCGAGACGTGGCTGCTCACCGACTTCTGGGCGGCCTTCTGGAACGAGGCGTCGAGCGTGGTCCTGATCGTCAGGCCGCCGGTCTGCAGCAGCCGCCAGCGCTCGGCCTCGGTCGCACCCAGCGATTCGTCGGCCAGCAGCCACTGCAGCGCGTAGTCGCAGAGGAACTCGGCCGAGGACCCGAAGCAGCCGTTGCGGTTGCTCTGCACATCGAGCCCGAGGTCGGCGTCCTTGAGCTTCTCGCCGTCGGCACGGGAGACGTCGCCGAGCCGGATCAGCCGCTCGATCACCAGGTCGCGACGGGCGATCGCGGCGTCGGGGTAGTCGGTCGGGTCGTAGCCGGTCGGGTTCTTCACCATCCCGGCCAGCATCGCGGCTTGGCCCCACGACAGGTCGGCGGCGTCGACGTTGAAGTAGTGCTTCGCGGCCGCCTGCACGCCGTAGGCGGAGTCGCCGAAGTAGGCGGCGTTGAGGTAGCGCTCGAGGATCCAGTCCTTGTCGTGGTTCTCCTCGAGCCAGATCGCATAGCGCAGCTCACGGATCTTGCGTGCCGTGGACTTCTCGATCGCGGCGGCCCGCTCGGCATCGGTGTCGGCGCCGTAGACCAGCGTGGTCTTCACCAGCTGCTGGGTGATCGAGGAGCCGCCACCCTGCACGGAGCCCGAGGCGGAGTTGCGCAGCAGCGCCCGGAGCGTGCCCTTGAGGTCCATCGCGCCGTGCTCGTAGAAGCGGCTGTCCTCGATGGCGAGCAGCGCCTTCGGCATGTTGGGCGAGATCTGGTCGAGCGGCTTGTAGGACCGGTTCTGGTCGAACAGGGTGGTGATGAGGTTGCCGTGCGCGTCGAGGATGCGGGTCGTCTGCGAGAGCTCGCCCATGTCCATGTCGAGCGGCATGTTGTCGACGGCCTTGGCGCTGGTCTTCGCCGCCACCCCGGTCATGTGGATCAGCGGGAGCGCCAGCCCGGAGGCCACGAGCCCGGTCACCGCGGCCACGCCGATGAACGCCGCGAACCGCATCGCGACGCGATGGAACGGCATGGTCAGTGGGGGTTTCCGGGCCATAGGACTACCAAGTTACCGGCGGCTCAAGCACGCGGGAGATCTGCCCCACCGGTGCCCGGGGCCTGATGCTCCGGGAACGCGGCTTCGGCTGCGACCTCGTCGACGAGCGTGGTGCGGCCGAAGGCCTCGCCGAACGGGGTCAGGTGCACCGAGCGGCGCACGATCTTGGCGAACTTCACCGAGTGCAGGGCCTCCAGCACGTCGGGCTGGGCCTCGAGCACCTGGTATTCTAGCGGGTCGGCGAGCGGCTCCTTGGAGAACCACACCAGCCCGAGCCGGAAGAGGTTGTTGAGATAGGCCGGGACCCGCTCGGGATAACGAGCGCCGCTGCGTCCGGCGATCATGTTGAGCCCGGGCGCGATCATGGTGCTGCCGACGAGACCGGCGGGCCCACCGGTGCGCACGTCCACCGAGGGCTGCGGCCCCGCCTTGAGCAGGTAGAGCAGCATCCGCGCCTCGTCGGGCGCGAGCTCGTCGAGGATCCGGGCGTACGCCGGGTGCCCCTGCTCGTCGGCCCACACGTCACGCGAACGATCGAGCAGGTCGGCCCCGCGGCGGCGCAGCACGGGCAGGGAGTCCTCCGACGTCTCGGCGTCGTGGGTGCGGGCCAGCACGATGTCGCCGCCCGTCGACTCGTGGTCGGCCTCGGTGAGCTCCAGGGTCGGCTGCTTGCCGGCAGGCAGCACCACCCGGGCCGCGGTGCCGGCGACGAGCCCCACCACCTCGGCCGTCTCGCGCATCAGCCCGACACGTACGTCCTGATCGACCACGGCGCGCGCGACCCGGATGCCGGTGCGGGCCGAGGAGCGCACGCCCCATCCGGCGGTGTGCCAGGCAGCATCGGCCGCCACCCGCGCCAGGCCGGGAACGGTGTCGGCGACGGCGGAGGCGGTCGGCATGACCTTGCCCAGGAGACTCATGTGGGAAAGATTAGAAGGTGAAGGAAGCCGCCCGCGAGTCCCATGATCGCCCCGTGGGCGTAGAGCATCCACTCGTCCTCCTTGATGGCCGATCTCATCATGTCCACGAAGTCGCCCGGCGGCAGCTCCTTGGTGCGTCGCGCGACCAGGTCGCGGATCTTGATGGCCTGGTGACGGCTGAAGCCCGGATCGCGGAACGGCACCAGGGTGCGGTCGGCGGCCTCGGTCGCGACCGAGCTGCTGATGCGGTCGAACCTCTCCGACCCGAGCGCGATCCGCACTGCACCCCGGTAGGGCCCGGCGGCCCGGTCGACGGCGGGAGTCAGCGCGTTGACCAGGAGCATGCGGGTGGCGTCGCCGCGGGGGCCGTCGAGGAGGAAGTCACCGATGCGCTCGAGCGTGATCACGTCGGTCGCGATGATGTCGGCGTAGACCTCCGCGGCCTGCTCCTGACGCCGCGGGAAGAGGCCTTGCACCTTGATCCCGAAGATGCGGCGCGGCTCGGCGGGCTCGAAGATCAGCCACATGCCGAGCAGGTTGGTCACCCAACCGACGACCACACCGAGCACGGGCAGCAGCCACCAGATGTGGAAGGTCTGGTCGATCAGGGCCACCGGCACGCCGAGCAGGAAGCCGAAGATGAACCCGAAGGCGACCATCAGGTTGAGCTCTCGCTGGCCGAAGTCGCGGAAGATCCTCACCACGAGGGCAGGGTGCTTGCGGAAGTGGTCGATGACCATCAGCTTCGGGTCGAGGAGCTGGTCGATGTGCAGTCCGATGTCGTCGGTGACCTTGTGCACGATCGTGGGCAGCTGCGCCTGCACGCGGGTGATGATCGCGCCCTTGACCGCCTGCGGAAGGTCGCGCCAGAGGCGGGGATGCTCGCGCATCATGATCTGGTCGACCAGCTCGGGCACCTCGGGGCGGAACGTCTCCACGATGTGCGTGGCGATCTCGGAGGGGCCGAGCTGCTGGTAGAAGTCGCTGGGCGTGCCGAGCTTGGCGATCGCCTTGTCGACGGCGATCGAGCCCATCTTCGCCGCTCGCGCCGGGATGATGCCCTGCCAGCCGAGGCCGCCCTGCGCGAAGCCGGGCACCTCCTGCAGCTTGTGCGGCAGCACCGTGGTGAGCTCCTTGAGCCCCGGCACGCGGAAACCCTTGAACGAGAGCGGCGCGAAGAGCATGTAGAGGCCGGACCAGTTGATCAGCCAGCCGATCACGCCGGTGAAGACCGGGATGGTGATCAGCGAGAGCCAGTGCACGTGGGCAGCCCAGCTCTCGAACCAGCTGGTCAGCGATTCCTGCCACTCCGGCGACATCCGTGCTCCTTCCGCCCGAGCTGCATAGACCGTCGGATGCGTACCCTACCTACAACGAACGCCAACACCCTCAAGCGTCCGGCGGCGCGTGGTGCACAGGCAGCTCGTCGAGGGCGTCGCCGCCGGCGAAACAGGCACGGGCGAAGTCCTGACCGAACGGGGTCAGCAGGATCGAGCGCCGCTTGATCCGGGTGCCGCCGGTCGAGTGGACGGCCTCGAGCACGTCGGGCTGTGCCTCGACCACCTGATAGCGCACCAGGTCGGCGACGGGGTCCTCCGACTGCCGCACGAGCCCGAGCCTGGTCAGGTTGTCGAGATACTGCGGCACCAGCGACGGGAAACGTACGCTGGCCTGCGGCCCGATCATGGTCAGGCCGTGGGCGACCGTGCGTGAGCCGCGCAGCGCCCCGAACAGGCCGCCCTCGACCACGTCGACGGCCGGCTGCGGCCCCTCCTTGAGCATGAGCACCAGGACGCGGGCCTCGTCGGGGGCCAGCTCGTTAAGGATCGCGACGAACGCGGGGTGACGCTCGTTGTCGTCCCATACGTCGCGCGACCTGCGCAGCAGCTCCTCCCCCGTGCGGCGCAGACGCTCCGGGCTGGCCGCCGGTGCGGCGCCGTTGACCCGGGCGGCACGACCCTCCATCGCCGTACGCGCGTTCTCGGCGGCCGGCAGGGCGTAGCGCTCGAGCAGCCCGGTGATCGGGTTGCCCGTGGCGACCCGCTTCGCGAACCCGGTCACCTGACGCGCGTTGCTCGCGACGTCCTCGCTCAGCCGCACGGCCTCGTTGGGGTCGACGACCGCCTTCGCGACGCGACCCACCGAACGGGCGTACGTCTTCAGACCCCAGCCCGCGGTGTGGGCGACGGTGACCGCGGAGATCCTGAGCAGGCCCGGGAGCGCATCCCTCGCCTCGTCGACGAGACCGCCGCTCGGGGCCGGCGTGGGCAGGTGGTGCATGCCCTCGCGTCCGTCGACCAGCTCCTCGGCCGGCTCGCTCGGGCGGCCCGGCCCGGTCGGCCCGGTCGGCCCGGCCAGCTCGGCCGGCTCCGTCGGGGCCCGCGCGGGCCCCGGCTCGGGGTTGATGTGCAGGGTCTTCACAGCACGTTCCACCAGTCGAAGACCGCGACGTGCAGGAACCCGCCCGCCAGGCCCATGATCGCCCCGTGGGCGTAGAGCAGCCACTCGTCCTCCTTGATCGCGGCTCTCATCATCTCAACGAATGTGCTCGGAGGCAGGGCCCGACACCGCTCGGCGATCAACCTTCGGATATTGGCCGACTGCTTCACGCTGAAGGCAGCGTCACGCATCGGCATGAGCGTGTAGTCGACGGCACTCTCGGCGACCGAGGACCGGATCGCGTCGAACCTCCGCGTGCCCACCGCCACCCGCACCGCACCGTAGGCAGGCCCGACCGCGGCGTTGACCGCCGGCTCCAGGGCCGAGGCGAGCATCTGGCGGGTGCGGTCGCCGCTGGCCCCGTTGAGCAGATGGTCACCGATGTGCTCGAGCGTGATCACGTTGGCGGCGATGTGCTTGCCGTAGACGTCGGAGGCCTCCCACTGCCTGCGCGCGAAGAGCGCCTGGATCTTGAAGGGGCCGATCCGCCTGGGATCGGCGGGCGCGAAGATGAGCAGCATGCCGAGCAGGTTGGTCGTCCAGCCGACCAGCACCCCGAGGATCGGGAGCAGCCACCAGATGTGGAACGCCTGGTCGACCGCGGCGACCGGGATGCCGAGCAGGAAACCGAAGATCGCGCCGAAGACGACCATCATCCGCAGCTCGCGCGCGCCGAAGTCCTTGAAGATCCGCACGATGATCGACGGGTCCTTCTCGAAGTTCTCGATCACCATGAGCTTCGGGTCGAAGAGCTGGTCGATATGCTCGCCGATCTCCACCATCACCTCGCCGACGACGTCGGGGAGCCGGTCCTGGACCCGCTCGACCACGGTCGTACGCAGCGGCCGCGGCAAGTCGCGCCAGAACCGCGGGTGCTCGCGCCACATGATCTCGTCGACCAGGAACGGGATCTCGGGCCGGAACACGTCGACGATGTGAGCCGCGATCCTGTCGGGCTCGAGCTGCTCGTAGAGGTCGCTGGCCGAGGCCATCCGCGAGAGCGCCCGGTCGACCGCGATCGACCCCATCTTGGCCGCCCGCGCCGGCACGATGCCCTGCCAGCCGAGACCACCGCGCAGGACACCTGGGATCTCCTGCACCTTGCGCGGCAGCGAGCCGGCGATGCGCGCGAGCCCGGGCACGACGACCCCGTGGAAGTGGATCGGTGAGAACAGCATCCACAGACCCGACCAGTTGATCAGCCAGCCGATCACGGCGGTGAAGACGGGGATCGACCAGAACGCGACCCAGTCCGTCCCCTCGACCAGGTCACTCCAGCCGGAGAGCACATCGACGACGCTGGTCACGGGCTCGATCCTGCCCGACGCGTCATAAAACTGGAAGGACCCGGTGGGTCCGTCTCGGGTCGGCACCACCGGGTCCGCCGCAGTTGCCCCGACCATATGGGGGTTGGTCCGACATCCGCGGCTTACTCACCAGTATGCGCCAATACCACCAACACCGGCTGTACCCAAAACCCACAACTCGCCAACAATTCTGTCAAGCGATCAGTAGGAATCTGGCAGCCCCGTCACTACCCGCGCTGACGCCGCCACACGACGACCGCCTGGCCCGGGGAGGGCTGGCGGACGGCCGGAAGTCTGCTCGGTGAGGCCTGCGCCTGAGACGCGGCCGCCAACGCCTGGGCCAGCGCCTCGCGCGTCGCAGCCAGCTCGTGCACGAGCTCCTCGTTGCGCCTGCGCACGGCATCGACGTGCTGCTCGAGCGAGAGGATGCGGCGCACCCCCTCGATGCCGATGCCGGACGCGGTCAGCTCGGCGATCGAGCGCAGCAGCTCGATGTCGTGGAACGAGTAGCGCCGGCCGCCGCCCCCGGTGCGTCCCGGGGTGATCAGACCCATGCGCTCGTAGGTGCGCAGCGTCTGCGGGTGGAGCCCGGTCAGCTCCGCGGCGACGCTGATGACATAGACAGCGGCGTCGGGAGCCGGGTTGCTGTAGCCGGGCGTCTTCGGGCCCTGCTGTCCCGCTCGTGCCTCACGATCGTTCATCACTCATCACGAATCCTCGAGAAGAGACGTACGCAGCGGTTTGTCGGCGGTCGCCTTGCGGTAGGCCTCGACGGCAGCCTTGGCATCGGCGTCGAGCACGGCCGGGATCTGCACCTCGACGGTCGCGAGCAGGTCGCCCGTGGTGCCGTCGGAGCGGCGGAAACCCTTGCCCCGCACCCGGAACGTACGCCCGTTGGGGGTGCCCGCGGGGATGCGCAGCGTCACCGGTGAGCCGGTCAGCGTCGGCAGCTTGGCCTCCGCCCCGAGCGCCAGCTCGTCGAACCCGACCGGCACGTCGATGGTGAGGTTGTCGTCCTTGCGGCCGAAGACCCTGTGCGGCGTGACGTGCACGGTGACGTAGAGGTCACCGGACGGGCCACCGCTCTCGCCGGCGCCACCCTTGCCCTTGAGCCGGATCCGCTGACGGTCCTTGACCCCGGCCGGGATGCGCGCCTGGATGGTGCGCGCGGAGGTGCCGCGACCGGAGCCACGGCACGTCGGGCAGGCCTCGTCGTAGATCAGCTGGCGGCCACCGCAGCGCGGGCAGGTCTCGTTCATCGAGAACGCACCGCCGACGGAGTTGACCACATAGCCCGCACCCTCGCACTCGGGGCAGACCCGCGGCTTGGTGCCGGGCTTGCCGCCGGTGCCGTTGCAGTCGGGGCAGGCGGCGTCGGAGGTGAGTCGCAGCGAGATCGTCACACCGTCGAGCGCATCGGTGAACCCGATCGTGGCGCTCGTCTCGACGTCGGCACCCTTGACCGGCCGCGGCCGCGGAGTCGTACGCCGCCCGCCGAAGCCGCCGCCGGCGCCGCCCCCGAAGAGGTCGCCGAACATGTCGCCGAGGCCACCGGGGCCGGTCTGCGCCCCACCGCCTCCGAAGAGATCCTCGAAGTTGTAGCCGCGGCCGGCGCCACCGCCGAACCCGCCGCCGAAGCCACCCGAGGCGCCCAGCGAGCGCACCTCGTCGTACTTCTTCCGCTTCTCCGGGTCTCCGACGACGTCGTAGGCCTCGGCGACCTTCTTGAAGGTGTCGTGCTTGGCGTCGTCACCCGGGTTGGAGTCGGGGTGGTTGGCCCGCGCGAGCTTGCGATAAGCCTTCTTGATCTCGTCGCCCGAGGCGTCCTTCTTGACACCCAGCTCGGCGTAGTAGTCCTTGTTGATCCAGTCCGGCCGGATCCCGTCCTTCTCTGCCACCTAGCCCCTCCTCCCTTGGTCTCGGTGGCCGCGTCGCCCGAGACGATCGTCCCGGGCGACCCGGCCACCCACTTTTGTCACTCCGGGTCGACGACCAGGACCTGTGCGGCCCTGACGACCCGCTCACCGATCATGTAGCCGGCCTTGGCGACCAGCTTCACGGAGGTCTCCTCGACCTCGGGGTCGGTGCCCATGTGGCTGAGCGCCTCGTGACGGTTGGGGTCGAAGACATCGCCCGGCTCGCCGAACTTCTTCAGACCCAGATTGGTCACGATCTTCTCGAGCTGGTCGGAGACGGCCTTGAAGCCGCCCTCGACCTCGCCGTGCTCACGGGCACGGTCGATGGTGTCGAGCACCTCCACGATCGGCGTGAGCACCTTGTAGGTCGCGTTCTGCGCGACCAGCTCACGGTCACGGTCGACCCGCCTCTTGTAGTTGACGTACTCCGCCTGAAGACGCTGCAGGTCGGTGGTGAGCTCGGCGACCCGCTTGTCGACGTCGTCGGTCACAGGCTCCTCACTCTCCTCCACGATCGCGGCCTCGTCGTCAGCCTCGGCCGGCTCCTCGTCGTCGAGATCCTCGACGGCGATGTCGTCAGCGTCGTCGGCGGCGTCGCCGGCGTCGTCCGCGGAGCCGCCGACATGCACCTGCGTCGGCTCGTCGTCGGAACCGTCCTCGGACGACTCGGACGGCTCGGCCTCAGCAGACTCAGCCTCGGTCGACTCAGCCTCGGTGGGCTCGGCGTCGGTGGGCTCGGCCTCTTCGGCCTCGGTCTCGGGTAGCGGAGCCTCGGAGGCCGTCTCCTCGACGGCCTCCTCCGCCCCGCTGGGGCGGCGCTTCGTCACTTCTTGTCGCCCTCTTCACCTGCGGCGTCGCCGGTCTCGCCCTCGACGGGCTCGTCGACGATCTCCGCGTCGACGACGTCGTCGTCGGCCTCACCGGTGGCGCCGGTGGCACCGCCGGCAGCGGACTGCTCGGCCTCGGCCGAGGCGTACATCGCCGCGCCCATCTTCTGCGAGGACTCACCGAGCTTGGTGATCGCGGCCTGGATGGTGTCCTTGTCGGCCTCGGCGTCCTCGAGCACCTTCTTCAGCGCGTCGAGGTCGCCCTGCACCTCGGTCTTCACGTCGTCCGGGACCTTGTCGCCGGAGTCGGTGATGAACTTCTCGGTGGTGTAGACGAGGCTGTCGCCCTGGTTGCGGATCTCGATGGACTCGCGACGCTTGGCGTCCTCCTCGGCGTACTGCTCGGCCTCCTTGACCATGCGGTCGATGTCGTCCTTCGACAGCGCGGAGCCGCCGGAGATCGTCATGGACTGCTCGCGGCCCGAGGCCTGGTCCTTGGCGGAGACGTGCACGATGCCGTTGGCGTCGATGTCGAAGGCGACCTCGATCTTCGGCACGCCACGCGGCGCCGGCGGGAGGCCGGTGAGCTCGAAGTTGCCCAGCGGCTGGTTCTCCGACCACATCGGGCGCTCGCCCTGGGCGACCTTGATCTCGACCGACGGCTGGTTGTCGTCAGCGGTCGTGAAGATCTCCGAACGCTTGGTCGGAATGGTGGTGTTGCGCTCGATCAGGGTGGTGAAGACACCGCCCTTGGTCTCGATGCCGAGGCTCAGCGGGGTGACGTCGAGGAGCAGGACGTCCTTGACCTCGCCCTTCAGCACGCCGGCCTGCAGCGCGGCGCCCACGGCGACGACCTCGTCGGGGTTGACGCCCTTGTTGGGCTCCTTGCCGCCGAGCAGGCTCTTGACCAGCTCGGTCACGGCCGGCATGCGGGTCGAGCCGCCGACCAGGACGACGTGGTCGATGTCCTTGAGCGCAACACCGGCGTCCTTGAGGACCGACTCGAACGGCTTCTTGGTGCGGTCGAGCAGGTCGGCGGTGATCTTCTGGAACTCCGCACGGGTCAGGGTCTCCTCGAAGTGGAGGGGGCCGGACTCACCGTGGGTGATGTAGGGCAGGTGGATGCTCGTGTTCTGGCTCGAGGAGAGCTCGATCTTCGCCTTCTCGGCGGCCTCCTGGAGGCGCTGGGCGGCGATCTTGTCGGCGGCCAGGTCGACACCGTTGGCCGACTTGAACTTGTCGACCATCCAGCTGACGACGGCGTTGTCCCAGTCGTCACCACCGAGGTGGTTGTCACCGGAGGTGGCCTTGACCTCGACGACACCCTCACCGATCTCGAGCAGGGAGACGTCGAACGTGCCGCCACCGAGGTCGAAGACGAGGATGGTCTGGTCGTCGCCCTTGTCGAGGCCGTAGGCCAGCGCGGCGGCGGTCGGCTCGTTGACGATGCGGGAGACGTTGAGGCCCGCGATCTCACCGGCCTCCTTGGTGGCCTGGCGCTGCGAGTCGGAGAAGTAGGCCGGCACGGTGATGACCGCGTCGGTGACGGGCTCACCGAGGTAGGCCTCGGCGTCGCGCTTCAGCTTCTGCAGCACGAACGCGCTGATCTGCTGGGAGGTGAAGTCCTTGTCGTCGATGTTCACCTTCCAGTCGGTGCCCATGTGACGCTTGACCGAACGGATCGTGCGGTCGACGTTGGTGACGGCCTGGCGCTTGGCGACCTCGCCGACCAGCACCTCACCGGACTTGCTGAACGCGACCACGGAAGGCGTCGTACGGGCGCCCTCGGCATTCGCGATGACGGTGGCCTCGCCACCCTCCAGAACCGAGACGACCGAGTTGGTGGTCCCGAGGTCGATACCGACGGCACGTGCCATCTTGCTTACCTCCGCATGTTGAAGCTGTGTGTATGTGGGATCCGGGTCGGCCTGAGGACGGGCCCGAAAGACCGGTTCGGGGCCGCCTCGCGGCGACCGCCGAACCGAGTCTGACAAATAAGTTGAGCCGATTCAACTCAACTTCGCTCACACGTCACAACGAAGGGCGTACGCCGCCTATTCCGCTGCTCGAGCGGTCGCTTCCGAGCGGCCGGTGCGACCGGCTCGTCAGGAAGCCGGGATCCAGTCGAACGTGTCGGGGTTGGGGCCGGCGCGGCCGGCCTCGCCCTTGTCGAGGGCCGCGAGGGAGGCGACCTCGTCGGCGGTGAGCTCGAAGTCGAAGATCTCGAGGTTCTCCTCGAGCCGCTCGCGGCGTACGGACTTGGGGAAGACGATGTCGCCGCGCTCGATCTGCCAGCGCAGCAGCACCTGGGCCGGCGACTTGCCGTGCGCCTCGGCGATCACGGTGACCGCCGGGTCGGTGAGCTCGCCGCCACCCTGGCCCAGCGGCGACCATGACTCGACCTTCGCGCCATGGGCCTGGGTGGCCGCACGGGCGGCCTCGTTCGTGAAGTAGGGGTGCACCTCGATCTGGTTGACCGCCGGCACGACGCCGGTGGCCGCCACGATCTCGTCGAGGTGGTTCGGCTGGAAGTTGGAGACGCCGACCGAGGTCGCCAGGCCCTCCTCGCGCAGGCCGACCAGGGCCTCCCACGTCTTCGCGTACGCCCCGCCGTACTGCGTCGGCAGCGGCCAGTGGATCAGGAACAGGTCGACCCGGTCGAGGCCGAGCTTCTCGAGCGACTTCTCGAGCGATGCCTTGGCTGCGGCCGGGTCGTGGTGGGAGTTGTTGAGCTTGGTCGTGACGTAGACGTAGTCGCGCGCGAGGCCGGCGCTCTTCAGCGCGGCGCCCACACCTGCCTCGTTCTGATACATCTGCGCGGTGTCGATGTGGCGGTAGCCGACCTCGAGGGCCTCGCTCACCACCTGCTCCGCCTCGTCCTGGGGCACCTGCCAGACGCCGATGCCGAACTGCGGGATCGAAGTGCCGTCGTTGAGCTTGTTGGTAGGAACAGTCATACCTAGTGACAACAGGGCAGATCTCGCGCTATTCCAGACACGCCCGGCTCAGCCGATGGTGACGCTCACCTTGTTGGAAACGGCGCCGGAGTCGACGTCCTTCATCCGGAACTTGTGGCGGCCGATGCGTCCGGACTGGATCTTGGTGGTGAACTGCTCCCCGGTGACGCGGACGTCGGAGATGCCGAACTCCTTCCAGGTGCCGCCCTCGCGGCGCTCCAGCCGCAGGATGGCGCCCTCGCCTCCCGGGTAGATGCCGGTGAGAGAGATCGTCTCCATCGGCTTGGCCGAGACGGTGCCGGCCTGGAGCGTGATCCGCTTCTCGCCCGTCGACTTCTCGTCGGAGGTCTTGTCGGCGGCGTTGTCGGCAGTCGTGCTCTTCGAGGCCTTCTCCGACGGCGAGGCGGAGCTCGAGGCGGCCTTCTTCTCGGTCGCGGTCGTGGGCGAGGCGTGCAGCGTGATCGCCGGACCCGTCGCGGTCTTGGTCGGCACCGGCGCCGGCGCGTAGAGGGTGGCACCGGCATCCGGGTCGGTGGCCCGGTCGGTGGACTCGCCGCTGCCTCCGCCGCCGAAACCGACGACGTTGGCGCCGACGAACATCGCGATGCCGGCGATCAGCCCCACGCCGAGGGCGACGGCGACGAGCGCGGTCACACCCGCCACGATCGGATGGCGCGTGCCTCTGCTCGGTTCTACCCCCACGTATCCATCATGCGGGCGATGCGACGCCCGCGTCCCGACTTCGCGACATTCAGCCGATCAGCTGCTGGCGACGCGCGATGGCGGCGGCCTCCGTGCGGCTGCCGGCGCCCAGCTTTCCGAGGATGTTGGAGACGTGCACGGAGACCGTCTTCGTGGCGATGAACAGCTGCTTGCCGATCTCGCCGTTGCTGCGGCCCGCGGCGACCAGCGCCAGGATCTCACCCTCCCGCGGGGTCAGCGTCATCGAGGCCTGCTGCTGCTTGACCGGCGTCGCCCCGAGCGACTTCAGCTCGTCGAGCAGCGGCTGCAGGCCGAGCCGCTTCGCGCCCTCCCTGGCCTTGTCGGCGGTCGCCCGCGAGGCGGCGACGTCGCCGGTCGCTCGCTGGATCACGGCGTACGTCGTGCGGACCGCGGCGAGCCCGGGCACGTCGCCGTAGGCCTCGACCTGCTGCTCCGCGCGCTCCCATGCCGCCAGGAGCGACTCCTGGGGCGGGGCGTCGATGCCGGCCAGCCAGTGGACGCGGAGCGTCTCGGCCTCGAGCCGCGCGGTCCAGGCCTGCCCCTCCGGGCCCCACTCGCCCGGCTGGTACTGCGCGACGACATGCTCGCCGTCGCTGTGCAACCCGTCGACGGCCTCCACCAAGGCGGGCCACTGCGCCGCCGGGAGCGACGGCAGCATCTGCGCGATCGCGGACGCGGCCACGACCGCCAGCCGCACCCGGCCGCCGAACCACTCGGTCCAGAACTGCGAGAGCATCTCGACGGTGTCGGCGTAGACCTGCAGCACCTTCGCGTGGTCGCCCGCACGCCCCGCCGCTGACATCTCCACGGTGGCCCCGAAGAGCGCGATCAGGCCCTCCTGGCTCCAGAACGGACGCAGCGCCGCGGCCGCTTCACCGTGGTTCGCGCCGCGCGCCTGCTCCATGATCATCCGGAGCATGTCGAGGAGGGCGACCGGGATCGGCGGCGCGTCGGGGAGGTTGCCGCCGGCGAGCGCCAGCGCCTCGTCCCACTCCCCCAGGATCATCTGGATGCGCACGATGTCGGCCCGGGCGGCGGAGACGAAGGGCGACCACTGCAGCGACTCGCCGCCGGTGTCGTCGAGCACGGCACGGAACCACTTCAACGCCTCGGCGAAGTCTCCGGCCTCGTCGTAGGAGCGGCCGAGGGCGAACATCCCCCGGCTGACCGCGTACGTCGAGCCGACCTGTCGCGCCTGGTCGATCGTCTCGCGCAGCACCTGACGGAAGCCCTCGACCTTGCTGCCGGCCGCGCTGCCCGTGCGCACCTTGAGCATCGACAGGCTGGTGGCCATGTCGGAGGCGAGCTTGGAGAGGCTGTGGCGCTCGGCGATCTCGATGCCTTCCAGGCCGACGGTCTCGGCCTCGTCGGCACGCCGGAAGGCGACCAGCGTGCGGGTGCGCACCGCGAGCACCGCGCACCGCGCCTTGGGCTCGGCGTCGTCGGGGAGCGCCAGCACGGCGTCGTGGGAGTGGCGAAGCGGGTCGCCGCTCTCCATCGCGTGGGCCGCCTCGGCCCTCGTCGCGAGCAGCAGCGCCCGCGCCACGGACGGCCCGCTCGGGATCACGCCCAGCCGCTCGCCCAGGATCGCGTCGGCCCGTGAGGGCAGGCCCGCGAAGATGAGCGTGTCGGCGGCGCGCTCGTAGACGCGGTCGAGGTTGACCTCCGCCGCCTCGGCGATCTGCGGGTCCGCGGCCAGACCCAGCGCCTTCTCGTAGTGCTGCGCCGCCTCGCCGACACCGCTGACGCTGCGGGCCTCCTCGGCCGCGGCGATGCGGGCGCGCAGGGCGGTGGGGAGATCTCCGGCCCGCTTGGCGTGGAGCGCGAGCTCGGCGGCCGCCCCGAGCCCGGGGGTCTCCTTCAGCACCGCGGCGAAGCGGGCGTGCAGCCGCACCCGCTCGCCGGGCAGCAGGTCGTCGTAGACCGCCTCGGTCAGCAGCGCGTGGCGGAAGGTGTAGCGCGACCCCGTCGGCTCGAGCACCTTCTGCTCGACCGCGGTGCGCAGCGCGTCGTCGAGCTCGTCGGTCTTCATCTCGGTCACCGCGGCGAGCAGCTCGTGGGTGACGCGACGCCCCGCGATCGACGCCGTGCGTACGACGCTCCGGGCCGCTCCGTCGAGCCGGTCGAGGCGCACCAGCAGCAGGTCGGCGAGGTCGACCGGGAGATCCTCGTCGCAGCCGGCCTGCACCAGCTCCTCGACGAAGAAGGCGTTGCCCTCGGCGCGGCGTACGACCCGTTCGGCGTCGACCTTGCCGCTGGCCAGCTCGTGGACCAGCAGCCGCACCGAGTCGTCGGTGAGCGGCTCGAGCACGATCCGCTCGACCGCAGGCAGCCGCGCCCACTCACCGACCTGGCGGCGCAGCGGATGGCGGCGGTGGATGTCGTCGGCGCGATAGCTCGCGACCACGGCGACCGCGTTGTCGAAGGGCCGGGTGAAGAGATAGGTGAGCAGGTCGCGGGTGGACTCGTCGGCCCAGTGGGTGTCTTCGACCACGACCAGCAGCGGCGCCTTCTCGGCGGCCGCCTCGAAGAGGGTGTGCACGGCGTCGAAGAGCTGGCCCCGGTCGGTGCCGGTGGCGGCAGCGCCGTGGTTGGCACCCATCACCCGGCGCACCGGACGCAGCCTGGCCAGCGCCGGGTAGTCGGCCGCCACCCGCTCGACGACATCGGGGAAGTCGGTGACGATCCGGTCGAGGATCTCCGAGAACGGCATGTAGGCCACCGCGCTCTCACCGAAGTTGACGCAGTGTCCGGCGTGCACCTGCCAGCCGTCGGCGACCGCACGGTCACGCAACGCGGTGAGCAGCCGGGTCTTGCCGACGCCGGCGTCACCGGCCAGCAGCACGTGCTGGCGGTCGCTCGCGGGCGATCCGGCCGACTCAGCCGACTCGGGCGACGTCTCGGCAGAGGTGGGCCCCACCCCGAGCAGCCCGGTGAGACTCTTCAGCTCGGGATCGCGGCCGACGAAGGACCGAGCACTTTGCGCCATGTCGCCTATCATCGCGCGTTCCGGCTCGGGATTCTTCTGCATTTACCCGCTCCGAGGTCTCAGTTGTGGATCGAGTCCATCCGGCGGGGGCGGCGGCGCTTGACCTGGCGCGCGAGCCGGTCGGCGGCGGTGGCACGACGGATGGCCTGCTGGCGGTAGCGAAGCTCGGCGTCGTAGCTGATCAGGTTGGTGTACGTCATGCATCCAGCCTCAGTCTCTGAGGTAGTGCGGCACATGAGTCTCCTGCCTTAGACGTACGCCTGTGCTGCCTCATTCGCCCGTGACGTGCGTCTCAGGGCGATCTCCCGGGCCGATCTCCCAGGCCGATCTCTCAGCCCGACGCCTCAGTCGACCAGGCCGCGGCGGCGCCCGATCGCGGCCGCCTCCGTCCGGCCGGAGGCGCCGAGCTTGCCCAGGATGTTGGAGACGTGCACGGAGACGGTCTTGGTCGAGATGAACAGCTGCTTGCCGATCTCGCCGTTGCTGCGGCCGGCGGCGACCAGGGCGAGGATCTCGCTCTCGCGGGCGGTGAGCTGGTCGGAGGAGCCGGTCTGCGACCGCTGCGGCGTGGTGCCGAGCGTACGCAGCTGATCGAGCAGCGGCTGGGCACCCAGCTGTGTGCCGGCCTCGCGGGCCAGATCGGCCAGCCCGCGGGCTCCGGCGACGTCGCCACCGGTTCGGAGCACCTCCGCCAGCCGCACGCGCGACCAGGCGAGCTCGTGCACGTGCGGGTAGGCCTCGAAGGTGGTCACGCTCTTTCGCCAGGCGGCGACGAGGTTGTCCTGATCGGGCGGCTCGATGCCGGCCAGCCAGTGCGCACGCAGCCCCTCCGCCTCGAGCCGAGCCGACCACGCCTGCCCCTCCAGCCCCCAGTGCCGGTCCGGCCCGACCGGCCGCATGCCCTCGGCGACGATGCGGTCCACCTGTGTCGTCACCTGCCGGCGCTCGCCGACCGGCAGCGCCGGGATGGTCACGCAGATCGCGCCGACCGCGATCGCTGAGAGCCGCGCCTGGGCGGCGAACCACTCTCCCCAGCCGGCGGTGAGAGCCTCGACTCCGGCGTCATAGGCCTCGATGACGCCGCCGACGTCACCGCGGTGCGCGGCGGCCCTGATCTCGACCGGCACCGACTCGCTGGCGGTGGCGACCTCCTGCTTCCACGACGGCCGCAGCCGCCGCGCCTCCGCGCCGACGTCCGCGCCGCGGCCCTGCTCGATCATCAGCCGCTTCGACTCCAGCCACGGCCACAGCGCCGGCGGGATGCCGTAGGCGTCGGTGAGCGCGAGCGCGTCGTCCCACCGGCCGATGGTGTGGAGATGGCCGAGCCACGCGATCCGGGCGTCGAAGGCGTAGGGCGCCCACGGGACGCCCCGTTGCACGCCGAGCTCGAAGGCGCTGCGGTGGTTCTCGCCGGCCTCGTCGAGCCGGTCGGCGGCGTCGAGGGCGAAGCCGAGCTGGATCCGGGCGCGCAGCTCCGGGTGCAGCGCACCGACCTTGGCGGCCCTGGCGACAGCCTCGCGCAGCGGCTCGATCCAGGCCTGCGACGGACGGCCCCACGAACCGGCCAGCGTCGCCGCGACATCCGCGGCGAGGCCGGTGCGGCCGAGCTCCTCGGCCAGCGCCAACGCCTCGCGACCGGCCTTCTCGGCGTCGTCGTGACGGCGGTAGATCATCAGCACCCGGGCGTACGCCGCGAGCAGCCGGGCGCGCACCATCGGCGGAGCGTCGGCGGGCAGCTCGGCGATCGCCGCCTCGGCGAGCGCCTCCACCCGGACGTCGTTGACATAGGCGAAGCTGGTCTCGATCTCGACCGTCATCAGCTGCGCGCGCCACAACCCGGGAGCATCCGCCGGGAGCGACTCGCGCTGCTCACGGGCCAGTTTTCCGGCGCGGTCGGCGTGCCCGGCGGCGACCATCGCGTCGCTGGCCTTGACCACCAGGTCGACGAGACGCTGGGTGTCGTCGTCGGAGTGGCTGCGGCCGGCGAGCAGCGCGATCGCCTGCTGATAGTGCTGAGAGGCCTCGTCGGGGCCACCGGTCGCCGCAGCCTCGTCACCGGCCGCGATCCCGGCGCGCAACGCGGTCTCGTGGTCGCCGGCGAGACGAGCATGACGCGCGAGACCGGCCGCGTTGCCCGTGGTGAGGTCACGGTTCAGCGCCTCGACATACCGCTGATGGAGCCGCACCCGCTCCCCCGGGAGCAGGTCGTCGTAGACCGCTTCGCCGAGCAGCGCGTGCCGGAAGAGGTAGTAGCCGTCGTCGCGCGACACCAGGATCGCGCGCTCGATCGCCTGCCGCAGCCCCGCGTCGAGGGCGGTCCGGTCGAGTCCGGCGACGGCCTCGAGCAGCTCGTCGCTGACGTCGCGACCGGCGGCGCTCGCGGTGTCGACCACCTCTCGTGCGGTCGCATCGAGCTGCTCCAGCCTGATCAGGAGCAGGTCGGCGAGATCCCAGGGCAGCTCGTCGGCACCGGCGGCCTGCACCAGCTCCTCGACGAAGAAGGCGTTGCCGTCAGCGCGGCGTACGACGCTCTCCACGTCGAACCCGGCATCGGGGTCGCCGGCGAGCTCACCGACCAGGAGGCGTACGTCGTCGTCGGAGAGCCGGCCGAGATGGAACCGCTCGACCGAGGGCAGCCGGGTCCACTCGGCGAGCTGGCGGCGCAGCGGGTGGCGGCGGTGGAGATCGTCGGCCCGGTAGGACACCACCAGCGTGACCGGCCCGTCGAACGGCCGGGTGAAGAGGAAGGTCAGCAGGTCACGGGTCGACTGGTCGGCCCAGTGGGCGTCCTCGACGAGCACCAGCACCGGCGCCTTCGCGGCCGCGCGCTCGAGCAGCGCGTGGATCGCGGCGAAGAGGTTGCCCCGGTCGAGCGCCTCCTGGTCGGCGGTGTCGGCTCCGCCGAGCAGGCGCGCCACCGGGGCCATCCGCAGGAGCGCCGGGTGGGTGTCGGCGACCTGGGTCACCACCTCCGGGAGAGCGCCCGTGACCTGGCCGAGGATCTCGGTGAACGGGAGGTAGGCCTCCGCGCTGTCGCCGAAGTCGAGACAGTGCCCGACCAGCACCTCGCGGCCCTCTGCGACCGCTCGGGTGCGCAGCTCGCGCAGGAGCCGGGTCTTGCCGACGCCGGCGTCACCGGCGAGGAGCACGTGGCTGCCCCGGGACGCCCGGGCGATGCCGACCAGCCCGGCCAGGGTCTTCAGGTCGGCGTCGCGGCCGATGAGCCTCTCGGCACTTTGCGCCATGAGCGACATCATCGCGTGATCCGCCGCCCTCGGGCTGTCATTTTTCGAGGCCCGGACATGGAACAACGCCGAGCCGGATCGCTCCTGCTCGGCGTTGTGGTGCCACGACCGCATCTCAACGGGTGCGGTTGCGTCGCGCCTGACGGGCCTGGCCGGCCCGCTGGTGCTTGGCCAGGTCCTGCTTGATCTGCTGGCGGCGGTACTTGACCTCTGCTTCGTAACCCACGCTGGTGTACATCTCGGTCTCCTGTGCTGGTTCTTCGTCGGTGTCGTGCTGACATCGAGAAGACTCCTCCGCTGAGGTAGGCGGCAGGATCGGTCGCGCGCCCTACTTTGCGACCTGGGGCACTGCCCCTGCGCCTTAGGCGGGAGACTTCACCTATGGAGTTCTCCGAGGTCGTACGCCGCCGCAAGATGGTTCGCAGCTACAGCAGCGATCCGGTGGAGCCTGAGGTGCTCGACAGGATCCTCCACAACGCCACCCGGGCACCGTCGGCCGGCTTCTCCCAGGGCTGGGGCTTCCTCGTGCTCGACACCGCCGCGGACGTGCGCCGCTACTGGGAGGCGACGGCCGACGTCAGCGCTCCGGACACGTGGCTCACCGGGATGATGCAGGCGCCGGTGATCGTCATCCCCTGCTCCTCGAAAGCTGCCTATCTCGACCGCTACGCCGAGCCCGACAAGGGCTGGGACGATCGCGACGAGGCCCGCTGGCCGATGCCGTTCTGGCACATGGACACCGCGATGGCGACCATGCTGATCCTGCAGACCGTGGTCGACGAGGGCCTCGGCGCGCTCTACTTCGGCATCCCGCCCGAGTCGGACCGCGCGGTGCGCGACGCCTTCGGCATCCCCGACACCTTCGACCCGATCGGCGCGGTCACCATCGGACATCCTGCGACCGGCGGCGCCAAGGGGTCACCCACCCGCCGCAGGCGTACGCCGGTCGACGACGTCGTCCACCGCGGTCGCTGGTAGCGCCCGGCGGCGACCGGGCCGGTCAGCGCTCGGCGCGGGCCGCCCCACGAGCAGCCGCGGAGTCGGACCCACGCACGTGCGAGACGGCCATCGCGAGATCGGCCAGCCGCGGCGTCACGACGTTGAGGATCTCGTAGACCGAACCGAACGCACCGTCGACCGTCACGGGCCGGTCCTCCAGCGCCCGGACGACGCGCTCGGCGCACTCCTGCGGGCTCTCCCCGCGACCTTCGTACTCCGCGGTCGGTGCGATCATCGGCGTACGCACGATCGCGACGCGCATGTTGGTGCAGGTCACGTTGTCGAAGTAGGCCTCGCGGCTCAGGATCCGTCCGAAGACGTCGAGGGCCGACTTCGCGGCGATGTAGGCGGCGAACCTCGGAGCCTTGATCTGGTTGCCCCAGGTGACGATGTTGACGATGTGGCCGAAGCGCTGGGCGCGCATGGCGGGCAGCAGCCCCATCGTGAGCCGCACCGCGCCGAAGTAGTTCACCGCCATCATCCGCTCGAAGTCGTGCATACGGTCATAGGTCAGCTCCAGCGAGCGCCGGATCGACCGGCCCGCGTTGTTGACCAGGTAGTCGACCGCCCCGTGCTCGGCCAGCAGCCGCTCGACCAGCGCGTCGATCGAGTCGCCGTCGGCCATGTCGACGCGATAGGCCGACGCCCGCCCGCCGGCCTCCTCGATCGCGGCACCCACCCGCTCCAGCTCGTCGACCCGGCGCGCGGCGAGGAGCACGTGGGCGCCACGTCGGGCGGCGGCGTACGCCGTCGCCTCACCGATGCCCGAGCTGGCGCCGGTGACCAGCACGGTGCGGCCGCTGAGCGGGCCGGGACGGCCGGTCACCGCCCGGATCGTGCGGGCGACACGCGCCCGAGGTGACTGCAGGAGCGGAAGCGAGAACAGGCTGACCACGCCTGCACCCTAGGCCTCAGCGGCGGTCGAAGGTCACGTGGGTGACTCCGCTCGGGGTGGTGGTCGAGGCGACCTCGTAGCCGTCCTCGAGCGCCTCCACCCCGTCCCACAGCCGTACGCCGCGGCCCAGGACGATCGGGGTGACGACCACGTGCAGGTGGTCGACGAGACCGGCCGCGAGATACGCGCGGAGCGAGGACGGGCCGCCGCCGAGGCGTACGTCCTGGCCGTTGGCGGCCTCGCGGGCCTCGGCCAGCACGTCCTCGATCGAGGCGTCGCGGAAGTGGAAGGTGGTGCCGCCCTCCATCTCGACCGGCTCCCGGGGCCGGTGGGTCAGCACGAAGGTGGGCGTGTGGAACGGGGGCTCGTCGCCCCACCAGCCGGTCCAGTCGGCGTCGTCCTGCCATCCCGGCGGACCGAACTTGTTGGCGCCCATGATCTCGGCGCCGATGCCCTCCCAGGCGCGTCGGGCGAAGACGTCGTCGGGTTCGGCGGCCGGGTCGACCTCCACCCGCTCCCGGTCACCGCTGGCGCCCTGGAACGTCGCGGTCGGGAAGAACCACTCCATCAGCCGCATGCCGGCGTGGCCGAACGGCGTCTCCAGGCTCTGACCCTCGCCGGTGGCGAAACCGTCGAGCGAGATGCCGATGTTGTGAGCGCGTACGCGTGCCATGTCCATCTCCTCATCCGCCGCCCTGACGGCGGCTCGTCACCCTGACGTCGAACCAGCAGCCGACAGATCGACAGTCACGGTCACGTCGAGTCACTGGTTCTTGGCGTTGAGCCTCATCTTCGCGATCTGGTTCTTCAGCTCGTCGAGGAAGAGCGACCGGATGCTCTCGGTGTCGAGCGCGCCGTTGACACCACGCAGCTTGCCCTCGGCGAGCTTGACGCAGACGGTCGACCATGCCGCGCCGATGGCGACCGTGAAGCCGGCCGCGACGGTGGCGTTGATCGCCCCGCCGCCGACGGCGCCGAAGCCGGGCACGAACTTGAGCAGGTTGCCGGCCACGGAGCGCCCGGCCTGGGTGGCGGCGGCGGTGGCCGCGATGGAGGCCATCGCCGCCTTGTCGACCTCGATCCCGAAGATCGCCGAGATCCTGGCCATCATGCCCAGCTGGATCGGCACGAGCACCACCGCGTCGGAGAACGGGATCGGCGTGACCCCGGCGGCACCGGCCGCCGTCGCGGCACCGGCGATCACCGCGTTGGCCTGCTCCTGCTTACGTTTGACATCCACCTTCTGCGCCGCGGTGAGGGCGTCCTGTACGCCTTCCGGCGCGCAGCGAAAGGTGGCATCGACCAACGCCTGCAGCCCGTGCACCTGCTGACCGGAGAAGTCGTCGGCCTTCGCGTTGGTCAGATAGACCCGCGAGCCGTAGACGGGCAGCGCCCGCTCATCGATCTGCTGGGCGAACTCGACCGCGTCGGGGTGGTAGTCGCCGGTCGGCGAGGTCGGCACCTGCGTCATCACGAGCACCACCGGCAGCCCGAGGTCGGCGAGCTTGCGGACGAACTCGGCCTCGGTCTCCTCGAAGCGGCGGTCGGCGAAGCGGATGGCGTACCAGGCCACGTGGATCTGCTCGGCCGGCGGCCGACGGCGCCGCTCCTGGATCACCTTGGCGAGATCCTTGATCACCCGGTCGCCCTCGACGCCGATCTCCAGCCCCTGGGTGTCGAGCAGGCCGAAGAAGCCGCTCGTGTGCAGGTAGAGCGTCGACTCCCTCGTCACCGGCTCACCGATCCCGGTCTTGGCGACCTCGGCCCCGAAGACGGCGTTGACCAGCGTCGACTTCCCGACCCCGGTCTTGCCGAACAGGGCCAGGTTGAACCTGCCGATCTCCTTGGCGGACTCGGCATACCGCTTGTGGAACTCGTCCTTGAACCAGCCGTGGGATGCGAAGTTGTTCACGGCGGTCAAGGATGCCATCAGGCACCCACAAAGCATCGGCTCCATTTCGCTCCCGCGCGGGTCGCGGCGGGTCTACCCTCCCAGGCATGACTCTTCGGACCCGTCTCACCTGGGCCGTCGCGCTGGGCGCCTCGGCAGTGCTGGTCGCCCCGATCTCCTCGGCCCAGGCTGTCGAGCCCGCCGTCACCGACATCAGCGTCACCCACTGGGACGGTGTCGGCGACTTCGTGAAGGGCACCTCGAAGAGCCTCAGGCCTGGTCCCCACTCCTCCTTGAGGATCGCCGGAGACGGCGCCGGCACGGTCTCCTACACCGACCCGTTCGGCGACGGCAGCGCACGCACCTACGACTACGGCACCTGGACCTCGCCGGTGGTCGAGACGGGCTATCCGGTCGACGAGTCGGTCACCTCGTGGAACCTCGACACCCCGACCGGCACCTGGGCCGAGATCCAGTTCCGCGGTCGCAAGGCCGACGGCGCCTGGACGAAGTGGTTCGTGATGGGCCGCTGGACGGCGGGCGACGACTTCGCCGCCGGCGACATCCACCGCACCTCGCTCGACGGCCAGTCCGACACCGACGCGGCGCTCTACACCGACACGTACGTCGCGAAGACCGGCCACGAGCCGGACGCGTTCCAGACGAAGGTCACCCTGCTGCGTCCCGAGGGTGCGACCACCTCACCGAGCCTGCGGTCGGTCTCGACGATGACCAACGAATACCTCCCCGACTCCGCCTATCCCGGCACCAGCGAGCCCACCCTCGACCGCGAGATCGATCTCGGGCTGCCCCGGTTCAGCCAGAACATCCACCGAGGCGAGTATCCGGAGTTCGGTGGCGGTGGACAGGTCTGGTGCTCGCCGACCTCCACCTCGATGGTGCAGTACTACTGGGGTCGCGAGGTGCCGCCCGCCGAACTCGCCGACATCGAGGCGCCCAACGGCGACCCGCAGGTCGACTACGCAGCGATCAACGCCTGGGACTACGCCTACGAGGGCGCGGGCAACTGGCCGTTCAACACCGCCTACGCCCATCGCTGGGGCCTCGACTCCTTCGTCACCCGGATCCGCTCCCTGGCCGAGGCCGAGCGGTTCATCGAAGCCGGCATCCCGCTCGTCTTCTCGCTGAGCTTCACCGAGGAGGAGATGCCCGAGGCCGGCTACGGCACCGACGGCCACCTGGTCGTCCTGGGCGGCTTCACAGCCGACGGCGACCCGATCATCTACGACCCGGCGAGCAACACCAACGAGGGCGTACGCAACGTCTACACCCGGGTCAACTTCGAGCGGGTCTGGCAGCAGGCCACCGACGGTGTCACCTATGTCATCCACCCCCACGACGTGAAGCTGCCGCGCAACGTCCCCGGTCAGGCCCACAACTGGTGAGCGTCCACAGGTGAGCATCGACGTCGTCGCGGCCCTCCAGGCCGCCGTGCGGGCGCCCACCGTCAGCGACCGCGACGAGTCGCTGATCGACGAGCAGGCGTTCGTACGCCTCCACGCGGTGCTCCGCGAGCACTTCCCGCTGCTCCACGAGCATCTCGAGCTGATCCGCGTCCCCGAGCACGGGCTGCTTTTCTGCTGGCGCGGGGCCTCGAGCGAGAGGCCCGTCGTGCTGATGGCCCACCAGGACGTGGTGCCGGTGACCGGGCAGGACTGGAGCCGCGACCCGTTCAGCGGCGAGGTGGTCGACGGCGTCATCCACGGCCGCGGCACGCTCGACGACAAGGGCTCCCTCATCGGCATCTGCGCCGCGGTGGAGGCGCTGCTGGCCGAGGAGTTCGTGCCCGCCCACGACGTCTGGCTCTCCTTCGGCTCCGACGAGGAGATCTCCGGGCGCGCTGCCCAGGGCGCCGTCGCCGAGCTGCGCTCACGCGGGGTGCGGCCGTGGTTCGTGATCGACGAGGGCGGCGCGATCGCCTACGACGCGTTCCCCGGCGTCAAGACCCCGGTCGGGGTGATCGGGGTGGCCGAGAAGGGAACCACCTCGGTCGAGCTGCGGGTGACCGGCGACGGCGGCCACTCCTCGACGCCGAGGCGCAACGCGCCCACGGTGCGGCTGGCGCGGGCGCTGACCCGGCTCGACCGGGTGCGGATGCCGGTGAGCATGCCGGCGCCGACCGTGGAGATGTTCGGCAGGCTCGCGCCGCACGCGCCGGCGCCGCTGCGCCCGTTGATGGCCAACGCCGCCCGGCTCGCCCCGGCCCTGACCCGGGCGCTGGTCCGGCTCGGCCCGGAGCCGGCCGCCCTGGCGCGTACGACGGTCGCGATCACCACGCTGCAGGGCAGCCCGGCGCTCAACGTCATCGCGACGGTCGCCACCGCGGGCGTCAACCTGCGGGTCATGGTCGGCGAGACGGTGGCGGAGGTGGTCGAGCGGCTGCGCGAGGCGATCGCCGACGACTCCGTCGAGATCCGCGTCGTCGAAGACGGGCCACCCTCACCGGTCTCCCCGCGCGACGAGGCCTTTCACCACATCGAGACCGTGATCGACGAGGTCTTCCCGGAGGCCGTCGCGGCGCCCTACATCATGCTCGCCGCCACCGACTCCCGGCACTTCTATGAGATCTGCGACCGGGTCTACCGGTTCGCGCCGTTCCGGATGACGGCCGAGCAGCGGGCCTCGATCCACGCCGCCGACGAACATCTCGGGGTCGACGACCTGCTCGACGGCGTGCGCTTCTACCGGAGGCTGATCGAGGAGCTGTGAACGCCGAGTCCCCCACGCTCGTCGACAGGACCGCCCGCGGCATCTGGGTCGTCGTCGGCTTCCTGGTCGCCGTCGAGTTCGCCAGCGGCATCCTGCAGGGCTACTACACGCCGATCTTCAGCGACCTCGCCGACCATCTCGGCGTCTCCGACGCCGACCTCAACTGGCTGGAGGCCGCGCAGCTGATCGTCTCGGCGCTCTGCGTGCCACCGCTGGCCCGGCTCGGCGACCTGATCGGCCACAAGAAGGTGCTCCTGCTGGCCACCGGCATCACCGCGCTCGCCACCTGGTGGACCGTGGTCGCGCCCGACTTCGGCTCGTTCCTGGTCGCCTGGGCGATCCAGGGTGCCTACGTCATCTGGCTCCCGCTCGAGGTCGCCATCATCCACAAGCGCACCGGTGGCGACACCGCGCTGACCCGGCGCGCCGCCGGCGTGCTGGTCGGCGCCCTGGAGCTCTCGGTGATCATCGGCGCGGTCGCCGCCGGGGCCCTGGTCGGGGTGCTCCCGATGTGGGCGATCCTCGCCTTCCCGGCGGTCGCGGTGACCGCGGTCTTCGTGGTCATCGCCGTCGGCATCGAGCGCGACTCCGGCACCAGCGACGGTGCCTTCGACTGGCTCGGGCTCGCGGTGCTCACCATCGTGCTCGGCCTGGTCATGGCGGGTCTGGTCGGCGTACGCGTCCTCGGCGGCGGGTCGCTGCTCGCCTGGGGTCTCGTGCTCGTGGGGCTGGTCGCGATCGTCCCGTTCTGGCGCATCGAGACCGCGGTCGACGACGCCGGACGGGCCGAGCCGCTGGTCGACGTACGCCTCCTGGTCTCGCGTGCGCAGTGGCCGGTGCAGCTGACCGCGTTCCTGTTCGGGATGTCGGTGCTGGGCGCGCAGATCCCGCTGTCGACGTTCGCGCGCACCGACCCGGAGGTCGTCGGCTACGGGCTCGGAGCGGGGGCGGGGTTCGTGTCGGCGCTGATCGCGGAGTACGTCGTCTTCATGGCGATCAGCGCGTTCGCGCTGCCGCTGACCTCGCGCTGGTTCGGTGCGGCGCGTGCCCAGGCGGTCGCCTGCTTCTGCGTGGCGGTCGGCTATCTGCTCTGGCTCCCCCTCCACACCGAGCTGTGGCACGGGCTGCTCGCCATGGCCGTCATCGGTCTCGGCTCCGGCACCCTGGTCGCCTCCCTCCCGGCGGCCGCCGCGGCCGCCGCCCCGGCCTCTCGCACGGCCTTCGCCACCGGCATGACCAACGCGACCAAGACGGTCGGCGGTGCGATCGCGTCCGCGGTCTTCGCGATCGCGCTGGCGGCCGACGGCTCCATCGCCGACGCCGGGCTCGGCCACGCGCCGTTGTCGGGATATCTGACGGTGTGGGCGGTCTGCGGCCTGGCCGCCGCCGTGGCGGGCGCGATGCTGCTTTCCTCCCGTCGGTAAACTCGTGAACGCTGGAGGTGACCACATGCCCGAGAGCGAAGACTGGCCGGAGGGCCGTCCGGAGGAGCGCACGCAGCAGCTCGACGCAGACGCGAGCAAGGCTGCGGCCGCCGCCCGCATGCGTGACCAGGTGAAGTGGGTCGATCTGCAGGTGCAGCAGGCCGTGCAGCGCGGGGAGTTCGACGATCTTCCCGGCGCCGGGAAGCCGATCAAGAACCTCGACCGCGACCACGACCCCGACTGGTGGGTCAAGCAGCTCGTCGAGCGCGAGCAGATCGTCATGCTCCCGGCCTCGGTCCAGCTCCGCAAGGACGACGCCGCCCTCGACGACCTGCTCGACAAGCAGACCAGCGACGACGGCGCCCGCAAGATCGTCGAGGAGTTCAACGAGCGGGTCATCGCCGCCCGCTACGGCGCCCCGGAGGGCCCGCCGCTGATCACCATGCCCCGCGACGTCGACGCCACCCTCGAGGCCTGGCGCGAGCGCCGGGCCGCTCGCGCGGAGGCCGCCCGGCACGACGTACGCCGCCGAGCGGCCACGGCGAAGCGCCGCTGGTGGCAGCGGCGCTGAGCTCAGCTGGCCCGCGCGGAGAAACGGGAGCGATAGCGCCCCGGGGAGACACCGACCTCGGCGGTGAACCCGGCCCGGAAGGTCACCGGTGAGTAGTAGCCGGCCTCGTGGCTGACCCGGTCGATGGAGAGGTCGGTGGTCTCCAGGAGGGTCTTGGCGACCGCGATCCGCTCGGCGCCCACCCACCGCATCGGCGTCGTCGCGAGGTCGCGCTGGAAGCGTCGGGCAAGAGTTCGCGGTGAGACCGCGGCGGTCGCCGCCAGACGCTCGAGGGTGATGTCGCCGTGCAGGTTCGCCCGCAGCCAGGTGCGCAGCTCGTCGAGCCAGTGCGCCTGCTCGGTGAGCGGGTCGGCGGCGACGTACTGTGCCTGGTCACCGTCCCGGTGCGAGGCGATCACCAGGTTGCGGGCGATGGTGTTGGCGGCGTGCTGGCCGTGGTCGGTGCGGATCAGGTGGAGGCACAGGTCGAGCCCGGCGGCCGACCCGGCGCTCGTGAGCACGCCGTCGTCGACGTAGATCGCCCGCGGGTCGAGCTCGACCCCCGGATGCGTACGCCGGAACAGCTCGGCCCACCGCCAGTGGGTGGTCGCGCGCCGCCCGTCGAGCAGCCCGGCCTCGGCGAGCGCGAACGCACCGGTGCACAGCGCCACCATCCGGGCTCCGGCCTCGGCGGCCCGGCGCAGCTCGCGCACCAGGGTCGCGCTGATCGACTCGTCGGGCCGCACCGCGGGCACCAGCACGGTGTCGGCCTCGGCCAGCGCCGACATCGGCCGCTGGGGCATCAGGCGCGGCCCGCCGTGCACCCGCACGCCCCGCAGGTCTCCGCAGAGCACCACGTCGTAGAGGGGGCTCGCGTCGTGGTCCCAGTCGTAGCCGAGCGCCTCGAGCGGCATGCCGACCTCGAAGAGCGTCATGCCGTCGACGACCGGGATCGCGACGGTCGGCTTGGTCGTGTGAGCTTCGACGATGGCCATGGCAGAAATCTATCACTCTTCGTCCATCCTGCCACTCCTCCAGCAGGCTCGTCACGACCACGATGGAGTCATGACCACGAACCGGAAGAACCCCAGCAAGCTCCGCGCCACCGTGCGCGCCACCCTCGCCGGCATCGACGCCGGCGCGAAGATCCGCCACGGCTCCAAGGTGCCGACCAACCATCCGTCCCGGCGACGATGACGGCCGGGAAGTGACCTGCCGCACCAGAACCGGACGGCCAGCGGACGGCGTACATGGGAGCAGTTACCGGCCGTTATGGTGTCGCCATGAGCCACAAGAGCCCCAAGGACTTCTTCGCACCGTTGGCGGTGGGCGCCCCCACGCCGCCGCGGGAGATCCCGGCGCGGCCCAGCCGCGCGATCCACTTCTTCGACCCGTCCAACCCGAAGATGGCCGCGAAGGTGCCCGCGATGGTCGGCACCGTCGACGTGCTGCTCGGCAACCTGGAGGACGCCGTCAAGGCCGACAACAAGGTCGCCGCGCGCGAGGGCCTGGTCGAGATCGCCAAGGCCACCGACTTCGGACCCACGCAGCTGTGGACCCGGATCAACAGCCTCGACTCCCCGTGGGTGCTCGACGACCTGATCACCCTGGTCACCGAGATCGGCGACAAGCTCGACGTCGTCATGGTGCCGAAGGTGCAGGGCCCCGAGGACATCCACTACGTCGACCGGATCCTCGCCCAGCTCGAGGCCAAGGGCGGCGTCGAGCGGCCGATCCTCATCCACGCCATCCTCGAGACCGCGCGCGGCGTGGCCAACGTCGAGGACATCGCGCTGGCCTCCCCGCGCATGCAGGGCATCTCGCTGGGCCCCGCCGACCTCGCGGCCGACCGCAAGATGAAGACCACCCGCGTCGGCGGTGGCCACCCCGGCTACCTGGTCCGCCAGGACCCGAAGGACGGCGACATCCAGGGCGAGCGCACGATCTTCCAGCAGGACCTGTGGCACTACACGATCGCGAAGATGGTCGACGCGTGCGCCGAGGCGGGGATCTACCCCTACTACGGCCCCTTCGGCGACATCACCGACGTGGTCGCGGCCGAGGACCAGTTCCGCAACGCGTTCCTGCTCGGCTGCGTCGGCACCTGGAGCCTGCACCCCAAGCAGATCGAGATCGCCAACCGCGTCTTCTCCCCGAGCGTCGAAGACATCAAGCACGCCCGCCGCGTGGTCGCCGCCATGGGCGACGGCACCGGCGCGGTCATGCTCGACGGCAAGATGGAGGACGACGCCTCGCTGAAGCAGTGCCTGGTGCTCGTCGACCTCGCCGAGGAGCTCGCGGCCATCGACCCGAAGCTCAAGGAGCTCTACGACACCATCGAGGTGGACTGATCATGACCGAGCAGACCCTCCGCCCCCGCCGCTCCGTCCTCTACATGCCCAGCTCCAACGAGCGGGCCCTGGAGAAGGCGAAGTCGATCCAGGCCGACGCGCTGATCCTCGACCTCGAGGACGCGGTCGCCCCTGAGGCCAAGCCCCAGGCACGCGAGAACGCCGCAGCCGCGGTGGCCTCGGGTGAGTACGGCAGCAAAGAGCTCACCATCCGCATCAACGGCGCCGACACCGAGTGGCACGCCGACGACCTGGCCGCAGCCGCGAAGGCCGCGCCCGACGCGATCGTGGTGCCCAAGGTCAACAGCGCCCAGCAGGTGCACGACCTCGTCGCCGCCTTCGAGAAGGCCGGCGTGCCGGAGCAGACCAAGCTCTGGGCGATGATCGAGAGCCCGTACGCCATCCTCCACGCCGAGGAGATCGCCTCGGCCTCCGAGCGGCTGACGGTGCTCGTCATGGGCACCAACGACCTGGTCAAGGAGCTGTACGTCGACCACGTCCCGGCCCGCGCCAACCTGGTCACCAGCCTCCAGCTGGCCGTGCTCGCCGCACGCGCGAGCGGCAAGGTCATCCTCGACGGCGTCTACAACAACGTGAAGGACGCCGAGGGCTACGCGGCCGAGGTCGATCAGGGCCGCATCTTCGGGTTCGACGGCAAGACCCTGATCCACCCCGCCCAGGTCGAGGGCGCCAACGCCGGTTTCGCCCCGAGCGAGCAGGCCGTCGAGGACGCCCAGGGCCTCATCGAGACCTGGGAGGCGAGCGACGGCGGCGTGGTGACCTACAACGGCAAGATGGTCGAGAACCTCCACGTCGAGTCGGCCCGGCGCACCCTGAGCATCGCCGCCGCGATCGCCGATCTCTGACCCAGCAGTCCCGGGATACCCCCGCCAGTATCTAATCTGTTACCAACTTCAAATTTTTTGGCCCATTTAGTAACAGTGAGCGGAGGAGAAGGTGACAACTCCGCGAGATTCTGGTGGGGTATCCAGGCGCGCGGCTCCACCCCACTGACTATGCGCGCAGGAGACAGAGTTCATGACTGATCAGAACTATCGGCCGCGACCGCTCAAGCGTCCGGTCGACGGTGTCGCCCCCGACCCGCTCGAGATCGCCGCCCGTGCTCTCGAGGGCATCCAGCCCGCGACCGAGTCGTGGTTCACCAACCCGAACCTGCACGCCGCCCCCGGGCAGGCGCCGGCGCCGCGCTACACGCCCTACTCCCCCGCGCCTCGCGACGGGCAGATCCCGGGCGTCGACGGGTTGCCGCAGCGTACGCCCGGCGCGTCTCGCGCCCCGCAGGGTTCGCCGCGACCCGACGCCAGCTTCTTCCAGCCGGCTCGCCCGAGCCACCGCCGCCCGATGCCGGCGCACGACCAGCTGCCACAGCAGGCCTTCCAGCCGAACCCCTACGCCGCGCAGCAGCCGCGCCTGCACCCCGCCCGGCCGATGATGTACGCCAACCCGGCGATGCCGGCCTACGCCGCCGCCCAGGCGCCGACCCACAAGCCGTCGTTCATCGACCAGGGCCCCGAGGCCGAGGGCCGTGGCCGCGGCAAGAAGGCGATCCTGCTGCCGCTCGCGGCGATGGCGATCGCCTCGGCCGCCATCGGCG
Source organism: Nocardioides albertanoniae (assembly GCF_006716315.1). Taxonomy (NCBI): domain Bacteria; kingdom Bacillati; phylum Actinomycetota; class Actinomycetes; order Propionibacteriales; family Nocardioidaceae; genus Nocardioides; species Nocardioides albertanoniae. The sequence continues at coordinate 678,739 of NZ_VFOV01000001.1, read as the reverse complement.
CCTTCGCCCAGGCCAACGTCGGCCCCGAGACCGACGTGCAGGCCCAGACCCAGCAGGTCAAGGCCCACTCGAACCAGATCGACGCCTCGCCGGTGATCGAGTACGTCGGCGACCAAGAGGTCGTCGGAGCCCCCGGCGTCATCGTCCCCGACGGCTCGGTCCCGTCAGCCGAGATCTCGCCCGCGGTCGAGCGCGCCACGGCCGGAGGCAAGCACTCCAGCGGCAACTACGACGCGCCCTCCAGCGCCGAGTCCTACGGCGGCTCGCACTCCTCGAGCGGCACGGTCTCCGCCCCGAGCGGCGACAGCGGCAGCGGTGGCGGCGACCAGACCTCGGACCCGGCTCCCGCCCCGGCTCCGGCACCTGCCCCCGAGCCGGAGCCCGAGCCCGAGCCTCAGCCGGAGCCCAAGCAGCCCACGCTCGGCGAGAACGTGGTCGCGCCGACGCTCGACGCGACCACCGGCGTCGTCGGCACCCTCACCGGGATCAACCTCGACCTGACCCGGTGATTCCGGCTCGGTAAAACCTGACGATTGCTCCCAGCGGGCCGCGACCTCCACAGGTCGCGGCCCGCTGCGTACGTTCCGGGTGGTTTCAGCATGGCCCGAACGGATCATTCAGAAATAGATCCCCGACCCCGATAACTTCTCGCGTTTTCTCTCGTTTGAGCGATGTGCCACCCCTTAACTCGGGAGTGCGCCAGGTTCCCCCGGATCTGGCAGGTGGCACGGCCCCGTTGCGGGGATCTTGGGGGATCCCCACCGCAGAATCGGAGTCCAACCAACAATGCGAAGCATGCGTACGCTCGTGCTGTCCGCAGCCGCCGCCGCTCTTACCGGTGGCGTCCTGGCTGTGCCGGCACCCTCACAGGCCGCTCTGACGACTACCTCCTTCGGGATGTTCGCCAACGGCTTCGGCACCCGCGTGACCGGCGGCCAGCTGCCGGCCAACTCGGGAGACCTCGGATACCAGACCGTCGGGTGCACCCGTAAGGCTGGTCACGACGTCAGCAACAACACCGCCGGCGCGAAGGTGCCCGGCCTCGGCAAGATCGGCGCTACCGAGACCCGGCAGCGCACCGTGAAGTCCGGCAAGTCGGTCAAGGTCATCTCGACCCACAAGATCGCCAACGTCGTCCTGAACAACAACAAGCTCGGCAAGGTCACCGTCGAGGGCCTCAGCTCCACCTCGCAGGCGTGGTGGAACGGCAGCGGCTACAAGTCGGACGCCACGTCCGACGTCGCCCGCGTCGTCCTCGACCCGGCCGGCCCCGGCCCGAAGCACGAGCTCAAGGTGCCGGGCCGCGACAAGCCGCTCGTCATCCCGGGCATCGCCACGATCGGCCTGGGCAACGTCACCGAGCGTTCCAACGCCAACGGTGCGATGTCCTACGCCAACGGCATCTACATCAAGCTCCACGGCAGCGACTCCGAGGTCATCGTCGGTCGCTCGCGCGCGGACATCAACGGCAAGGTCTACTCGGGTGTCTTCGGTGGCTTCGGTGCCGCTGTCGACGCCAGCGCCCTCGGCGGCAAGGTCGAGGTCGGCAAGAACCCGCTGACCAACGTCGTCTGCACCGGCACCAAGGGCAAGGAGCTCTCCAAGTCCCTCGCGGGTGTCCCGCTGGGTGACGCCGGCAGCATCGTGAACGTCAAGGGCCTCTCGAGCGGTCAGCGTTCGAGCCAGACCAAGACCTCCGCCACCGGCTACAGCTTCGGTGAGGTTGCCAACGTCAACATCGGCAAGGGCGCCATCCGCATCGAGGCGATCCGTGCTCAGGCCAACGCCAAGTACACCAAGGACAAGGGCACCTCGACCTCCACGTCGGGCACCAAGTTCGGTGACATCTACATCCAGGACAAGAAGGTCTCCCTCGAGCAGCTCCGCTCGGCGCTCTCCCGCGTCGACATCCCGGGCCTCCTCAAGATCGAGACCAACGTCGTCACCAACCGCAGCAAGAAGCTCGTCGAGGTCGTCGCCCTGCGACTGACCCTCCTCGACGCGACCGAGGGCACCAAGTCCCACGTCAACATCGGTCACGCGCGCTTCGCGGTCAACCCTGACCGGTGATGTGCTGATCGACTGAGACCGTCTTCTCGAGGGTCCTCAGAAACGGCCCGCGGCCTGACCAGGTCGCGGGCCGTTCTTCTTTTTGAAGTTACTCGTGGGTAGTATCCCACCTACCCTTACGCGACCGAGCCGAGCACAGGCATTAGGCTCGGTCCCATTCCGGCAGTCCTGCCCCTGATGAGGAGCGCCCAGGCATGTTGCAGATCATCGCCATCGTCTTGTGTCTAGCGACAACGGTGGCCGCCGTCTATCTGACGACCAAGGCGGTCAGGTCGATGCTCGCGGTCATCAAGATCGGTACGCCGATCAGCCGCGTCGATCAACCGTTGGCACGAACACTGACGATGTTGAAGGAGACCGTCCTCCACACGCGCATGCTGCAGTGGACCTGGGTCGGCATCCTGCACTGGTTCGCCTTCGCGGCGTTCATCGTGCTCTCCACGGCAGTCGGTTCGGCCTACTTCCAGCTGTTCTCCGCCGACTGGACGATCCCGTTCATCGGGAAGTTCTTCCTCTACGAGTGGGTCGCGGAGGGTCTCGGCCTGCTCGGCGCGCTGGGCATCATCCCGCTGATCATCTACCGGCTCATGCACCAGCCGAAGAAGCTGGGCCGCGGCACGCGGTTCTACGGCTCGGTCATGTGGCAGGCGTTCTTCGTCGAGGCCATGGTGCTGCTCGAGTCGATCGCGATCCTGTTCATCCGCGGTGCGGAGTACAACCTCGCCCTGGCGCACGGTGGCGAGCACGCCGAGCACGCCACCGGCTTCCACTTCCCGCTCGCGCAGTTCTTCGGTGGCCTCTACCCGACCGGCCACGGCTCCATCGGCTCGCTCGAGAACATCATCTACGTCATCGCGAGCTTCAAGATCCTCTCCGCGCTGATCTGGCTCATGGTGATCTCCTCCAACCTGACGATGGGTGTCGCCTGGCACCGCTTCACCGCCTGGTTCAACATCTGGTTCAAGCGCGAGCCGGGGTCGCGTACGTCCGACTCCGAGGGCGCCCGCCCGCTCGGCACCGCGCTCGGCTCGATCAAGCCGATGCTCATCGACGGCAAGCCGGTCACCCTCGAGGACGTCGAGGAGGACCGCATCCCCGAGGACGCGATCCTCGGTGTCGGCTCTATCCAGGACTTCTCCTGGAAGGGCATCCTCGACTTCACCACCTGCACCGAGTGCGGTCGCTGCCAGTCGCAGTGCCCCGCCTGGAACACCGAGAAGCCGCTCTCGCCGAAGCTGATGATGATGGCGATGCGCGAGCACGCGTACGCCGCCGCCGGCGACTCGGACCTCAAGGAGAAGCCGCTGGTCGGCAAGGCCGACGGCGCCCCTGAGGGTGCCGAGGGCAACGCCGAGGTGCTCGACTGGTTCTACAACCCCGAGGACGGCGGCTTCGTCATCGACGAGGACGTGCTCTGGTCCTGCACCTCCTGCGGTGCCTGCGTCCAGCAGTGCCCCGTCGACATCGAGCACGTCGACCACATCATGGACATGCGCCGTTACCAGGTGCTCGTCGAGTCCAACTTCCCCTCCGAGCTCAACGGCCTCTTCAAGGGCCTCGAGGGCAAGGGCAACCCCTGGAACATGAACGCCAACGCGCGCATGGACTGGGCCAAGGACCTGCCCTTCGACGTCAAGGAGGTCGGCAAGGACATCGAGTCGCTCGAGGAGGTCGACTGGCTGTTCTGGGTCGGCTGTGCCGGGGCGTACGAGGACCGTGCCAAGAAGACCACCCGCGCCGTCGCCGAGCTGCTCGACATGGCCGGGGTCTCCTTCGGCGTGCTCGGCAACGGCGAGACCTGCACCGGTGACTCCGCTCGCCGCGCCGGCAACGAGTTCGTCTTCCAGGGCCTGGCTCAGCAGAACGTCGAGACGTTCAAGGAGTTCAAGGTCAAGAAGGCCGTCACCACCTGTGCTCACTGCTTCAACACGTTGAAGAACGAGTACAAGGAGTTCGGCATCGAGCTCGAGGTCGTCCACCACACCCAGCTGCTCAACCGGCTCGTACGCGAGGGCAAGCTGACCCCGGTGGCCGACGGTGCCGGCGCCCACAAGCGCTCGATCACCTACCACGACCCGTGCTACATCGGTCGGCACAACGGTGTCTACGAGCCGCCGCGTGAGCTGCTCCAGATCATGCCGGGTGCCGAGTACAAGGAGATGCCCCGCAACTCCGAGCGTTCCTTCTGCTGTGGTGCCGGTGGCGCCCGGATGTGGATGGAAGAGAAGATCGGTTCGCGGATCAACGAGAACCGTACGGAGGAGGCCGTCGCCACCGGCGCCGACCAGATCGCCGTCGGCTGCCCGTTCTGCCGCGTCATGCTCTCCGACGGTCTGACCAAGGCCCAGTCCAGCGGTGGCGCTCGCGAAGAGGTCGAGGTGCTCGACGTCGCGCAGATGCTGCTCGCGTCCGTCAAGGGTGAGCAGGCCACCAAGCTGGCCCCGGGCCAGGGCGAGAAGGTCGGCGCCACCGCCAAGGCGGCACCGGCCGGCAAGTCCGCTCCGGCCGACAAGGCCGGCGCCGACTCAGACGGCGGCGGCTCGTCCGCCGGTGGGGCTGCCGTTGCCGGCGGCGCGGCTGCTGCCGGAGGCTCGTCGCTCTTCGACTCGCCTGCCGAGGAGGAGACGAAGAAGGCTCCCGCCGACGCCTCCTCGCTCTTCGACACGCCTGCACCGCAGGAGCCCGCCTCCGGCGGTGCTTCGGGCGGCGGGTCGCTCTTCGACACCCCCGCCCCGGCTGCCGAGCCCGAGAAGCCCGCGAAGCCCGCCGAGCCGGAGAAGCCCGCCGACACCACCGGTGGCTCGCTGTTCGACGTACCTGCCGACGAGCCGGCTGCGCCCGAGGCGAAGTCGACCCCGGCTGCCGAGAAGCCTGCGACCGAGGCCCCCGCCGAGAAGCCTGCTGTCGACCTGGGGGCCGGTGGCTCGCTGTTCGACGTGCCGGCCACCCCCGCCGAGGAGGCCAAGCCGGCTCCCGAGGCGAAGGCCGCACCCGCTGCCGCCGAGCCCGAGGCGCCCGCCGCTGCGGAGACCTCAGACACGGCCTCGGGCACCACCCCGGCCGAGCCGAGTGTCGACCTCAACGCCGGTGGTTCGCTCTTCGATCTGCCGGCCCAGGAGCCCGAGGCGGCTCCTGCCAAGGCGCCCGAGGCTGCTGCTCCGGCACAGGCCGCTCCGAGCGAGGCTGCTCCCGCAGAGCCTGCCGCTCCTGCGGAGCCCGCTCCGGCGGCGCCTGCCGCTCCGGCGGCGGCTGCCGAGGCCACGGCCGCTGGTTCGGGAGCGACCTCGGAGCCCAGGAGCGACGTCGACTTCGACAACCTCGGCTCGCTCTTCGACATCTCGGCTCCGGAGGGTGCGGTCGCCGCCTCGGCAGCTCCCGCCCCGCAGGCTCCGGCTCCCCAGGCTCCGGCCGAGGAAGCCCCTGCCGAGGCCGCTCCGGCCGAGGACACCGCCGTCGAGGCGGCGCCCGAGGCAGAGGCACCGGCCGAGGCAGAGGCGCCGACCGAGGAGGCCGAGGCACCTGCTGAGGCCGAGCCTGAGGAGGCGCCTGCCGAAGCCGCGCCGACGCAGGAGTCGAAGCCGGCCCCGGCCGCGAGCGGCGAGGCCCACACGCCGCGTACGGACGTCGACATCCACGACTCAGGGTCGCTCTTCGACCTCTGATCCCGGCGCAGTCCGCTGCACCAGCCGATGGCACCTTGCGAGCAATCGCAAGGTGCCATCGTCGTCTACGGCGAAGGTCGAAGCGTCACGTCTGCAGGTCGAGTGGGCACGTACGTGCCCACTCGACCTGCAGACGTGACTTCTCGGCAAGCGAGTCTAACACCACGTGATGTCACATCACAGTTGCGATGACGTCAAAATGGTGTCACAGTGGTGCGCATGGACATCACGCCGTACATCGACAGTCTCCGACGGGACCTTCTGGCAGCGGCCGAGGCATCGGGCCCGGAGGCACGCGAGACCGCTGAGCGACTCGGGTTCGCTCTCGACCCGGCCGTCCGGCTGGCGATCATGGAGGCCGTCAGCCAGGCCGCCTCCGAGATCACCGCAGAGCTGCCGGCCGGCAACGTCGACGTACGTCTGCAGGGCCGCGACCTCGAGTTCGGGGTCACCCTTCCGGCCTTCGAACCGACCCCGCCGGTCGCGCCCGCGCCGCCGGCACCTCCCTCTCCCCCGCAACCTCTGGAGCCCGAGACCGACGACGCCCTCTCCCGAGTGACCCTCCGCATCCCGGAGTCGCTCAAGGCGAAGGCCGAGGAGGCGGCCGCCGACGCGGGCCAGTCGCTCAACACCTGGTTGGTCGGCGCGGTGCGCGCGGCGACTCGCGAGAGCGGCGTGAACGTCGACGTCGACCTCTCCGCGATCCCGCAGATCGTCAGCGAGGCGATGGGCGCCTTCGACCCGTTCCGCGGCAGCCCGCGCGACCGGTCCGACAAGCGGATGACCGGCTGGCTCTGAGCCGACCACACCACAGACGCACGACAGACGCACGACAGCGGACGGCCACCTGGCCGGTCCGGTGGATCAGCACACCCACAGCAGCACTCACAGATTCAGGAGCAGCATCATGAGCACCTACACCTTCATGTCCACGGCCCCGGCCAAGCTGTTGGTCGAGTTCGGCAAGGGCAACCTCGAGGTCGAGGCCACCGAGACCGACGAGACGGTCGTCGAGATCGACGGCGAAGACGCCGAGGAGGTCGTCGTCGAGCAGCGCGGCGACGCGATCAGCATCACCGAGCCGCACCGGGGGCCGCTCAGCCGCTCCCGAAGATACGAGATCACCGTGCGGGTGCCGTCGCGCAGCCAGCTGCGGGCCCGCACGGGAAGCGCCGACATCGCCACCCAGGGCGTGCTCCGAGCAGCGTGGGTGCAGACCGGCTCGGGCGACGTACGCATCGACCGGGTCACCGACGAGTTCCAGTCGGAGTCCGGCTCCGGCGACACCGAGGCAGACACCCTCGACGGCCGGGCGTCGATCAAGTCGGGGTCCGGCGACATCCGGATCGGCACCGTCCACGAGCTGAAGGTCAAGACCGGGTCGGGCAGCGTCGAGATCGACGAGGCCGAGGGCGAGGTGAGCCACTCGACCGGTTCGGGCGACTTCGCGATCCACACGGTGCACGCCGGCCGGGTCACGGTGAAGGCGGCCTCGGCCGACGTACGCATCGGGATCCCGAACGGCACCCCGGTGTGGACCGACGTCAACACAGTGAGCGGCCGGTGCACCAGCACTGTCGAGAGCGCTGGCGCACCGGCCGAGGGTGAGCCCTACGTCGAGCTCCGCACCACCACGGTCAGCGGTGACGTCACTCTGATCGGGCTCTGATCGGGCTCCGGGCCTCGTAGGGCCTACTTCTTCTCCGCACCCGGAGGGGTCGGCGCGTCCGGAACGACCGGACGCAGCAGACCCCAGGCGAGGAAGATCGCGCCGATGACGAGCAGGACGATGCCTGCCCACAGGTTGGCGTTGGGCCCGCCGGTCTTCTCGACCTCCGGGTCACCGATCAGCCCCATCAGGAGCAGGATGACGCCGTAGACGGCGAGCAGGGCCCCGATCACGTTGCGGATGTCGAAGAGCGACAGCAGCGTGCCGAGGACTCCGCCGCTCTTGGCGGTCTCAGCGGTGTTGGATTCGCTAGGCATCTCAGTCTCCTTAGAAGATCACGTTCAAGATGATGACCATGACCAGGGCAAGGCCGGCCAGCGGCACCGGCCGTGAGTACCACGCACGTCCGGCGTCCTCGGCGTCGACCAGGTCCTCCTTGGGAGTCTCGGAGTAGACGAGACCCTTCAGCGAGCCCTCGGGCTTCGGCTTGGTCACCAGCGAGACGAGCACGCTGACGACGATGTCGACGACGAAGGCCGCACCGGCAGCGACGAACGACGCGCCCTGGCCCGACAGCGGCAGGACGCCGACGGAGAGCCCGCCGAGCGTGCCGTCGGACAGGATGCCGACGAGCACCGCGGCCAGGGTGCCGGAGACCAGACCGGCCCAACCGGCGGTCGCGGTCATCCGCTTCCAGAACATACCCAGGATGAACGTCGCGAACAGCGGCGCGTTGAAGAACCCGAACAGGGTCTGCAGGTAGTCCATGATGTTGGAGAAGTTGGACGCCAGGGCCGCGGTGAAGATCGCGACCGCGGTCGCGCCGACCGTCGCCCAGCGGCCGAGCCTGACGTAGAACTCGTCGGGCCGGTCCTTGATGATGTATTCCTCGATGATGTCGAAGGACACCACCGTGTTGAACGCGGAGACGTTGGCCGCCATACCGGCCATGAACGCCGCCAGCAGACCGGTGATCGCCAGGCCGAGCAGACCGTTGGGCAGCACCTCTGCCATCAGGTAGAGCAGCGAGTCGTTATAGGTCACGCCCTCACCGGAGGCTCCACCGGCGACCGACTCCCCCGCCTTCGTACGCGCGATCTCGGTGACCAGGACCGCCGCGATCATGCCGGGGAAGATGGTGATGAACGGGATGAACATCTTCGGGAAGGCGCCGATGATCGGCGTCTTGCGGGCGGCGCTGATCGAGTCGGCGGCCATCGCTCGCTGGACCTCGACGAAGTTGGTCGTCCAGTAGCCGAAAGAGAGCACGAAGCCGAGGCCGAAGACGATGCCGATCACCGAGAGGAGGTCGGAGTCGAAGCCGGTCAGCGCGGCACCGGGCCAGGAGCTGAGCTGTCCGGCGGCCGGCGCGATGGTGTCGGGGTTGTCGTTGGCCGCCTGGGTGATCTTGGCGGTCAGGCCGTCCCAGCCGCCGACCCGGTGGAGACCGAGGAGCGTCAGCGGCAGCAGAGCGGCCACGATCACGAAGAACTGCAGCACCTCGTTGTAGATCGCTGCCTTCAGGCCACCGAGGGTGATGTAGGAGAGCACGATCACCGCGGCCACGATCAGCGCGACCCACAGCGGCCAGCCGAGCAGCGCGTGCACGATGGCACCGAGCAGGTAGAGGTTGATGCCGGCGATCAGCAGCTGCGCGATCGCGAACGAGATCGCGTTGACCAGGTGGGCACCGGTGCCGAAACGACGCTTCATGAACTCGGGGACCGAGCGCACCTTGGAGCCGTAGTAGAAGGGCATCATCACGACACCCAGGAAGAGCATGGCCGGCACCGCGCCGATCCAGAAATAATGGACGGTGGGCAGTCCGAGCTGAGCTCCTGTGGCCGACATACCCATGATCTCGACGGCGCCGAGGTTGGCTGAGATGAAGGCGAGGCCGGTCACCCATGCGGGCAGGGACCGACCGGACAGGAAGAAGTCCACCGAGTTCGACATGCCCCGACTGGCCAGGAAGCCGATGCCGAGAACGAATGCGAAGTAGATGGCGATCAGGAGATAGTCGACCGCGTTGGCCTGGATCAGGGTGTCCGCGGCCAGGATGCTTGCTTGCATTCCAAGACCCTTCTATTGGATTGGGCGCATCAAACCTAACCCCGTGTTCGCGGCAAGTGTGCCCGGGGTCACCCCTTCATCGACACGCCTTCGCGCCAGTAGCCCATGAATGCGACCTGCTTGCGGGGCATCTCGAGCTCGTTGACCAGGTGTCGGCGCAGGGCGGTGACCATCCGGGACTCACCGGCGATCCAGGCGTAGCGCCCGTCCACGGCCTCGCTCGCGCTCTTGTCGGTGCCGTCGTCGGTGCCATGGCAGGCCGCCGTGACGGTCTCGCCGGAGGAGGAGTAGACCGGTGTCTCCCACAGGTTGGGGTCGACGACCAGCACGGTGGCCAGCTCGTCAGGCTTCGCCTCGAAGCCCAGCAGGCCGCCGACGGCCGCCAGGGACGGCGCGCCCACCGGCTCACCCTCTCGTGGAAGCCAGGTGACGTTGACGCCCTCCGGAGCAGAGACCTCCTGTACGTCGGCAGCGACCGGCACCTCCAGGAACGCCGTGCCGGTGGCGTCTGCCGGCAACGACTCGAGGATCGAGACGATCGCCGGCACGGCGGTCTCGTCACCGACGAGCAGCAGCCGGCTGGCGTCACCGGGGAGCCACTCGATCCCGCCGTACGCCTCGCCGAGCTTCGGGCCGACGACCAGGATCTCGTCGCCGGGCCGGGCCGAGCCGGCCCAGTCGGAGCCGGGGCCGTGGGCTCCGGGATGCAGCACGAAGTCGACGTACAGGCGCTTCTCGATGCCCTCCCCCTCGAGCGACCGGATCGTGTAGGTGCGCATCCGGGGGCGCTCGTCGTCGGGGATGGCCAGCCACTCGGAATACCAGTCGCCGGGTGCGAGGTCAGGGAGCACGCCCGGGGTGGCCGGGAAGATCAGCTTGATGCGCTGGTCGAACGACGGCCCGTCGTTGCCGAGGTCGGCCAGGTCGGCACCGGCCAGCTCGATGCGGGCGAAGGACGGCGAGAGGCGCTCGACGGAGCGCACGGAGACGCGGGCGAGGATCGGCATGTCAGGCTCCCTGGGACTGGACCGGGACGGGGTGTGTGTTCGGGCGGTGATGGCGGCCGATGGGCACGACCAGCGGCGTTCCCGAGACGGGGTCGGGGATGACCTGCGCCTCCAGGCCGAAGATCTCCTCGACGCGGTCGGCGGTCACCACCTCGACCGGGGTGCCGGTGGCCGCCACCGTGCCGCCGGCCATGGCGACCAGGTGGTCGGCGTAGCGGGCGGCCAGGTTGAGGTCGTGGAGCACCATCACGACGGTGGTGCCCCGGGTCTCCCGGAGGCCGTGCAGCAGGTCGAGGAGGTCGATCTGATGGGCGACGTCGAGGAAGGTGGTCGGCTCGTCGAGGAGCAGCAGGTCGGTCTGCTGGGCCAGCGCCATCGCCACCCAGACCCGCTGCCGCTGGCCACCGGAGAGCTCGTCGACGATCCGGTCGGCGAGGTCGAGGGTGTTGGTCAGCTCGAGCGCGTCGGCGACGGCGGCGTCGTCGTCGGAGGACCAGCGCTGCAGCGCGCCGCGGTGAGGCTGACGGCCGCGGCCGACCAGGTCGACCACGGTGATGCCCTCCGGCGCGATCGGCGACTGCGGCATCAGACCGAGGGTCTTGGCCACGGCACGGGTCGGCTGCTTGTGCACCGCCTTGCCGTCGAGCACGACCTGCCCCGACGACGGTTTCAGCAGTCGCGCCATCCCGCGCAGCAGCGTCGACTTCCCGCAGCCGTTGGCGCCGACGATCACGGTGGTGAGCCCGTCGGGGATCTCCAGCGAGACGCCGTCGACGACCGGGTCCCCGCCGTATCCGAGGCTCACGCTCTCCGCGGCGAGTCTCATCTGGGCCTCTTTCATCTCATCGCCTTCCGGCCCGCCCGCTGGCGAGCAACCACATCAGGAAAGGTGCCCCGAACGCACCGGTGACGACACCGACCGGGAGGTTGGTGTCAGGAATGGCGTACGCCGCCAGGTAGTCGGACCCGACCATCACGATCGCCCCGACCAGACCGGCCCCCAGGAGAGTCGTACGCCCGCCGTTGAGCACGCGCGCGATCGGCCCGGCGACGAAGGCGACGAACGCGACCGGACCGCACGCGGCGACCGCCAGCGCGCACAGGAGCACGGCGAGGAGCAGCAGCAGGTCGGCGTAGCGGTGGGTGACGCCGAGCGCGCGGGCCACGTCGGGGCCGAGCTCGAGCACCCGCTGCGACTTCACGGTCCAGGCCACCAGGGGCAGCAGGACCAGCAGGCAGACGGCCAGGATGCGGATCGTCGGCCAGGTGGCGTCGCTGAGGCTGCCGGTCATCCAGCGCAGGGCGCGCTGGGCGTCGTTCTCGGCGGCGCGGGTGAACAGATACTGGATCACCGCGAGCAGGGCCGCGGCTGCGGTGACGCCGACCAGCACCAGCCGGTAGCCGCCGTCGCTGCCCGCGACCCCACGGATGACCGCCGCGGTCAGGATCGCGCCGACCACGCCGACGACCGACAGCATCGAGCCGTTGACCGAGAGCACGACGATCGCGAAGACCGCGGCGGCGCTGGCGCCGAGCGAGATCCCGAGCATGTCGGGGCTGGCCAGCGGGTTGCGCAGGGTCGACTGGAAGATCGCCCCTGCGGTGCCGAACGCGACGCCCGCGAGCACGCCGAGCACCGCGCGCGGAAGCTTCGACTCCATCAGGATGAAGGTGGCGCTGGGAGCGTTCGGGATGTCCTGGCCGCCCAGGATCTTCACAAAGTCGGCGGGTGTGATGATGAAGTCGCCGGCGAGCACGCGCAGCGCGAAGAGCCCGAATAGGGCCGCGCCGAGCGATCCCGCGACGAGCCAGAGCCGGTTGCGCGGGGCGCGGCGGGCACGGCGTACGGCATGCGTGGCCTGCCCCTCCCCGGCGACCGCCGGGCCTTCCAACGTCGCGCTCACAGGCCGGCCATCCGTCCACGACGCAGGAAGTAGACGAAGACGGGCACGCCGACGATGGCTGTCATGACCCCGACCTGGATCTCGGAGGGCGCCCAGACGACTCGCCCGACGACGTCGGCGAGCAACGTGAGCGCGGCACCGAAGCCGGCCGAGAGCGGGAGCACCCGGGTGTAGGCGGAGCCGACCAGCGTCCGCACCATGTGGGGCACGACCAGCCCGACGAACCCGATCGGCCCGCACAGCGCGGTGGCGGTGCCGGTGAGCAGCACGATACCCAGACCGACCACGACGCGGTCGACGGCGGTGCGGCGGCCCAGGCCCTTGGCGAGGTCGTCGCCCAGAGCGAGGGTGTCGAGCGTACGGGCCCCGGTGAGTGCCAGGACGGCACCGACGACGAGGAAGGGCAGGGCGGTGAGGATGACGTCCCAGCCACGGCCGCCGACCGTGCCGACCTGCCACTGGCGGAGCACGTCGAAAGTGGCCTTGTCGCGCAGGAGCACGGCCGCGGTCCAGGAGGCGACGCCGGCCGACAACGCCGCGCCGGCGAGCACCAGCTTGGCCGGGGTCGCCCCGCCCGCGCCGAAGGCGGCGACCGTGTGGACGAGCACCATCGCCAGCGCGGCGCCGACGAACGCGAACCACACATAACCTGACAGCGAGCCGATCCCGAAGACGGAGACGGCGATGACCATGGCGAACGTGGCGCCGGCATTGATACCGAGCAGCCCCGGGTCGGCGAGCGGGTTGCGGGTCAGCCCCTGGAGGCAGCCGCCCGCGACCGCCAGCGCAGCCCCGACGACGACGCCGAGCACCGTGCGCGGCATCCGGGCCTGGATGATCCCCTGCCCGACGGAGCCGTCTCGCCACAGGTCGAGCGGCGAGACCAGCTTCGCGCCGATCAGCAGCGACGCCACGACGGCGAGCAGCACGACGCCGACCAGGAGGCCGGCGGTGGGGAGACCCGACCAGCCCCGGCCACGCTGAGGCGCGGCCGGGGCTCGGTGCGGGGCGACGGTGAGGGTCACTGACCCTCGACGGCCTTCACGATCCCGGGAACGAACTCGTCGATGGCGTACGGCACCGACAGCGGCGTCGGGATGCCCGCGGCGAGCGAGGCGACGTTGTCGGTCGAGGCCCACATGTGACCGTTCTTGATCGCCGGGATCTGACCGATCAGCTTGTCCTTGCGGAACGTCTCGGCGTCCTTGTCCTCGACCGCATAGGTGAAGAAGAAGTCGGACTTCAGCTCGCTGGCCTTCTCGGCAGAGACCTCGGTGAAGAACTGGCCCTTCTTGGTGTTGGCCTCGACGTAGGGCGCGTTCTTCATGCCGAGCTGGGTCAGGAACTCCGGACGGGCGTCCTCGGTCGTGTAGAACGGGATCTTGGACAGGTCGGCCGTCGCGAGCGAGGCCCACACGAAGGTCTTGCCCTGGATCTCCGGGTTGTCCTTCTTGGCGGTCTCGATGGTCTTCTCGGTCTCCGCCTCGACCTCGTCGGCCAGCTTGTTGCGACCGGTGGCCTTGCCGACCATCTCGAGCGAGTCCTGCCACGGAGTGGCCCAGGGCTGGTCGGGGAACGCGACGACCGGGGCGATCTCGGAGAGCTTCTTGTACTCCGCCTTGGTGATGCCCGAGTAGGTGGCCAGGATCAGGTCAGGGTTCTGCTTGGCGACCTCGTCGACCGGCACCGCGTCGGTCTGGTCGAGGATCGCCGGCTGGTCGGCGCCCAGCTCCTTCAGCTTGTCGTCGAACCACGGCGTCGTGCCGTCCTCGTCGCCGCCCCAGGTCACCTTGGGGATGCTGACCGGCACGACACCGAGCGAGAGGAGCATGTCGGCGTCGTCGACACCGACCACGGCGACTCGCTTGGGCTCCTTCTCGATCTTGGCCTCACCGTAGGCGTGCTTGATGGAGACCGGGAAGGCGCCCGAGTCGGCCTTCGAGGAGGACTCCTGGCCGGTGTCGGCGGAGTCGGTCGAGCCGGTGCTGCACGCAGCCAGACCGGAAAGAGCGAGCACGGCGCTTGCTGCGGTGAGTAGGGAACGACGGATCACGTGGGGCCACCTCGGGTTAGGCAATGCTTAGTTAGGACAGCCTAAACACATTTGCCGTTCAACGACATATCGCCCTCGGATCTTGACCACAGGCCCTGGCCGCCACGGCCGCCCTCACGGCCTGACGAACGCCGCCCTCTCGGCCTCGACCACGTCGCGGATCACGCAGTCGAGCGAGTGGTCGTTGATGACCCCCATCGACTGCATGAAGGCGTACATCGTCGTCGGCCCGACGAACTTCCAGCCGCGCTTCTTGAGGTCTTTGGAGAGCGCGACGGAGGCCGCCGAGGTCGCCACGACCTCCGGCACCGCCAGCGGCTCCGGCTCGAAACCCCAGACGTACGCAGCCAGCGAGCCCTGCTCCTCGACGAGCTCGACCGCGCGCCGGGCATTGTTGATCGTCGCCTCGATCTTGCCGCGGTGGCGGATGATCCTCGCGTCGAGCAGCAGCCGCTCCACGTCACCCTCGTCGAAGCCGGCGACCCGGTCGAACTCGAACCCCGCGAACACCTCGCGGAACGCAGGCCGCTTGTTGAGGATCGTGCGCCACGAGAGCCCGCTCTGGAACCCTTCGAGGCAGATCTTCTCGAACAGGCGCACGTCGCCGCCGGCCGGGAAGCCCCACTCGGAGTCGTGATACTCGAGGAACTCCGGCGCTCCACCGGCCCACGCGCAGCGCGTCTGACCGTCGGGCGCCAAGAACGGTGTCTCACTCATCCAGCCGAGCCTAGCCGCGACCACCGACGCTCAGATCTTGGTGCGGTGGAAGCTCTGGAAGCCGCGCGAGGCCGTCGGACCGCGCTGACCCTGGTAGCGGCTGCCGTACTTCTCGCTGCCGTAGGGGTTCTGCGCGGGCGAGGTGAGCTTGAAGAAGCAGTACTGCCCGATCTTCATGCCGGGGTAGAGCTTGATCGGCAGGGTCGCGACGTTGGCCAGCTCCAGGGTCACGTGACCGGCGAAGCCCGGGTCGACGAAGCCGGCGGTGGCGTGAGTGAGCAGCCCGAGACGCCCCAGCGAGCTCTTGCCCTCGACGCGCGCGGCGATGTCGTCGGGCAGGCTGACCGTCTCGTAGGTCGACCCAAGCACGAACTCGCCGGGATGCAGGATGAACGGCTCGTCGCCGTCGGTCTCGATCTGCCGGGTGAGCTCGGACTGGTCGACGGCCGGGTCGATCGTGGCGTACTTGTGGTTGTCGAAGACGCGGAAGAACCGGTCCAGACGTACGTCGATGGACGACGGCTGCAGCATCGACTCGTCCCAGGGGTCGATGACGATCCGCCCGTCGTGGATCTCGGTCAGGATGTCCTTGTCGCTCAGCAGCACGGGCCAAACCTAACGCAGCCGCGCGCTGCCCACGACGATGCGACTTGCCTGACCGCCTTTCACACCTGCCTGGGCGGGTGGGGTAACATCCTCGTCGCACCTGCGGACGTAGCTCAGTTGGTAGAGCGCAACCTTCCCAAGGTTGATGTCGCGAGTTCGAGTCTCGTCGTCCGCTCCAACGCACAAGTCGGATCTTCCCGTCGCTCGGGGGTCCGGCTTGACTGCATTTCTGGGGCGTGATCCCGCCCACGGAGGCGGGACTCTGTGGGTCGCCTCCGTTAAGATCGGGTAGCTGAATTTCGACCACCAGATGAACGACGCGTAAAGGATCTTCGACATGCCCGCGGGCTCGACCTGCCGATTCACCGACGGACGAGTCCCCGACCACGGCATCGGAGACCTGTTCACCTACGAGGCGCGCCTCCAGGCGCGGCTCGACGTGGAGGCGGCGCTGGCCGAGGCCGAGGCGGCCGTCGAGGCGATCCCCGCGGCAGCCGGCGAGGCGATCTCAGAGGCCGCCGACCTGCACATGCTCGATCTCGACCGGATCGAGCAGGCCACGGCCGAGCAGAGCCACCCGCTGACGCCGCTGGTCGAGGAGCTCTCCCGTGTCGTCGGCGCCGAGCACGGCGGCTGGGTGCACTGGGGTGCCACCACGCAGAACATCACCCAGAGCGCCGACCTGATCCTGCTGCGCCGCGCCCACCACACGATCCTCGACCTGCTCGGCGACCTGCTCCGCTCGCTCTCGAAGGTGGCCGAGGCCGGTGCGGAGGTGCCGATGCCGGGGCGTACGCACTCCCAGCACGCGGTGCCGATCACCTTCGGCTTCAAGGTCGCGATCTGGATCGACGAGATCGCGGCCCACGTCGACCGGCTCCGATCGGTCGAAGACCGCGTCTTCCGCCTCTTGATGGGCGGGGCCGCAGGCACGATGGCCTCCTTCGGCTCCCACGCCCGCGCGATCGAGACGGAGACCGCCGCGAGGCTCGACATGGGCTCGATGCCGGTGCCCTCGCGCGCGATCAACGACGGCATGGTCGAGTGGGTCTCGATCCTGGGCATGCTGGGCGGCACCGCCGGCAAGATCGGCAAAGACGTCTACTCGATGATGCAGCCGGAGTTCGGCGAGGCCTTCGAACCGATCCCCGAGGGCACCGTCGGTTCCTCGACGATGCCCCACAAGCGCAACCCGCAGCTCACGCTCGATGTCATCACCGCCTCCGCCCAGCTGCGCGCTCTCGTCGCCCCGGCGATGGAGTCGATGCTCCACGACCACGAGGCCAACGGTGCGATGACCGGGATCCTCGAGGACGCGGTCGCCCAGGCGTCGACGCTCGCCGGTGACGTGCTGGCCCGGCTGGTGGTCGTCTTCACCGGCCTGACCTTCGACGAGGAGCGCATGCGCGCCAACCTGGCCCTGTCGGGTGGGCTCATCGGCTCGGAGTCGCTGATGCTCGAGCTGGGCGAACGCATCGGGCGTCAGGTCGCCCACGACGTCGTCTTCGAGCTCGCCCAGCGCTCGGCGGTCGACGACGTCGACTTCGCCTCGCTGCTGGCCGCCTCCCCCGAGGTCTCGGCCCACTTCACCCGCGACGAGATCGACGGGCTGCTCGACCCGAGCCGCCACCTCGGCGAGTCCGCCACCATCGCCCGCGCCATGGCCGAGCACGCCCGCCGGGTCGCCGACACGATCCAGATCCCGAGCACCTGACGCCGAGCAGTCGCCTCGTAGGATTGCCGACGTGGCTTTCGAAGGTTTTCCCGTGGCGGCGCTCGACTTCTACGACGATCTCGAGGTCGACAACACCAAGTCGTTCTGGGAAGCCCACAAGCACATCTACAAGGAGTCGGTGCACGCGCCGATGAAGGCGCTCACCGACGAGCTCGCCGAGGAGTTCGGCACCGCGAAGATCTTCCGGCCCTATCGCGACGTACGTTTCTCGAAGGACAAGGTGCCCTACAAGGCCCACCAGGGCGCCTTCGTGGCGGTGGCACCGCAGATGGGCTACTACGTGGAGATCTCACCGCGAGGCGTACGCACCGGCGGCGGCTGCTACTGGTTCGAGCCGCCCCGGCTGGCAGCCTTCCGGGCCGCGATCGTCCACGACCACTACGGCGCCGAGCTGGAGAAACGCCTCGCCGTGGCCGAGAAGAAGGGCTACGAGGTCACCGGCGACCGGCTCAAGACCGCGCCGCGCGGCATCGCCAAGGACCACCCCAAGATCGAGCTGCTGCGCCACAAGTCGATCCACCTCGGCCGCACCATCGGCTTCGAGCCGGTCATCCACACCGGCGACCTGGTCACCGAGGTGAAGAAGGACTGGCGAGCCGTACGTCCGCTGGTCGAGTGGATCGCCGAGCACGCCATCGCCTGAGCACGGGCTAGCCGGCCTCAGGGCTTCGTGAACGACGCCATCGTGCGCTCCGGCTCCCAGAAGGCCTTCATCGACTTCACCCGGCCGTCGTCGTCGACGACGTAGACCATGATCAGCTCGGTGGTGGTGTAGCTGCCGTCGGCGAAGCTCGTCTTGATCTTGCCGATGTTGGCGCAGGTGTTGCCCTCGGGGTTGGCGAAGGAGTCGTTGATCTCGAACTCGAACCTGTCGACGGAGGCGATGGCCTTCTCCCAGAACGCCTTGAGCCCCTCGTGACCGTGGTGGCCCTTGCCCTCGGGGTCGAACATCGAGGGACCGACCGGGTCCTCGAGCACGCAGTCTTCTGCATAGATCGTCAGCCACTCGTCGAGGTCGCCCTTGGCGACGGCGGCATAGGAGCGCTGCCCGGCCGTGCGAGCGGGGTGTTCGTCGTCGGGCGCGTTCCAGGTGATGGCGTCGGAGGAGATCATGCGGCAGATCGTACGCCGAAACTGAAACGTGTTCTACCTATTGGCCGAGTCCATCCCGACTAGGGTCGTCGGGTGACCGCCGCGGAGCTCGAGCCGAGCACCGCCCTCGGCCGAGACTTCAACCGGCTCTGGTTGGCCACCGCCACAAGCCAAGCCGGGTCGACGATCGCCTACGGCGCTCTGCCTCTCGTCGCGGTGCTCGCGCTCGACTCTTCGACGTTCCAGGTCTCGCTGCTGGCAGCGCTGTCCGGGTTCGCGGCCGCGGCGGCAGGGATCCGGCTGGGGCCGTGGATCGAGTACCGCCGCAAGCGGCCGACGATGATCGGGGCCGACCTGATCCGGTTCGCGGCGATGCTGAGCGTTCCGACCGCAGGGCTGCTCGACGCGCTCACCTATGCGCAGCTGTGCGTCGTCGGCGTCATCGGTGCCTCCTGCGAGCTCGCCTTCACCGCCGCCTCCGGTGCACACCTGAAAGCCCTGGTCGCACCGGAGACCAGGCTGACCGCGACCAGCCGCCTGGAGACGACCTTCTGGACGACCTTCACCGCAGGGCCTCCCATCGGCGGCGCCCTCGTCTCCGCGTTCGGGCCGACCCTGACGGTGCTCGTCGACGCGATGACCTATCTGCTCTCCGCGCTGGGCATCGGTTCGATCCGTACGCCTGAACCGGACCCGCCGACGAGAGCGAAGCAGCGCTGGCGGACCGAGGTGACCGCAGGCTGGCGCTACATCCTCGCCCGACGCAACCTCCGCTCGCTCTTCCTCAACGCAGCACTCTTCGGCTCGTGCGTCATCGCGACCAGCCCGCTGCAGGCCGTGCTGACCCTGCGAGAGCTCGGCATGGAGCCGTGGATGTATGGCATCGCCATGGGCGTCCCGTGCCTCGGCGGCATCGTCGGGGCCCTGTGCACACCGCGGCTGACGAGCCGGCTCGGCGAGCGGACGGTGCTGCTGACCTCCGGGGTCGCGCGGACGCTCTGGACCGTCCCGATCGCGTTCACCCCGGGCGGCCCGGCAGGTTTCGTGTGGTTCACCGCCGCCAACTTCGGGCTGATCCTCTGCGCCGGCGTCTTCAACCCCACCTTCGCCACCTACCGGATGCGCGAGACCGCCGACGACCACATGTCGCGGGTGCAGGCGGCGTGGTCGATCACCATGAAGATCGCCCAGCCGGTCGGGGTGCTGGCGGCCGGCACGCTGGCCGCTGCGACGAGCCCGCGCACCGCGATCGCGGTAGCCGGGGGCGTGCTTCTGCTGTCGTCCTTCCTGCTGCCGTGGCGGGCCGAGGCGGAGAAAATTTGCTACCGATGAGTAGCCCCGGGCTTGCACCCCCGCATGGGCATGCCTATTCTTGAGGTTACTCGCCAGTAGTACTCGCCATGACGGCGTCCGCGACTGGTAAATCCGACGAGGCATGAAGGTGGATCAGTGGGCCACTACAAGAGCAATCTCCGCGACATCGAGTTCAACCTGTTCGAGGTCTTCGGCGCCGACAAGGTGCTCGGCACCGGGCCGTACGCGGATCTGGACGTCGACACCGCGAAGGAGATCCTCACGGAGGTCGAGCGCCTCTGCCGCGAGGACCTTGCTGAGTCGTTCGAGGACGCGGACCGCAACCCGCCGGTCTTCGACCCGAAGACCAACACGGCGCCCGTCCCGGCGTCCTTCAAGAAGTCCTACGACGCCTTCATGGAGTCCGGCTTCTGGAGCCTGACCGCTCCCGAGGAGATCGGTGGCCAGGCGGCCCCGAGCTCGGTCGTCTGGGCGATGGCCGAGATGCTGCTGGGTGCCAACCCGGCGATCTGGATGTACGCCGCGGGCCCCTTCTTCTCGAAGGTCGTCTACGAGAACGGCACCGACCGCGACAAGCGCATCGCCGAGATCATGGTCGAGAAGCTCTGGGGCGCCACCATGGTGCTGACCGAGCCCGACGCGGGCTCCGACGTCGGCGCCGGCAAGACCGTCGCGACCCCCAACGAGGACGGCTCCTGGAACATCTCCGGCGTCAAGCGCTTCATCACCAGCGCCGAGTCGGACCTGCAGGAGAACATCATGCACCTCGTCCTCGCGCGCCCGAAGGGCGTCGAGGGCGTCGGCGGCCCGGGCACCAAGGGTCTCTCGCTCTTCCTCGTGCCGAAGCTGCACTTCGACCACGAGTCCGGTGAGCTCACCGGTGAGCGCAACGGCGTCTACGTGACCAACGTCGAGCACAAGATGGGCATCAAGGTCTCCAACACCTGCGAGGTCACCTTCGGCGACCCGCAGGTCGGCGGCGGCGAGGCTGCCCAGGGCTGGCTGCTCGGCGAGGTGCACGACGGCATCGCCCAGATGTTCGACGTCATCGAGAACGCTCGCATGATGGTCGGCACCAAGGCCATCGCGACGCTGTCGAGCGGCTACCTGAACGCGCTGGACTACGCCAAGTCCCGCGTGCAGGGTGCCGACCTCGTGGCCGCCGCGAAGACGGACCCGCGCGTCACGATCACCCACCACCCCGACGTACGCCGCTCGCTGCTCGTGCAGAAGGCGTTCGCCGAGGGCATGCGCGCGCTGGTCTACTACACGACCTCGTGGCAGGAGAAGGTCGCGCTCGCCGAGGAGGGCTCGGAGGAGCGCAAGCTCGCCGAGGCAGTCAACGACCTGCTGCTCCCGATCGTCAAGGGCTATGGCTCCGAGCGCGCCTGGGTGCTGCTCGGCACCGAGTCGCTGCAGACCTTCGGTGGGTCGGGCTTCCTGCAGGAATACCCGATCGAGCAGTACGTCCGTGACGCCAAGATCGACTCGATCTACGAGGGCACCACGGCCATCCAGGGCCAGGACTTCTTCTTCCGCAAGATCGTGAAGAACCAGGGCGCTGCGCTGGGTCACCTCGCGGGCGAGATCCAGAAGTTCCTCGACGACGAGGGCTCCGCCGAGCTCAAGGAGTCGCGCGCCCTGCTCGCGACCGCGCTCGAGGACGTCAACGCGATGGTCGGGCACATGTTCAACGACCTGATGGCCTCCCAGGAGGAGATCACCAACATCTACAAGGTCGCCCAGAACACCTCGCGCCTGCTGCTCGCGGTCGGCGACCTGGTGCTCGGCTGGCTGCTGCTCCGTCAGGCCGAGGTCGCCCTCGCGGCCCTCGCCGGCGACGCCGGCAAGGACACCGACTTCTACACGGGCAAGGTCGCCGCGGCGAAGTTCTACGCCGCCTACAACCTGCCCAAGCTCACCTCGGAGCGGGCGATCGCCGAGGCGATCGACAACTCGATCATGGATCTGCCCGAGACGGCTTTCTGAGCCTGATCTGCACGTACGCTGCGGCCCGCCCGGTTCACCGGGCGGGCCGCGGTGCGTTCTGCGGAATGTCCGGCGCCCGGTGGGACGTTGAGGTGACACGTGACCTCTGAGACCGAGCCCCCGTCCACCGCCTCGGGCTCCGCTTCGGCCGAGCTGCGTACGATCTCCCATCACGCCCGCGGGTTCTGGTCGGTGGCGTTCCTGTTCGCGGTGACGATGGCCTTCGCCTCGGCTCCCGCACCGCTCTACGTCTTCTACGTCGAGGAGCAGGGCTGGGGCTCGTTCGGGATCACGGTGGTGTTCGCGACCTATGGTGTCGGGGTCGCGGCCTCGCTCTTCCTCGCCGGACACCTCTCCGACCGGTTCGGACGACGGCGGGTGGTCGCGCCCGCGGTGCTGCTCAACGTGCTCGCCGCGCTGATCTTCCTCTCGACCCACGAGCTCGGCTGGCTGCTGCTGGCCAGGTTCGCGTCCGGGCTGGGCGTCGGGATGCTGACCGCGACGGCGACGGCTCATCTCGCCGAGCTGCACCGGTCGGCACGACCGCAGGCCTCCACGACCCGGGCCGAGGTGGTCGCGACGGCCGCCAACATCGGCG